>CAKUYZ010000001.1 GCA_934717675.1 uncultured Bacteroidales bacterium
CTCGTTTTTTCATTTCATCATCTCGTTTTTTCATTTCATCATCTCGTTTTTTCATTTCATCATCTCGGCGATGGTCGACTGCTTCTTGCGCTCAATCTTGTCTTGGGCGCGGTAGCAGGGTATGCCCCTGTCTCTCATGGCCTTATTCGTCCCGACATCCTCGGAGCGGAACGTGCCGTTTTTGCGAAGCAATATGTTTATAGAGAGCAGCGCGAGGCCTACGGCCAAGAGCGCGGCCACGAGCAGGAACATCTTTACCATAACGATTTTGCGGAAATGTTGGCGCACCATGCGCCAACTGCCGCGAAGATACAATAATTATCAAGAAGCCCCGCCACGCGGCTAGGCGCATAGCGGGGCTTGGACGGTTAGCAAGAGGGCTAGTCTATGGGATAGGTGTCCAGTTTCTTGTTTCGCTCGGGATAGTCGAGCGTGTAGTGGAGGCCTCGGCTCTCGTGGCGTTTCTGCGCCATCTTGATGATGAGGTAGCCAATGTTGATCTTGTTGCGCAACTCGCAGAGTTTCTGGCTAATGTGGCTGTTCTGGTAGAGTTCCTCCGTCTCGCGGTAGATGATCTCGAGACGGTCGTGGGCCCTCTTGAGGCGGACGTTGCTCCTGACGATGCCCACATAGTTCCTCATGATGGTCTCAACCTCCTGGTTGGCCTGGGTGATGAGCACCATCTCCTCGTTGTGCACGGTGCCATCGTTGTTCCACTCGGGGATGTCCTCGCGCCACTGTGTGTGACGCATCACCTCTATGGAGTCCGTGGCCGCCACGTCGGCGTAGACGAGAGCCTCGAGGAGGGAGTTGGAGGCCAGCCTGTTGGCCCCGTGGAGGCCCGTGCAGCTGCACTCCCCGGCGGCGTAGAGGTGGTTGATGGACGAGCGGCCTCGGAGATCGACCTTGATGCCACCGCAGAGGTAGTGCGCGGCGGGCGTGACGGGGATGTAGTCTTTTGTTATGTCAATGCCCAGGGAGAGGCACTTGTCATATATCATGGGGAAGTGGTGCTTCGTCTGCTCTGGGTCTTTGTGCGTGACGTCGAGGTAGACGAAGTCGTCGCCTGAGATTTTCATCTCGTTGTCTATGGCGCGGGCCACGATGTCTCTTGGCGCGAGGCTTCCGCGGCTGTCATATTTCTCCATAAATGTGGAGCCGTCTTTGCGGCGGAGCTGTCCGCCGTAGCCCCTCATGGCCTCGGTGATGAGGAAGCTGGGCCTCTCTCCGGGATTGTATAGGCTGGTGGGGTGGAACTGGACGAACTCCATGTTCTGTATGACGCCTTTGGCGCGGAAGACCATGGCAATGCCGTCTCCGGTGGAGATGGTGGGGTTGGTGGTGACCTGATATACGTTTCCGATGCCGCCCGTGGCCATCATGGTGACTTTGGAGAGGAAGGTGATGACCTCTCCCGTGGCCTCATTGAGGACGTAGGCGCCGTAGCAGTCAATGTCTTTCATCCAGGGCTCGTTGTTTCGGCCGAAGTGATGCTGGGTGAGGATGTTGACGGCGAAGTGGTTCTCGAAGACGTCTATGTTGGGGTGGCTCTTGATCTGCGATATGAGCGCGCGCTGAATCTCGGCACCTGTGCTGTCTTCGTGGTGGAGGATTCGGAACTCGGAGTGCCCGCCCTCGCGGTGGAGGTCGAACTGGCCGTCGCTCTTCTTGTCGAAGTCGGTGCCCCACTTGAGGAGCTGCTCAATTTGCGCCGGCGCGTGGGTCACGACCATACGGACGACCTCGGGGTCACATATGCCGGCCCCGGCTATGTGGGTGTCTACAATGTGCTTCTCAAAGTCGTCTACCGAGCTGGTGACGGCCGCTATGCCACCCTGCGCCTTGCTGGTGTTGGTGACGTCTAGCGTGGTTTTGGAGATGAGCGCCACCTTGCCGTATGGCGCCACTTTGAGGGCGTAGGTCAGACCGGCGGCGCCGGAGCCGATGACCAGGAAATCGTATCGCTTGACCATGTATTGTTATGTGTTGCAGTCTTGTTACCTCAAAGTTAGTGATTGTTGGCGAAAAGTGGTCGGAATAGTCACCGTCTCTAGCGGAGCAGGAGGCTTATCTCGGAGGCCAGGTTGACCGCGTCGTCACCCTCGGCGCCCCACAGCCCCCTCTCGACCAGGTGCCTCTTGAGGATGAGGAGGTATGTGATGGGGAACTCCGCCGTCTGCCACTGTTGGAAATAGTTGAGCAGCCCCATTTTCTTGATGAAAGGGTCCAGCCCGCGGACAATGCACAAGACGAAATCCTCCACCCGGCAGCGGCAGCTGACGAGCTCCACCTCATCGTCTCCGAAGAACTCGCAAGACTGTGTGACCCTCACGGTCAGGTTCTCGTCTTTGTCCACCGCCAAAGTCCAGTTGTAGCTCTCCTGCTCGGCATACCAGACGAAGGCGGCGGTTGCCGCCCCCTCCCACAGGTGGGATGGGTTGGTGAGCATCTGCGCCAAGGCGCAGAGCATGTCTCCCAACGGGTTGCAGACGTTGGAGAGCTCGAACTCTGCCACCTCGCCATCCACGGTGTAGGTGGCGACAGCGCGCCCCGGCTCCCCCAAGGCGAAATGGAACTCCTGATGATTCACGGGCATAAAATTATTAAAATACCGTAACAAAAGGGCCTCGGGCGGGAGAAAAAAGAGGGTCGGGGGGGGCGAGGCTTTATGGGATTAGTGGCTAACTTTGCTTACTGAATCAATGAAGACAAAATGAGGCTGTCAGAGTATCAAGAGAGATTCGCCAACATGTTTACCGGCAATGACCGAGCTTTTATGACGAATGCGGCCGCCCTCGCGGGCGACACACATCTGCGCGGCACGGTGTCACAATCAGTTGTTGACTCGATGGAACATGCAATTGAAGCAGGCGGGGCTGTTGATCTTAGTCAGGATGTCCCCTTCCCGCCGTCTCCGGCCCCATCATTCAAATTCATAGACCTTTTTGCTGGCATAGGAGGCTTTCGCATAGCACTACAAGAAGAGGGTGGTGAATGCGTTTTTTCTTCGGAATTCAACCCGCACGCCCAACGCGTGTATGAGCAAAACTATGGGGAGTACCCGTACGGAGACATTAAGAGAATAGCCTCAGAGTGCATCCCCGACCATGATGTGCTGACCGCGGGCTTCCCGTGCCAACCTTTCAGCATATCGGGCAAGATGAAAGGGTTTGAGGACACTCGCGGAACACTTATCTACGAGGTGTTTCGAATCGTAAAGGTCAAGCGGCCGAAAGTGGTATTTCTAGAAAACGTAAAACAGCTTGTCTACCACGACAAGGGGAACACTCTCAAAACCATCCTTGCCGGACTTACAGCTCTGGGCTATATGTACTCTTGGAAAGTCCTTAATGCGTCTGACTTCGGAGTACCGCAAAACAGAGAACGAATAATAATCATTGCGAGCAAGGAGAAAATATTTGATTTCTCAAAAGTGTCAACGCGGCCTCGCAAAACCATACGAGACGTGGCAGACAACGATGAGACAAAATTCGAATACCTTGACGAGCCCTACACTCTGCTAAGCCAAGTGCGGCAACAACCATCGGGACTGCTGTTCGTTGGCTACAGAAACAAGAACATACGCAAAAACGGCATCCGCCCGGGCACAGAACACCTCTCACGGGTTCACAAACAGCCTAACAGGATATATTCGGTTGAGGGCATCCACCCGGCGCTGCCCTCACAAGAGACTTCGGGGCGCTTTTGGGTGCTAGACCGCGGGCGTGTTCGGAAACTGACGATCAACGAGTGCTACCGCCTTATGGGCTTTCCCGACAAATTCATAAAGGACACGAGCCTGAGCGAAGAATACCGTCAGTGCGGCAATTCCGTATGCATACCTATGATTCAAGGAATTGCCAAACAGATAAAAGAACAATTGTTATGAGCGGCAACGCAGGAGAGACAGACGTTGACAAGTGGCTGGAGCAATGCTACAACGCCGCAATGGAAAAAGCCTCGGGGAAAGAGACAGCGGCGACATCCGTGCCAGAAAGCTCGCAAAAGAACGTGGCAGAGGTTGTGTCAAGATCAGAATCCGGGAAAGCCGCATTGGCTGTAACCCTTACGTGCTTAACCTATAAGATATTCCATCCTGAACAAGACATTAGGAAGCACCAAGCTAGCATTAAAGACGGTTTTTCAGGGAGAACATTTGACACGAATCACATCACCCCGTTTTTGCGTCGACATAATTTCCCTTGTATGGCCGAAAGCGGGTGGCTCACACGTTCATTCGAGCAAAAAAGCGCATATACCCTTGACTATAAAGGCGCAATAAGACCGAATAGCCTCAAAATATCTTTCCTATATCTCATAGACACAATAGAGAAAAACGACAAGAGGCAGAATGAAAACCTACTAGACCTATTCTTACAGAGCATAATCATAGAGCGAGACAAGAAAACCATTGCACCCGCCATCCCTCGCAACTTGTTGATTGAAGACATAGTAAACTTATTGAACAAGCACTTTCACCACAAATATAACGCCGTCGGAGCTGCTCGGCTGCCTGTGCTGGCTATATACGCCGTATATGAATGTCTGATAGCCGAGGGGCAAAAGAGATTCCTTGACAAAAAACTGCAGCCTCTGGAGAGCCACAATTCGGCAGACCTGCAAAGCGGGCGAATCGGAGACATTGACATTACGAATGAGGACGGCTCGTCATTCGAAGCCGTGGAAGTCAAATTTGACATAGCCGTCGGACGAGACATTATAGACAGGGGCAAAGAGAAAATACTTCGCTCTTCCGCAAAGCGGTACTACATTCTCTCCACCGCGCATCCTCGCGAAGAGGAGAAAGGTGCTATCCAAGACATCATCCATCAAGTTTCCAAAACACATGGCTGCCAGCTTGTGGTAAATGGGGTAATCCCGACCCTAAAATATTACCTGCGACTACTGGACGACACATCCCAATTCATCGAAAGGTACGCCAACTTGGTATTCACAGATTCTGCCGTTAAGTTCGAACACCGGTTAGAGTGGAACAATATGGTCTCGGCTCTTTGAAAAGCTAAGCCATCAGCAAATTTTCTTCCAAAAACAAAAAAAGGCCGCCTGCCGCCCCCAGAAAGAGGGGGGGGCGACCGGCGGCAAAACACAAGATAGAAAGATGCGGGCTTAGAGGGCGCCGCCGCCCACAGCCTGGTAGAGCGTGATGACGGCGGAGAGCTCGGCGTAGGCGTTGGCCGTCTGCGAGAGCTGGGCCGAGAGGAGCGACTGCTTGGCGGTCAGGACCTCGAGGTAGGTGGTGGAGCCGTGCTGCATCATGAGGTCGGTGGCCTCATAGGCTCGGCCTAGGGCCTCGACCTGGCTCTGGTAGAGGTCATGCTTCTCCTTTGCAGTCTGATAGGCCGTGAGAGCCTCGTTGACCTCGTTGCCGGCCGCGAGGACGGCTTTGGTCCACGCCAGCTCGGCCTGCTTTTGCTGAGCCTCGGCCACCTTGACGCGGGCGCGGATCTGCCCGTTTTGGAAGATGGGCTGCACGAGGCTGGCCGCGGCCTGCCAGAAGAACTTGGCGGGGTTCATGACCATGCTGCCGACGAGGTTTGTCCATCCGGCCTGGCCGCTGAGGGTGATGGACGGGTAGTAGGCCGAGCGGCTGGCGTTGGCCGAGTAGAAGGCCACCTCAAGCTGCCTCTCTTGCGCCCGTATGTCGGGGCGGTTGCTGATGATGTCGAGAGGCAGGCCGGCTGTCAGATCCACGTTGAGCGACTGATCTTCAAGCCTGCCGCGGGCCACGGTCTGCGACGGCTTGGCCATGAGGAGACAGAGCGAGTTCTGCACGGCCACGATGTTGTCCTTGATGTCGGCCACCTGCGCCACAATGGAGTAGTAGGTGCCCTCCATCTGCGCCACGGAGGCCTCGTTGGCCATGCCGGCGTCCATCATGGCGCGCATGGTCTCCACCGTCTGCTTCCACGCGTCGGCCGTGGAGTCGGCGATCTCAAGCTGACGGTCGAGCATAAGGAGCGAGAAGTAGAGCGATGCCGTGTTTGCCACAAGAGCCGTCTGGGTGGCCTGGAGCGCGTCTTCCGCGGCGCGGAGGCTGGCCCTGCCGGCCCTCTTCTGGTTGCGGAGCGAGCCGAAGGCGTCGATCTGCCACTGGAGGTTGACGGGTATGGTGTAGGTCTTGATCACCTCGGCCCCGTCCACGTCATATTTGCCCAGCGCGGCGTTTGGCGAGAAACTGAGCGAAGGCGCGAAAGCGAGCCTTGAGGCCTTGTAGGAGGCCTGCGCCTGCTCAATGTTGAGCTGCGCGGTCTGGAGGTCGATGTTTTTCTCCAGCACCTCGCTTATGACGGCCTGCAGCTGGGGGTCGGTGAAGAGGTCTCGCCACGCCACCTTGGCCAAAGACTGGCCGGCAGGCTGCGCCTGCGCGGTGTCGGCCTGGCCGAAGAGGCCGTCCGGCACCTCATTTTTTGCCTCGTAGGAGGAGTAGATGCCACAGCCCGTGAGCGAGAGCGACACCGCCGCCAACGCGGCAAGGCCTGGCAATGATATGATGCTTTTCATCAGAATGTGCTTTATTTAGTTCTTGGCCTCGTTCTCTTTCCTTTTCTTCTCTTCGAGATACTGCTCGCGCTCCTTGGCCTCGGCTATGGTCTCGTCTTGCACCTGCCAGTCTTCCGACCTCTCTGGCTGATTGGGGGTGAGCCTCTCCTGGAGCCACTGGAAGATGATGTAGAGGACGGGGACGAAGACGAGCAGCGCAATGGTGCCGACAATCATGCCGCCGACGACGCCGGTGCCGAGCGAACGGTTGCCGTTGGCGCCGACGCCATGTGCGAAGACGAGCGGCAGGAGGCCGAAGACCATGGCCAAGACTGTCATGAGGATTGGGCGCAGACGATCTTTGGCCGCGCTCATGGCGGACGAGATGAGGCTCATGCCGGCCTTGCGACGCTCTACGGCGTACTCCGTGAGGAGTATGGCCGTCTTGGAGAGGAGGCCTATGAGCATGATGAGACCCGTCTGGAGATATATGTTGTTCTCAAGGCCGCACATGTTGGCGAAGAGGAACGAGCCCATGAGACCCGCCGGCACCGCCAAGATGACGGAGAACGGGATGAGGAAGCTCTCGTAGAGGGCGGAGAGGAGCAGATAAATCATCAGGATACATATGCCGAAGATGACGCCCGTCTGGCCGCTCTGGGCGTTCTCCTCACGGCTCATGCCGCCGAAGTCGTAGCCGTAGCCCTTAGGCAAGACATTGTCAGCCGTCTGCTTGATGGCGGCCAGGGCCTCGCCGGAGCTGAAGCCATCGGCCGGCATAACGCTGACGGCGATGGAGTTGTACATATTGAACCTAGACAGCACCTCGGCGCCGTAGACCCTTTTCATGATCACGAACTGGCTGAGCGGTGCCATCTGTCCGTTGTTCATGCGGACGAACATGGAGTTGAGCGACGACTCGTCTCGCCTGGCCGACGGCTCGGCCTGAAGCATGACCTTATAGATCTTTGAGAATCGGTTGAAGTCGGAGACGTAGGAGCCGCCATAGTAGCTGCCCAGGACGCCCAGCACCGTGGCGGGCGAGACGCCGGCGCGCTTGCATTTGGCCGCGTCAACGTCCACCTCCCACTGCGGGAAGTTGAGGGCGAAGGTGGTGTAGGCCATGGCAATCTCGGGCCTCTGGTTGAGGGCTCCCATATATTGCATGGCGTGGTTGTAGAACTCTGTTATGTCTCCGCCGGTCTTGTCCTGCAGGTTGAGGTCGATGCTGTTGCCCGTGCCGTAGCCCGGGATCATGCCGGGTGACATAGCGAAGATGGAGGCGTCCTTGATGTCGGCCGTGCGGGCGTATATCTGGCCGATGATGGCCGTGGCGCTCTGCGACGGGTCTTTGCGCTCATCCCAGTTCTTGAGGCGGACAATGTACATGGCGGCCGAGGTGGAGACGCCGGATATGAGGCCGTAGCCCGCCGTCTGGTTGACCGTCTCCACGCCGGGGATTTGCATGATGCGCTTGCCCACCTCGTCCGCGATCTCGCTCGTGGCGTTGAGCGAGCTGCCGGAGGCCGTGGTGACGTTGACCATGACCATGCCCTGGTCCTCATTGGGGACGAGGCCCGTCTTGGTGTTTTTCATGAGCACCACGAGGCACACGATGGAGAGGAGGATGGCCACGGCGAAGGTCTTCCTGTGCTGAATGAAGAACTGGACGCTCTTCTTATACTTGTTTTGCAAGGCGTCAAAAGCCCTGTTGAACACCTTGCCGAAGCGCCCCCAGAAACCCGTGCGGGCATCCTCGGGCTGCGGTTTGAGCATGATGGCGCAGAGGGCAGGCGTCATGGTGAGCGCCTGGAGGGCCGAGATGCCGACGGCGGCGGCCATGGTGAGGCCGAACTGACGGTAGAAGACGCCGGAGGTGCCGCCCATGAACGAGACGGGGATGAAGACGGCCATGAAGACGAGCGACGACGTGATGACGGCGCCCGCTATGCCCTTGATGGCGTCGTTGGTGGCCATGTGGCTAGAGTTGTAGCCAATGTCGAACTTGGCCTGGACGGCCTCCACCACAATGATGGCGTCATCCACCACAGTGCCGATGACAAGCACGAGGGCGAAGAGGGTGATGAGGTTGAGCGAGAATCCCGCCACATACATGAAAGCGAAGGTGCCTATGAGCGAGACGATGATGCCCACAAGGGGGATGAACGCCGCGCGCGGGCTCTGGAGGAAGATCAGCACCACGATGATGACCAGCAAGATGGCCTCGAAGAGGGTCTTGACCACCTCGTGGATGGAGGCGTAGAGGAAGTCGTTGGTGTCGTTGATCTTGTCAATCTGGATGCCTTTGGGCAGGCTGGCCTTTGCCTCTTCAAGGAACTTGTCAATGGCGTTGTTGACCTCGGTGGCGTTGGAGCCCGCCGTCTGGAAGACGAGAACCGCCACGCCCGGGTGGCCGTTGACCTTGCCCTGGTAGCTATACGAGTCCTGACCGAGCTCGATGCGCGCCACGTCTTTGAGGTGAAGCACGCTGCCGTCAGGCTTGGAACTGATGACGAGGTTCTCAAATTCCTCTGTGGTGACCTTACGGCCCTTGTACCGCATGGTGTATTGGCGCATCTCAGGCGAGTTCTCACCAATGGCTCCCGTCGGGGCCTCAATGTTCTGCTCGGCCAAGACACCGGAGATGTCTGACGGCACGAGGCCATATTGGGCCATCTTGGCGGGGTCCATCCATATTCTCATGGTGTAGGTTCCGCCGAGGACCATAAGGTCGCCGACGCCAGCGATACGTTTGACCTCTGGCTTGATGTTTATATCCAGATAGTTGGATATGAAGTTCTCGTCATACTCGTCCGTGGGGCTGGAGACGGCGAAGACCTGCAGCATAGACGTCTGCCTCTTTGTGGTGGTGACTCCCACCTGCGTGACGGCGGCGGGGAGCTGCGACGTTGCCGTGGCCACCTTGTTCTGCACGTTGACGGCGGCCATGTCGGGGTCGGTGCCCTGCTTGAAGTAGACCGTGATGGTGACGTAGCCGGAGTTGGAGGTCTGGCTGGTCATGTAGGTCATGTTCTCAACGCCGTTGATGGCCTCCTCAAGCGGGGCCACGACGCTCTTCTGGAGCGTCTCGGAGTTCGCGCCATAATATGTGGTGCGGACGGTGACCGTTGGCGGCGCGATGTCGGGGAACTGCTCGACCGGCAGGGCGAACAGACCAATGATGCCCACAATGACGATGACAATGGAGATCACCGACGAAAGGATGGGGCGCTCTGTGAATGTCCTTAGATTCATTTATTTGGTGAATAACGCGTGGAGGCAGGCACGCGGGCCGCCGCCACTGTGTGGTGATGACAATGTGTTGTTGCTTCGCTTGCGAATGATTCTCGTCAACGCCTACTCGGCAGGGGCCGCGGCCGGAGCCTGGGCCTGGCCCTTGGCCGCGATGGGAGTGCCCTCACGGAGCAGGCCCACACCCTCGGCCACGATGACGTCTCCGGCCTTGAGGCCGCTGTGGACAATGTAGTTGGCACCGTCGTTGAGGCGCGAGACGGAGACCATGTGTGCCGAGGCCTTGCCATCCTCAATCTCATAGACGAAGACCTTGTCCTGCACCTCAAAGGTGGCCTCTTGCGGGATGACTATGACGCCCTTGGCCTCGCGGGTCAGGATGACGTTGCCGCTCGTGCCGCTGAGGAGCAGCCCGTCGGGGTTGGGGAATATGGCGCGGAGCTGGGCCGTGCCGGTGCCCTGGTCAATGACACCGCTTATGGTCTCGACGCGTCCCGTGTGGTTGTAGAGGCTGTCATCGGAGAGGCGGAGAGCCACATCCGGCATGTTCTTGACGGCCGCGGCTGCGCTGCCATATTGGCGGGTGAGGGCCAAGACCTGATTCTCATTCATTGAGAAGTAGACATACATCTGGTTGTTGTCAGAGACCGTGGTGAGCGGCGTGGGCATGGAGGGGCTCACGAGGGCTCCGACACGGTAGGGCAGCACGCCCACCACGCCGTCGGCCGGGCTCTTCACCTCGGTGTAGGAGAGGCTGTTTTGCGCGTTGGTGAGCTGCGCGCTCGCCTGCGCCAAGGCGGCTTTGGCGGAGAGGAGGGTGTTCTCGGCCGTCATGAGGTCGAACTCCGATACCACGTTTTTCTCTCGGAGCGTCTTCTTGCTGTCATATGACAGCTGCGCCTGGGCCACTTGCGCCTTTGCGGCCTCGACATTGGCCTTTGCTGTCTCGAGGGCCGCGCGATATGGCACCTGGTCCACGACAAACATCACCTGGCCGCGGCGCACGCGGTCTCCCTCGTTGACGCGCAGCTCGGTGAGCGTGCCGCCCACCTGCGGCATGACGCTAACGTCTTGACGGCCTCGGATGGAGGCCGAGTAGGTGTCGGACACCGTCACGTCGGTGGCTTGCGCGGTGAAGGTGGCGTACTCTTTGACTTGCTGCTGGCGCGGGGCCTCTTGGCAGCTCGTCGCGATTGCGGCAATGGCCGTCAGGCCATAAAGTCCAATCTTCTGCATATCTTTTATCTTGCTGTTGTTATTTTTCGGCTACAAATTTCATAAGAAAAGTGGAATGCCCAATTTGCCAAACGTTGCGGTCTTTGTGCATTTTAGGAACGGGAAAGATTAATATTTGTCAAACAAACGGTAACTTTATGGCAAATTGCGAATAAAATTAAAAACTCGCTCATGATAAAGAGTTTTCAGCTGCCGGCGGGTCGGAGCTTTATGGCCAAGACGGGCGTACTCTTCGAGCCGATGGCCGAGGCGGAGAAGTCTGACGACCTGTGCCTCTTCGTGTGCACGGCCGGCGCGGCCGTGGTGGAGGTGGACATGCGGACCTATGACATCAGGCCTCGGACCGAGGTCGTCATGCTCTTCGGGACGCTGCTGCGCATCATGAGCGTGTCTCCCAATTTTCGCTGCTCCATATTGGCCTACACCCACAAATTTATCAGCGAGATGGGCATACGCCCCGACCTGGACATGGTGAAACACCTGAAGCTGAACCCCGTGGTGGACATGAGCGAGGAGGACTATGAGGGCGTGGTGACCCACGTCTACTCCCTGGCGGCCACGCTGAGCGGCCGCGACCAAGACCCGCACCAGGGGCAAAAAATGGCCTCGCTGCTGCGCATATACCTTGACGACATCCATGACAACTGCCGAGACAAGTGGAAAGACCTGCCACAACTGCCCACCGACAGGCAAGCCGACATTTTTCGTCGTTTCCTGGATCTGGTGAGGCAGGAGAGCGCCGAGAGCCGCGAGGTGGAGCACTTCGCGGACCGGCTCTCCATCACCCCGCGCTACTTGAGCCAAATTTGCCAACAACGGAACACCAGCCCCAAGCGCATAATTGATGAGAACGTGGCCTTCGCGGCCAAAGAGATGCTCCACAGCACAGACACCAGCATACAAGACATTGCGGCCGAGCTCAACTTTGCCGAGCAGTCGGTCTTCACGCGCTTCTTTAGGCGCATGACGGGGCAGAGCCCCCGCGAGTGGAGGAAAAACATGACGGAGCGAGGCTAGGGGGGAGACGACGAAAAAGGGTCTCTCATTTTAGAGAGACCCTCTCAGCTTGGTAGCTATGGAACTTTTCAAAGAAATGGATTGTGGTGTTTGGTCACTATTTATGATCAAAATGACGCTAGTCGATTGTCCTTTACAAAATCCCTGGCGGCGGAGAGCCCCAGGCGGGAGATGAGTGACTTGAAGGCCAGCGCGCGCACCGTGTCTGAAAACTTGCGGACAAAGAGCATCCGCAGCCCTCGGGCCTCGTGCGTGAGCGTGCGGGCCATGTCTGTGGTGAAGCCCAAAATGAGCTTCTGGCCCTTGGCTTCGGCTATGTAGACCCACGCCTCTGTCATCACATCCCAGATTGTGAGGTTTCCCTCTCGTTTCCGAACGCTAAATTAGGCCGAGCCGGCCAAAAGTGGCGAGCAATGGCGCAAAACAATTCACCACATACGCAACTGATTGAAATCCACGGATGTTTCATTACAACATGGCAAACAGTCGGACATTTTGTCCCCTATAAATTGCCCCAAAACAGGCCTCCGGCCCCAACCCTTGGCACACGGGCAGAGCCGCTCGGCGAGGCAGGCGCAAGGCATAAATGCATATCTTTGCGCAGCAAGCAAAGAAAAGAAGAAAAAGACACACAATGAGCCACATTGAAATATCGCACCCGGTGGCGCGCTACGAGAGCCAGAGCCTGGGCGGAGACATTGAGCTGAGCATAGGCGAGGGCGAGAACGCCGTCATAATAGGCCCCAACGGGTCGGGCAAGTCACTTCTGGCCACATATATAGGCGGCGGGGTGAGCCTCAAAGACGGACGCGTCGACGTGCGTCGCGCAGACGGCACCGAGGTGCCGCGCCAGGCCATAGCCTCGCTCTCGTTTCGAGACATATATCGCCTAGGCGGCGCGTCGCAAGACAACTATTACCAAAAACGCTGGCAAGCCACCGAGAACGAGGACAGCCCTCTGGTGGCCGACGCCCTGGGCCGCGCCGCCGTGGAGCGCAACGCCGCTCTGCTAGAGGCCATTGGCGTGACGCCACTCTTGGGGAAACGCATCCTCTTCCTCTCTAGCGGTGAGCTGCGCAAGCTGATGATTGTCCGCAGCCTGATGGCCCGGCCAGAGGTGCTGATGGTGGACAACCCGTACATAGGCCTCGACGCCGAGAGCCGCCAGACGGTGAACCGCGTGCTGGCCAGCGTGGCCCGCGAGATGGGCATCAAGGTGCTGCTGCTCATCTCGCACCCAAAAGACTTGCCGGAGTGGGTGGGCAAGGTGGTGTGCATGGCCGGCGGGCAAGTGAAGGCCGTGACCTCGCGGGCCGACTTCTTGGCCAACGAGGCCCTGCGCCACGCGCTTTTCCCCGAAGAGGGGCTCACGGCGGCCACGGCGCCAGCGATTCCCGCCGAGATGCGGGCCGCGGACGATGGCGAATATTCCGAGGCCGTGGTGATGAACGGCGTGAGGGTGGCCTACGGGCCCGTGACGATACTGGACAACGTGAGCTGGGCCGTGAGCCGCGGAGACAAGTGGGCGCTGCTGGGCCGCAACGGCTGCGGCAAGAGCACGCTGCTGAGCCTGGTGTGCGGAGACAACCCGCAGGGCTATGCCAACGACATCACCCTCTTTGGCCGCAAGAGAGGCACTGGAGAGAGCATCTGGGACATAAAGAGCCACATTGGCTACATATCTCCAGACATGCACACTTTCTACCGCGCCGACATCCCGTGCCTCGACGTGGTGGCCTCTGGTTTCTTTGACACCGTGGGCCTCTACCGCAAACCCGATGACGCGCAACGCGCCGCCGCCCTGAAGTGGATGAGGCTCTTCGGGTGCGAGAGCCTGGCCGGGCGGTCATTTCTCCAAACGTCATATGGCGAGCAGAGGCTGGTGCTGCTCACCCGCGTCTTTGTCAAGAGGCCCAGCCTGGTGATTCTGGACGAGCCGCTGCACGGCCTCGACGCGGGCAAAAAGAATTTGGCCAAGCTGCTGATTGAGAGCTACACTGACGACCCGCGCGTGACGCTCATATATGTGACGCACTACGTGGAGGAGATCCCGCAAAGCGTGACGCAGCGCAAGACGCTGGTGAAAAAGGGATAGAGGAACGAGAAGAACAAGCAAAGAGAGCAAGACACATGAGCATCATTGGCCTGATAAACATAGTCATTGTCAACATCATAGCTTGGGTGGCATTGAGCTACTTCTGGAGTTTCTGGACACACCGCCTCTTCAAGCCGTGGCTGTGGCTTGAGCTGCACAAACGCAAGCTCATCGCGGCGAGCGTGGAACGTGGCGAGCGACGTTTTAAGGACCGCGCGCGCTACTACTCCATATTCTTCGCCATGGAGCAGGTGGAGCGCGCCGAAGTGGCGGGCTCCTTCGTCATGGCGGGCCTTGAGGAGGCCGAGATAATAAACTTGCTGCGGGCGCAATGCCCCGAGAGGGAGATATGGGCCATTGGGCCTATGGAGGCCACAAGCGCGACCCTGACGCACGAGAACTGCCAAGGGCAAGTGACGGAAGAGAGCGTGAGCGTGGACTTCGCGGCCGAGGCCGACGTGAGGCGGCTAATGCCAGAAGGGCCTAAGAACCACCTGCTTAAAGGCGGCGTGGCCAACGGCGTGGCGCAAGTGAGCGGGCCCGTGGCCTTGGGGCTGGTGGACTGTGTGGAGTATGAAGGCGTGTTGGCGTCGCTGCAAGCCATATACCCTTTGCTTCCGCCAGGCGGCGTGGTCATCATCCACAGCTACAACCACAGCTGGGGCGGCGTGCGCTCCGCCGTTGACCGTTTCTTGGCGGGAGTGCCTGAGGGCATGGTGCCGCTGCCGGACATGTATGGCAGCGTGGCCATTGTGAAAAACAAACAGCAGGCCGCAAAAAGCTGAGGCGAAGCCAGGCAAGTCACTGCCGCGCCATTGTGGCCAATGCCCACCGCGAGCATCAGACAAAAGAGCCGCGCCAACCGCATCATACGGTTGGCGCGGCTCTTTTCAATATCTTCTGACGCTGCGCGTCGCCCTCGCCCAAGGACGGGGACAGCCGAGCTATCTTCTGTTCACCGTGCAGACGGTCATGAAAAACGTGAAGCCAGGCAACTCGTCAGAGAGCTCCAAGAAACGGTAGTCTATCTTGTTGCCGCTCTTTTTAGCCACATCTATGAAACCTAGGCCCGCGCCACCGCTCTCCGATATGGTGCCCTCCTGAATCTGCTTCTTGTATGCCGCCGTAAGCTCCTCACGGGTCATGGCATTGATGGAGTCCAGCTTACCCTTCACGCGACCCACCTTCTCACTGCGAATCAGGTTGCCCGTGACGATGCTATATGCCTCTTCGCTATGACTGATGATGATGATGCCCCTCCTTATCTCTTCGGGGTCTTGCGTCACGAGGTCGGCGTGCCTGCTTATGTTTTGCATGGTCTCCACCATGACGTTGAACACTTTGCGCTGCACGGGGCTGCTCTCGGCGTGCCGCAGCAGGTTCTCCTCGGTCATAATGGTGAAGTTTCTCGTCACCTCGCTGGTGACGCCACCCACATAGACCAAGTTGACCTCCTTGGTGGGCAGGTCTTGGTATAGCTGGTAGGCATATTCAAGGAACTTATTGCTTGATAGTGTTTTAGCCATAGCCGTGAAGTGTTATAGTTCTACACCGATGAGCAGCACGTCATCCACCTGTTTGTCAGTTCCCTTCCAGTCATAGAAAGTCTTGACCAAATCTTTAGAGGTTGATGTCATGCTCTCGTCAACATTGCGCGCGAGCCACTCCTTCACGCGGCGCGTGAAGAATTTCTTGTGTTCCTCGCCGCCTAGCTGGTCGGGCAGGCCGTCAGAGAAGACGAAGAAACGGTCTCCCGTCTCATAGTCTATCACATTGTTGGCAAAGTCTTTCTCCTTCCTGCCATTGGGCAGTGGCTTGCCGCCAATGCCCTTGCGGGTGCCCTCATATTCCTGGAATCGGCAGTCGTCGCCCTCGTCAAAGGCGCCGGTCCTGTTCTTGTGGATGTAATAGAGCGGGCGATGCGCTCCCGCGAACTGAATTTGCCTGGCGGCGGGATCGACCCTGACGAGGCCAAGGTCCATACCGTCTCCGGCGTTGGCCTCGCTAGTCTTCTGCTTCAGGGCGTCTCGCACGGCCTCGTGGAGCATGCCGAGGATTTCGGCCGGATTGAGGTCGGGGTTGTTGGAGACTATGTTGCTGAGCAGCAGGTAGCCAATGATGGAGAGCAGCGCGCCCGGCACGCCATGGCCCGTGCAGTCCACGACGGCCAGGTATGTGACGTCTCCGCATGAGAAAATCCAGGGGAAGTCTCCGCTGACGATGTTCTTGGGGCGATAGAACATGAATGAGCTTGGGAAACGCTCCTGAATCTCGGCCTCCTCTGGCAAGAGTGCGAACTGGATTCTCTTGGCGTAGTTGATGGAGCTCATGACGTCTTCCCTGGCTTTTTGCGCCTCTTGCTCCAGTCGCTTGATCTCCGTCACGTCATGGATGGTGAAGAGCGTGGAGTCTACGCTGCCGTTGTCGTCGAGCTCGGGTATGGCCTTGACTTCGAGGTAGGTCTTGTCTTTCTGCCCCATCTCCAGCTCGGTGCCCTCCTGTTTCTTGGTCTTGCGGATGGATTTGAGCACCGTGGTGATGAAGTTGCGGAAGGCCTCGTCGTCCACCAAGTCCACGAGGCTCTTCTCTTTGGCCTTCTCGGCGGAGTCTATGCCCAGGAATTTGGCGGCGGCAGGGTTGGAGTAGAGAATCTTGCCCTTCATCGACGTGCGGATGATGACATCTGGGGAGTTCTCGGAGAGCGATTTCATGCGGCCTGTCTTCTTCTCCTCGTTCTCTCGCATCTTGCGCTCGGTGACGTCTCGGGTGTTGAAGATGAGGCCTCGTATGGCGGGGTCGTGGAGTAGGTTTTTGCCCTGTGTCTCCAGATATATTCGCTCGTTATTTTTCTTGAGGTAGGTGTATTCGATTTTCATCTCTCCGCCAGGCGTGGCGAGGAGGTAGTCGAACATGGCGCTGACCTTCTTGTAGCTGTTTGGCATCATCCACTCCTCGTCCATGCCGTGGACGTTCTCTTCCGGGCCGTAGCCCAAGATTCGTTTCATGGACGGACTCTCATATTCCACCTCACGGTCGGCATTGTAGATGGATATGAACTCGGACGCGTTGCTGAGCATGGCGTCCTGTTTCTTTTGCGCGATCTTGATTTCGTCAATCTTGCGCGCCAGCTCGGAGTTTGTTATCTCAAGGTTCTCCTTTGCCTCGCGCATCTCTCGCGCGTTCTCATTGAGTTGCTCCTCGTTTTTGCGGAGCGTGGCGGTCATCTGCTGCGACTCCTTGAGCAGCGTCTCGGTTCGCTCGTTGATCTTGAGGTTATAGAGCGTGCTGCCCACCATGGTGCCAATCTCCTCGGCCAGCAGCATGTAGTAGTCTGGCAGGCTGGGTTGGAAGAATGAGACCTCAATGACTCCCTGCACCTCCTCCTCTTGCCTGAGGGGGATTATGAGGAGCGACTTGGGCTTGCTGCGGCCAATGAGGCCGGAGGTTATGGTGAAATAGTCGTCAGGGATCTCGGTCCTGTAGATGAGCTGCTTCTCGTAGGCCGCCGCGCCAATGAGGCCTCGGCCTATTTTTATCTCATCTTTCTCGAACCGTTTGCGGTCATAGGCATATTGCGTCACGGTGCGGAGGGTGTCGCCCTCCAAGATGTAGAAAGCGGCCTGCACGGCCCCGCAATATGAGATTATGCCCTCGATGGTGGCCTCGGCCAAGTCGTCTATCCTTGTGTGCACGCGGAGGATGTCGGAGATCTTCTCCTTGCCCTTGGTCACCCAGTTGAAATTGAACTCCCTCTGGCGCGTGTCTTGCAGGCTGGCCCCGAGGTTGAGGAGCGTCTGGCCCAGCTCTGACGAGACCATGCGGCTGCGATCTATGTCATGCCCCTCGCGGATGTCCTCGGCAATGGTGATGCTGCCCGAAATGACATCCTCCAGTCTCTTCATGTCGGCCTGGAGCTTGCTGAGGCGCTGCTTCTTGAAGTTGGCAATGTAGAGCGTGGCGGCCAACATGGAGAGTATGGCGGCGTCGAAGAGCCACGCGAAGAGATGGTGATGGAGATAGAGAATGTTGAAAAACGAGACGTTGAAGCCCAAGAGGCCCATCATACTGGTCCAGCCTACGAGGAGGACGGAGACGACGATGACGGCCGCGGCATACCACTGCAGCTCGGAGAAGCCTTTGGGCGAGAAATAGCCCCAATATATTTTTTTGTTTTTCTTCATCTGCCTATATAATCTCTCTCAGCTGCTCCTCAATGGCATCCCAAGTGTTCACAATGGCCAGTTTGGCGAAGCACGCCACCTCCATCACAGCCGTCACCTCGTCAGAGCCGCCGGACTTGAGCGGCAGCGCGTAGACGTTGAGCGACCGGCTCTTGCCGAGGCCGGAGACGGCCGTGAGGTAGTCCTTTGGCACGCCGGGGAGCGTCATGGCCCTGCCGTCGGCCACCACCTGGCCCAGGATGCCGTCTCCCGCTGTCACCACCTTGGTGGGAGGGTCGTCGGCCAGCGCGTATCGGCCGGCTATGGAAAACGAGTCCGCCCCTTCGGCGTCGCGGGCGAAGATGACCACTCCGCTCACGTCGAAGCTCTTGGCCAAGGCGTCCACCAGAAACTGATATTTCTCATCCGTCGGGGCGGCTTTCTCCCTCAGCGCCCTCGCGGCCTCCACAAAACGCTGCCCGCCCTTGCGCGTGGCGGTGTTTCGCCGCTCCTTGTTGCGGAGCTCAAAAATGTCGCTCTTGAGCTTGCTCAGCTCGGAGTCTCGCCTCTCAAGCTGCGCCCGCAAGTCATCGGCCTGGGCGCGGCCGTCAGCTATCATCCGCCGCGTGGCCGTGGCCATACATGAGGTGGCCACGGTGAGGCAGGCCGCCAAGATGAGGTTGACGGTGATGAACGTGGTCTGGCTGAGGTCGTAGGCGAAGAGCTGCCACAAGACGAAGACCGCCAGAAACGAGACCAGCGCGATGAGGAACTTGACCATGAGCGGCACGGCCACGAACCTGGCCACCGACCTCCTGAGCCACAGGCGCAGACGCACCCATATGAGGGTGACCCACGCGGCGGCCGCCTTGGCCACCTTGTGCACGGAGTGCCACACGGAGGCTGCCCACCCATGGACTTTGGGCGAGATGGCGCGGATGGAGGTTGATATGTCTCTGACTATTAACTGTGACATCTAGAGTCCCTTCAAAAAATCAATGATGCCCTGCGGCGACAGCACCGCGTTGGGCTGGATGAGGCGCAGCGCGGCGCGCGGCATGGTTGGCACGTCGGCCGTCTGCGGGTCTTGCACAATGGTGTAGCCACCCCTGTCGGCAATGTCTTTGAGGCCCTCGGCTCCGTCTTTGTTGGCTCCGGTGAGGATTATGCCCACACATTTGTTTCGCCACGCCTTGGCGGCGGAAGAGAGCGTGTGGTCAATGGCCGGGCGGCAGAAGAGGTGCGGGGCCTCGATGGAGAGCGAGGCGGAGCCGTCAAAATCAATGAAAAGATGATAGTTGGCGGGTGCAATGTAGACGCGGCCGGCCTCTATGGGCTGCTTGTCATAGGGCTCGCACACCTCTAGCGTGGCGCGGTCTCCCAGAGCCTCGACGAAGCCGGCCCTGACGTGCTTGAGGCGGTGCATGCAAATGACAATGGGCAGCGGGAACGTGGCGGGAAGAGCCGCCAAGATCTTGGACACGACGGCGTAGCTGCCGGCCGAGCCTCCTATAACGATTGCCTTGTAGTCCGCCATATCGTCTTCTTTATTATTGTCTGCTGAGCAAGGTGTAGACCCCATCGCGGCCTTGCGGGGCGAGCCTGTCCTCGGCTCCCAATGGTCGCTCCATCACGCCGAGGCAGAGCATGGAGCCAGGGCGAGACAGAGAGTCAGCCAAGTGGGTCACGGCCTGCGCATGGAGGGCGCGGTCGTAGCCCAAGAGGACGTCTCGGAAAATTATAAGGTCATACTTCTCGTCCTCAAAGTTCATGAACCAACCATTGCGGAGCGAGACGCCCCGGAAGAGGTCGGCCCGAAGCCCCGGCACGCCGGCCTCATTGTGGGGGAAATAGTCGTCATAAGAGTGCTGGGTCTCGAGCCTCTCGAAGTTTGAGCGGTCTTGCTGCTCGTCTTTCTTGCTGACGGCCATGGCGTTGACAGACGCCGCAATGCGGTCGCTTATGACGTTGGCCACAATGCGGCAGTCTTTCCGCCCCGCCATATCTAACGTCACCAGCAGGCTGAAAAGCTCATGGTAACTGCTCAGGCAGGGGAGGTAGATATTCTTCACGCCGCCGTCCGTCAGGTCTTTTCTGAGCTGCCTCCAAAACGCCGGGGCGCGGAACAGCTCCGTCTGCGGCACAGAGAGGTAGAAAGCTATTTCATCCGCCTTGACGAGCGAGTCCAGGGCCACGCCAAGCTCCTGCACCCTGCGGATGCCCATCTTCTCAAAGAGGTAGGCCAGCCGACGGCGGAAAAAGTCGTCGTTGAAGTGGGTGTAGTCCACCTTCAGCCTCTCGGCCAAGATGGCCTCAATCTCCCTCAGCTCGTTGGTTGTCAAGAACATGGGTCACCTCGCTTTCTTATAGAATATGCCTTGCGGCACAAACTGCGTCTTGATGGGGGAGGGCAAGTCCTCTTGCTTGCCCAAGATGAGCAGGGCTCCGTCATGCATCTTTGTCAAGATCTCGCGCATGACGCGCACCTGGAGCGGCTCGTTGAAATATATCATGACATTCCGGAGGAAGACGACATCTACCCGATAGGCGAATGGTGGTTTGTCTTTCACCAAGTCTTGCTTCAGGAATTTGGCGCGAGACCGGAACTCCGGGCGCACCGTCATGGTGTCGGCCGCGGCATCTATCTCGAAATATTTGTCAAACTGGGCGTCCACCCCCAGGCCAGCCATCACGGCGGCGAAGCTGTCTAGATAGTGACGGTTGAAGCTTAATGGGTACACGCCCCTTACGGCCTTCTCCAAGACGCTCGGGTTGATGTCCGTGCCAATGACGCGGGTGCGCTCGCTGAGACCCAGCTCGTTGAGCAATATGACGTCAGAGTATACCTCGAGGCCGGTGGAGCAGCCCACGTGCCACAGTGTGGACATGGCCTGCTTGGGCAGTTGGCGCGGGAGGGCCTTGCCTAGAGCCACCCACACCTGCGGGTCGCGGAAAAGCTCGGTGGTGTTCACCGTTATGTCTTCCACCACGGCCCGCACCAGTTCCTTATCCGCCACCACGCGGTCCAAGATTTGCTCAAAGCTCATCTTCATCTCGTCGCAAATCTTCTGGAGGCGTCGCGAGATGGAGTTGACCGAATAGTCGCAGAAGTCGTAGCCGCTGCGGCTGTTGAACTCTTTGAGAAACTCCTTGATGTCCATACCTTGGGGTGGGAGCGGGCGAGGCGGCTCTAGAAGAGCTCAACCTCGATGTTTTGAATGAAGGCCGTGAAAGAGTGCTCGCCATTGACCTCGGCCTCAGAGAGAAGCACAAGGACGGGGACGCTCTCGCCGAACTTGTCTTTGATGGGCACCTCTTTGCGCTCGCCAATGATTTTGGGCATGTCTGGCGTGACGAAGGCCTTTATGAAGTCGTTTTTCTGGATGTCGTCTTCGGCGAAGAGCATGGAGACGTGGTGGCCGAGGACCTCGTCGCGGCTGTAGCTCCACAGCTTCTCCGCGGCCACGTTGAAGAACTCCACGATGCCCTCTTGGTTGGTCGTTATGATGGCGTCCAGCATGCCGTCTAGCGTCTTCTCGTTGCGGACTTTGACGGCCTCAATCTCTTTAAATTTGGCCTCGACCTCGGCTCTCGTCTCTTGCAGGCGGATGTCCAGCTCTCTCTGGCTGTCTTGCATCTCGCGCTCCAGCTTGACCTGGTCGGCCACGTTGGTCTCCAGGCTTATGACCTTCAGCACCTCGCCGTCAGTGTCTCGCACGGGGGTGTAGGTTGAGAGGAGCCATACCTCTTCGCCCTTTTTGGAGCGTCGGCGGACTCGGCCGTTGTATGTGTCGCCCTTGCTGATGGTCTCGAGCAGCTCGTCGAGCTTGTCCTGATCCTCTTTGAAGAAGAAGATGCTCATGTTTTGGTCGGCAATCTCCTCGGCCTTGTAGCCGAAGGTGCGGAGGAAGTTGTCATTGACTTTGAGGATGGTGCCGTCGGTCGCGAACTCCATGCTAATGGAGGCGTGGTCGATGGCTGTGATGAAGCCTTTCATCTCTATCTCCTTCCTCTCGTTCTCCTCTTGGGTTGCCCTCATCTCCTCAAGGTTCTGCCGCAGCGTCTCCTCTTGCTCGCGCATCTTGGCGGCTTGCTGCTGCGTCTCTTGGAGCAGGACGGCCGTCTGCATGTTGGTCTTGACGGTGGAGATGGTCATGGCTATACTCTCCGCCGTCTTCTCCAAAAACTCAATCTCGTGGCGCAGGAGCGGCTGGAGCATGGCCATCTCGATGACGCCGTAGACGATGTCGTTAGATTTGAGCGGCACCAAGATGAGCGAGCTCGGGTCTCCCTCTCCCAAGCCCGACGTGACGGTGATGTAGTGCTGCGGGAGCTCCGTCATGTAAATGGTTTTCTGCTCCAGCGCGCATCGGCCCACCAGGCCCTCGCCCCACTCTATGACCTTGTCGGCGTATTTGCGGCGGTCGTAGGCGATGAAAGCCGTGAGCTCGAAGAACTTCTTCCCGTTGTCTCCTTTCTCCTCGCCGGTGTGGAGGAGGAAGAAGCCGGCCTGGGTGAGGTGGACGTAGTCTACGAGGTAGCGTATGATGTTGTATGACAGCTCGCGCATATTGTCATTGTTGCGGCGCAAAATCTCACCGAACTGCGCCACGCCGTTTGTGACCCAAGTGCGCTGCTGCTCCTCGTCTCGCCTCTTAATGTCCTCTTTCTGGTTCTGCTTGAGGTTTTTCTGAAGCTGCACGAGCGATGATATGAGGTCGTCGTCCTTGTCCTCGGAGTTTATCTTGACGTCTAGTTTGCCGGCGGAGAGGCCCTCGACAAACTGGAGGATGGTGTCGGATCTCACCTCCTCGGCCTTGAGGGCCTTGTTCATGCCCCTAATTATTGACGCCATGCGCCACGCCACGAGGTAGCCCGCCGCGGCGCACAGGAGCGGCAGCAGGAGCATGACCCAGAAGGCTGGGAAGGCGCGGACGAAGTCGGCCATCGTCCGGTCGCTGTTGTGGTAGGCGTCGGAGTCGGCCGCGAGCAGGAAGACGATGAGCGCAATCACCAGGCCGAAGAGAAGCCCACGCAGCGCATAGGCCCACGTCATCCGCTTCAGTTTCTTGTTTTTCATCTATGGGGTAGATTGTTTTCCTAATACAATGGTTTTCTAGGCTTTGCCCGTCAGGAGCCTCACGAGGTGCTGGTCAATCTTGTCTAGCGGCACCACGTCATCGACGCCTCCGGCCTTGACGGCCTCTTTGGGCATCCCGTAGACCACGCAAGACTGCTCGTCTTGGGCAATGGTGCGCGCCCCGGCGTCATGCATCTCTTTCATGCCGCGGGCCCCGTCATTGCCCATGCCCGTGAGGATTACGCCAATGGCGTTGCTGCCGGCGTAGCGCGCCGCGGAGCGGAAGAGGACGTCTACCGACGGGCGGTGGCGGTTGACGAGCGGGCCCTCCTTGATCTCGACGAAATATTCCCTGCCTACCCTCTTGAGGAGCATGTGCTTGTTGCCCGGCGCTATGAGGACCCTGCCGCGGTAAAGCTTGTCACCGTTCTCGGCCTCCTTGACGTTGAGGCGCGAGATCTGGTTGAGGCTGTTTGAGAACGAGCGGGTGAAGCCCTCGGGCATGTGCTGCACAATGGCAATGCCCGGCATGTCATCCGGCATGGCGCTGAGCAGCACCCTTATGGCCTCGGTGCCGCCTGTGGAGGAGCCCAGGACAATTATCTTCTCAGTGGGCACGACAGAGTCTGTCGAGCTGCTTTTCTCCAAGATGGCGTCCGCCGTATATTTGGGCTGGACGTGCGCGATCTGCGCCGTGGGGATGGTGGTGCTGATGCGCGGGGTGGTGATGGGCGCGGGCGCGGCGGGCCTTGTGGGGTTGACCCGCTCCTGGATGTCGTCGGCTTTGACGCGGCGAATCTTGGACATGGCGGCGGCCTTGACCGCGTCACAGAGCATGATGTGGCTCTCCTGGAAGAAGACGTCGGGGTTCATGGCGGGCTTGCCAATGACCTCGCTCGCGCCATATTCGAGGGCCTTCATGGCGGCCTCTGTGCCGCGGGTTGTCAGCGACGAGATGACGACGACGGGTATGGGCCTCTGCGCCATTATCTTGCGCAAAAAGGTGAGGCCGTCCATGCGCGGCATCTCAATGTCGAGCGTGATGACGTCTGGCACCTCGCGCATTATCTTCTTGACGGCGATAATGGGGTCGGCGGCCGTCCCCATGACCTCAATCTCGGGGTCGGCCTCCAAAATGGCGGAGAGCGACTGGCGCACAACGGCCGAGTCGTCCACTACCAGCACTCTGATTTTATGATCCATGCCGAAGCGTCTCTTAAAAAAGTGGATGCCGCAGCCGCGACGCCCCCGCAGGCGCGCGGCTGCCGCAAGATGAAGCGTTATGACGCGAGGCCGCCAAAGTCTTAGAGCTGCCTCTTGTCTAGATATTTGTGACGGACCTCGCCCGTGTCTGTGAAGAAGAGGATCTTGCGTCCCTTCTTTCCGCCGGTACACGAGGCCACGATGGGAATCTTGTACTCATCGAGCATTATCTTGGCAATCTGAATGTTTCGCTCGCCGATCTGCGTGGCCGACGGCCCACCGTCAATGCCCTCGAGCAACTCGCCCCCGCCAAAGACCTTGGCCTGGAGGTCTTCGATGCGGCTGCCCATGAACCTCATTTTCTCAACGAGTTTCTCAATGGCAATGTTGCCATATTTGGGCGAAGCCAAGTCGTTGCCCATCCACGTGGGCAGCATATAGTGGTTAATGCCGCCGAAATGCAGAGCCTTGTCCCACAGACACACCGCCACACATGAGCCCAAGACCGTCTTGACGACATACGGCTCTTTGCTTGCGAAGAATGACGAGGGGTAGAGGAAGTGCTGCGAATACTCCATCCGAACGGCCCCGTTAAAAGAGATCAACGTCGTCGTCGCCGTCCGTCTCGAAGAACATGCCGCCGTCGTCGCCGCCGAACGGGTCGGTGTTGACAACTTTGAGCCTGGGTATGGAGATGGTGAACGTCGAGCCCTCGCCCTTGACGCTCTTTATGTCAATCTTGCCCTCCAAGACGTCTAGCAAGGCCTTGGCTATGGCCAAGCCCAGGCCGTGGCCCTGGTTGATGGAGTTGATGCCCGTGTCCAGCCTCTTGAACCTCTCGAAGATGATGCTCTGGTTCTTCTCGGAGATGCCCGTGCCGAAGTCTTGCACCGAGACGTAGAGCAGGTCGTCGTCAATCCACACCTTGACAATGACTTTGCTGTCTTTGTAGCTATACTTGACGGCGTTGTTGAGGATGTTGCTTATTATCTGCTTGAGTTTCTCGGCGTCTGTGTTGAAGTAGTAGTCTTTCTCGCCGAAGCCGAGCTGGATCTCGTAGTCGAGCACGATGTCTATGCCCATCTTCCTCGTGACTATGGAGAAGGAGTCTATGACGGACTGGACGAGCTGCCTGATGTGGACCTTCTGCACGTTTGGCAAGATCTCCCCCGCCTCGATCTTCGCGGCCGTGAAGATGTTCTTGAGCTGGAAGTCGAGGTTGAAGGCCTCATTGTGGATCAGGGCCACCATGGACACGATTTTTTTCCAATCTTGCTTCTCTACGGAGAGTATGGCCTTGGAGAGGCCTATGATGGACGTGAAAGGGTTGACGATCTCGTTTGTGACGTTGGATATGAAGTGGCTCTTGAGCGCCTCGGAATCCTTGAGCCTTTTGCCCATGGACTGGTACTCGGCCAACAAGTCGGCATACTTTTTCTCTATTTCAGATTTCTGCTTGAGCCTCGCGGAAACTTCTTTGAGGAGCTGCCTGTCTGTGATGGTATTGTTCATATCCGAACGGTTTTAGTTTCTTTTGAAGATAGTTGGTTTTATATTCGTCAGAGGCACGTCCATGTTCGACATTGATTCTGAGTGGCCTATGAAGAGGTATCCGCCTTGCCTGAGTTTGGCGCAAAGCTTCTGAATCACTTTTTCCTGCGTCTCACGGTCGAAATATATCAGCACGTTGCGGCAGAAAATGACGTCGAACTCTCCCTTTATATCGTAAACACTGTCCATGAGGTTTAAATATTTCAAGGAAAAGTTTCGCTGCAGCAGCGGCGCGACCCTGACCGTGGGGTTGACCCTGTCCTTGCTCCGGAGGAAATATTTCTTCTTGAGCGAGAGCGGAATCATGGCGATGGCCTTTTCGGGGTATACGCCCCTGGCGGCTTTCTCCAGCACGTTTTGCGAGATGTCAGTCCCCACAATGTTGAAAGTGAGGCCGGGATGCTGCTCAACGTACTCATTGAGGACCACAGCTATGGTGTATGGCTCCTCGCCGCTGGAGCAGGCCGCGCTCCATATGTTAACGTTTCGCCGCCCCTCGGCCTGAAACTCCGGCAAGGCCGTGCTCTGGAGGAAGTCGAAATGGACGGGCTCGCGGAAGAAGTCGGTCTTGTTCGTGGTGATGACGCTCAAGAAGTTGTACAGCTCGTTGCGTTGTCCCTCTGGGCTGAAGAAGTATTTCTTGTATTCCGAGTAGGACGACATCTTCAGCTCGCGGATTCTCTTGAGGAGCCTGCCCTGGAGCATGATCCTCTTGATGTCTGGCATCTTGATGCCGAACTGGTCGTAGATATAGCTGCTGAACTGACGGAAGTCGGCCTGCGACAGCTCCGCGCGGAAGCAGTCGAAGTCTTTGCCCTCTGTGACGTCTTTCAGCTCTTCATCCACCATGGCCAGACTAGTTTTGTTTTGTGGCTTGCCTCTTGTTGGCCTCGGCCGTAATGTTGGCCATGGAGACTACGTCGGTGTCATTAAAGACCTTGTCCGGGTCGAGGAACATGGCTAGCCCTCCGTCTTCCGGGGCCGCAAAGAGCACGTAGCCGGGCTTGTAGGCCGAGTCTATCTTCAGACGTCCCTCCTCGGGGATGTCCATGACGCCGCAGACCTCGTCAACGGCCAGGGCTACATCGAACAACTCATCGCCATTTTTCACGGAAATGATGACGACGTAGGTCTGCTCATTCAGGTTCAGAGGCTTGAGGCCAAACTTCACGCCGCTGTCTATGAACGGCAGCACGCGGCCACGATGCCGAATCAGCCCCAGGAGATATGGCAGCCCGCCAGGGTTGGCCTCAGGCTTCTCGTAGGCCTGGATCTCCACCACGCGCGAGACGTGGACCCCGTAGAGGCCACCGTCTACCGTGAAGGTGAGGTATGAGTTGATTATTTCTTCTTCCATTGTTAGGACTGCTGAGACGTTTTGCGAATCTGCGCCTTAGAGCAGGGCCTGCTCCAACTCGTCTAGTTTGAGGAGATATACGAACTTGTCTCCCTCCTTGATGGTGCCGGCCACGGCCCTCTGCACCTCGGGAGCCACGTTGATGACCACCTCGTGCGAGAAGGATTCGGGGGCCATCTCGAAGACGTCGTCCATCTCATCGACCCTGAAACCCACCAACTCCTCTTTGCCGTTGGACTCCAGGCCCACCACCACAATGCTCTGCTCCGGCAGCCCCTGCGCCTCGTCGCGCCCCAGGAGCGCGCGGAAGTCTACGACAGGTATCATGTTGCCGTGGTTGTTTATGACGCCCTTTATGAAGGGCTTGGTGAGCGGCACCCTGGTGGGCGGGAC
Source organism: uncultured Bacteroidales bacterium (assembly GCA_934717675.1). GTDB lineage: Bacteria > Bacteroidota > Bacteroidia > Bacteroidales > Marinilabiliaceae > W3P20-009. Next base: position 27,846 of record CAKUYZ010000001.1, read on the forward strand.
GCTGGCCAATATGTGGCGCACGGAGGCAGTCTCCACGGCGAAATATTCGCCTCTGACCTTGAATGAGGTGACCGATTTGCTCTCTTCCATATCTCCTACTGTTTCTTTTGGAACCTGAGGCGGTTATAGTAGTTGACCAGCCGGCCCGGGTCGATGATGAGCGACAGCGAGCCGTCTCCCATGACGGAGGCTCCTGAGATCATGTCGACGCTGCGCAAGAATCGGCCAAGCGGCTTGACCACTATCTGGTACTCTCCCAAGACGGCATCTACCACCATGCCGACCCTCTTGTCTCCCTGCCCGACTATGAGCACCTTGGAGTTGGCCACATCGGTGGGCGCGCCGTTGAAGACCTTGTTGAGGTCGATGAAGACCATCTGGGCACCATTGTAGGTGAAGAAGTCGCCCATGCCGCTCTGGCTCACGCTCACCTCGGACGGCTGGAGAATGCGCTCGATGTTGGAGAACGGGAAGACGTATTGCTCGCCGCCTATGCGGGTGAGGAGGCCATCGATGATGGAGAGGGTGAGCGGGAGCTCCATGGTGATGGTGGTGCCCTTGTCAACCTCGGAGTCTACGGACACCTCGCCGCGGATCTCCTGAATCTTGCTCTTGACGACATCCATTCCCACGCCTCGGCCGGAGACATCGCTCACCTTGTCGGCCGTGGAGAAACCGCTGGCGAAGACGAGGTTGAGCGTGTCTTTCTTTGAGAGGTGGGCGGCGGGGTCGATGAGGCCCTTCTCAATGGCCTTCTTGCGTATCTTCTCGGGGTCCATGCCCTTGCCGTCATCCGAGACTTGGACAATGACCGAAGAGCCGGAGTAGAAGGCCTTGAGCAATATGACGCCCGTCGGGTTTTTGCCCTTGGCCACGCGCTCGTCCGGGGTCTCAATGCCATGGTCTCCGGAGTTGCGGATGATGTGGAGCAGTGGGTCTTTGAGGTGGTCGATGATGTTTTTGTCCAGCTCAATCTCTCCACCCTCCACGACGAACTCCATCTGCTTGCCCAGTTTGTTGCACAGGTCCCTGACAAGCCTCTGGAACTGCACCAACTCACCTTGAAGAGGGATGAGGGATATGGAGAACGAGTTGTCTCTGAGCTGCCTGGTGATTTTCTCCATCTGCTCGGCGATGGCCGAGAGCGTGGGGTCGTCTTGCTTGGCGGCCATAAGGTTGAGCTGCGCCTGCATGGTGACAAGCTCACTGACGGCGTTGACGAGGTCGTCAATCTTGTCCGCTGCCACGCGAATGCTCGCAATCTTGTTTTCCTGCTGCCGGGCGGCGGACTTGGCCGCGGCTTTGGGCTGTTCTTTTGGTTTGGGAGCCTCCTTGAAGGGGGCGAAGTCATCGGCCTTCAGCTCTGTCTGGGTCTCCAGCGCTTTTGCGCAGATGGGGTCGAGCTTGTCTTTCGCTCCCAAGATGTCGCCATCGGGCAGCTCGGCAATGTCCATCCGGCACTCGTCTTCGACGAAGATGAAGACATCTTTGATGTCGTTGACATCCTGGTCGGTGTGGAGGATTGTCTGCCACTTGACGTAGAGGTTGAGCGGCTCGAACTTGTCAAGGCTCGGCACGGCCCCGTCAAAAGCCAAGGTGCGATATGCGCCGAGGGCCGTGAGGTCGTCGAGAATGAAGAGGGGGTTGGTGCCGTTGTTGAGGAGCGAGATCTCGGGGGCGAAGGTCACGAGATAGTTCTTCGGCCCTTTCTTCTTCGGCTCTGGCTGTGCCGCCGCAGCCTGTTTTGCGGCGAGGGCGGCTTTCTCGGCGCTGCTAAGCGTGAGTTGCTGGCCCGCAGGGAAGTATTTGGTAATCTTGGCGATATAGTCTTGCTGCCGCTTGATGTCGTCGGGGTCTGTGAGAGTACCCTCGCCGAGGTCGAGGAGCTGGCGGATGTAGTCCAGGCTCTCGAAGGTCAGCGAGATGATGTCTTTGTTGACCTGAATCTTGTCATTGCGGACCAAGTCATAGAGCGTCTCCAAATTGTGGGTGAAATGGCTCAAGTCGTTGAAACCGAACATGGCGCCACTGCCCTTGATGGTGTGCATAGAGCGGAACAGCCTCTCGACGATTTCTTTGTCGTCTGGACTTTTCTCCAGCTCGAACAAAGCCTCCTCGATGGCCGCGACGTTGTCTTGCGCCTCCTCTACGAACTTTTGTTGGAACTTGTCAAGCATGACTATATCAGTTTGTTATGTCGGCACCTAGGCCACTTTTGCGCGCCAGGGCAGCAAGATGCCACAAGATGGCACGGGCTAGCCGCGAGGCACGCCTCTCCACCCCTGGCCCATGCGGCCAGCAGGGGAAGACGGCGAGCCGCACGGACCCGCCGCTTCAGCGTCCTAGCGCAAAACCTTAGAAATGGCGCTAAGGAGCTTGGCGGGCACGAAAGGCTTGATGATCCAGCCCGTGGCGCCAGCCTCCTTGGCCTCCATCTTCTTCTCTGTCTGGCTCTCAGTGGTGAGGAAGAGGATGGGGATGTGCTTATAGGCATCCATCTCACGAATCTTGCGGATGAGGCCGAGGCCGTCGAGGTTCGGCATGTGCAAGTCTGTGATGACGATGTCGATAGGACGGCCGTCAAGGAACTTGAGCGCATCTTCGCCATCGACGCCTACGAGGACGTCGTAGCCCTCATTGGCGAGGGTGAAGTTGACAACCTCGCGGATGCTCTCGGAGTCGTCCACAATAAGAACTGTCTTTGCCATATTGTTTTATGCTGATTTAATGTTATCGTGTGCTGATACCTTTAGCCCTACTATAGGCCCATATCTTTGTCCAGTCCGGCCTTGACGAGCAGCTCCTTGAGGTCGTCTTTCACCGTGGCCTTTATCTCGAACGCCTTGGAAGCCTCGGCGCAAGAGCGCCTCACGGCCAAGGCCAGTTGGATGAAGGTCATGTCGATATTGGACGGGTTGTCGAGGACTATTGTCACGTCAGTGGGCTGGGGCAGGGCGTCCTTGACTTCGGCGGCCATCTTGTCGATGTGGTTGATGATGAGGTCTCCGCCAAATTTGAGTTGCCTCTTGCCGCCCTCTTCCGTCACCTCCAGGCTATATATGCTGCTCATGGTGCTGGTTTAGAACTTCTCGTAATTGTCGAGGTCGAACTCTTTTGAGGGGCCGAGGTTGATCTTGACCCCGCCCATGGGCCGGCCCGCGGGCTCGTGATGAGCGGGAGCGTCTGCCTCGCGGGGCTTCTTGTCTTCCGCGGCGGGCTTGGCGCTGGGTGCGGCATGGTCCGCCGCCTCCTCGGCCTCCTTGGCCGACTTGTCATCCAGCTTGAAGTAGCCCACGGCCTGCTTGAGGTTGGTGGCCAGAGAGCTGAGGAGCACGGAGCTGTTGGTGAGCTCATCGGAGCTAGACGCGTTCTCTTGCGTGATGACGTTGAGGTTTTGCATGGCCATGTTGATCTGCTCGGCACCTGTCTTTTGCTCAATGCTGGCAGCGGAAATCTCTTTGATGAGGACCGTGGTCTTCTCGATGTCCGGCACAAGGGCCTTGGCTTTCTCGCCGGCCATCTGGGTGACCTTGAGGCCCTTATTGACTAGCGAGACAATCTCATTTGCCGCCTGCTTGCTCCTCTCGGCCAACTTGCGGACCTCTGCCGCGACCACGGAGAAGCCTTTGCCCTGCTCTCCTGCACGGACGGCCTCGACCGCGGCGTTGAGCGCGAGGATGTTGGTCTGGAAGGCGATGTCCGAGATGATGGATATTTTCTCGGATATGGTCTTCATGGCCTCGGCCGCCTCGCCAGAGTATTGGCTGGAGAGGTTGACGTTGGCCACGGTGGAGGCCGTGAGTTTCTCGGTGGCTATGGCGTTCTCGGTGTTCTGGTCAATGTTGGCCACCATCTCCTCAATGGCGGTGGAGACCTCCTCGGCCGACGCCGCTTGCTCCGAGGCGCCCTTGGAGAGCTTTTGAGACGACTCATTGAGCTGCGCGCCCGAAGTGACAAGCTCATTGGCGTTTCTCTCAATGGAGACGACGGTGTGCTTGAGGTTCTCCACCATGCCCTGGAGAGCCTTGGAGAGCTGGCCAATCTCGTCATTCTGATCCACCTGCACGGAGGCTGTGAGGTCTCCCTTGCCGATGGCCTCGGCGAAGGCCACGCCCCTCTTGAGGGGCGAGATGATGCTCACATAGAGCAGTCGGCCGACAAAGAGCGCAGTGCCCAGGACGAGGAGGCTCATGAGGATGACAAAGACGAGCTGGACGGTGGATGACGTGTTGATGCTGGACTTGATGGCGTCGCACTTGGCGTCGCAGATTCCGATGAGGGAGTTCATGAGGCCCTGGATCTCCTTCTCCGCGATCTCTATGTCGCCATCGCTCTGCACGAGCATCTCGCTCTCCATGAGGAGGATCGGGTCGTCATAAGAGTCGAATGTGGAGAGGTTGCTCATGACGGTGCGCTCCATGTCGAAGAAAGCGTGAACCTTCTCGTCCACAGCGGCCAGGGTGTCGGTGAAGGCGGCGTCCCAGCCGGACGTCTTGCCTTTGACCTCGCTCAAGACGACGTCAAAGTCCGTGTTGACTATGGCGGCGAGCTTGACCTTGTCTGGCGTGTTGGGCTGATGGTCTACGAAGACCCAGTTGACCACCAGCCTGCGCGACTCGGTGATCTTGTTCATCATGACGTCGAGGTTTGACTTGACGGGCAAGTATTCCTCGGCCTCTTTCTGCTGCAGGCTGCGCGAGTAGAAATGGATGACGATGGTGAGAATGGCATTGAGCATGATGAAGACGCTAATGATGCCGAAGCCGCCGGTGAGCTTCTGCGCTATGTTCATCCCTGCTATTCTCTGCTTGAAGGAAAAATTCTTCATGATGATGTGGTGAGCTAAAGGAAAGCTATGGTATATTTTTTCTAGAGATTGATGGCCGCAGTCATGTCGGTCAGTTTCTGTCCGAACTGGATGTTGGCCATTTGGGCGTTTTTCTTGCTCAGCTCGAAGCGGAGACGATTGTCTCGGACCACGAAGTTGATCATTGAGCCGCTCTGCGTGGCGCCTTCCTCCTCGGTCATGATCAGCGTGTCTTTGCCGACCTTGTCCAGCAAGGTGGCGGCGTTGCGGCTGAAACTGATGTTTTTCGAGACATACAGCACTTGGCAGTCCGTGACTTCAGCCACGGACTTGAACGTCTTCACCACGACGTTTTGGAAACCGAACTTCTTACCCTCAGACTGACTGGTGAGCCAAGAGGCCATCTCGCGGTCGCGGAGGACGCCTATGACAAAGTCGCCCTTTCGCGCCGCGTCGCTCCAACCGAGATAGCGTATGAAGCTGAGCGTGAGCAAGGCCTTGGGCTTAGCCAACTGGTCTTGCGCCATGGCCCTCTGCGAGGGCATTATGAGCGTCAGCACTAAAGCCAGCGCGAGCAATATCTTCCTAATCATAGACCTCTTGTTTTTTGTGCGTCTGGGATAAAATCTCATCTTTTGTCTCCTGACACCCACCCGCCTATGCCGCAAGGTGTTGGACGGGCAATGGCGGACGAAACGTCTCCTCGCGGGTGACATTTTCACAGGTGTCGCACAACAAAGTTAAACAATTGTCAACGATTTTCAAACCATTATATTACTATAAAGTAAGGCCTCAGAGACGCACCTCCAGCACCTTTCGGGCGGCCTCGGCATCGAGCCTTATTTGTGCCGCCAGGCCATCGAGAGTGTCGAATCTCATCTCGTCGCGAAGCCTTGCCACAAAACGGACCTCGGCCTTGCAGCCGTAGACGTCGGAGTCGAAACCGATGAGGTGAGCCTCCACCCTCCTGTCTCCGCCACCGACCGTGGGACGTGAGCCCACGTTGACCACCGCTGGGAGGGCAAGGCCGCCGTCTAGGCTCACCGTGGCTGCATATACGCCGTCGGCCGGGATGAGCTTGTGGTCGTCTTCCGGCACCACGTTGGCCGTGCGGAAGCCTATGGCGCGGCCAATGGCGTCGCCGTGGACCACATGGCCTCGGACCGAGTAGTGACGACCCAGCAGCAGCGCGGCGCGCTCAACATCCCCCTCTGCCAAGGCCTTGCGGACCTCTGTGGAGCTCACCTTGACATCTCCGGGCAAGCGGAAGACGCCCGCCGTCTCGGCCTCTATGCCCACCTCGGCGGCCAAGGGGACGTAGGTCTCCGGTGGCACGTCATCTGAGCCGAAGTGGTGGTTGTAGCCAATGAGCATATAGCGGGCGCAGAACCTGTCGCGTAGCCACTCCTCAAGGAACTGGCGCGCCGTGAGGTCAGAGAACTTACGCGTGAATGGCAGGATGGCCAACCGGTCAACCCCCGCGGCCTCGAAGAGAGCCGCCCTCTCGCTCGCCGTGGTGAGCAGCCCCACACGGTCGTTGCCTTTGGAGAGTACTATACGAGGGTGCGGTTCAAAGGTTACGGCGAGCGAGACAAGCCCCTTGGCGCGGGCCTCGTTAGCAAGGCGGCGGAGCAGGGCCTGATGGCCGAGGTGGAGACCGTCAAAGACTCCCACGCACACGGCGGAGGGCCGCCCGTCATACATGTCGTTGTGGCTTATAACTTCCATCGGGTCGGAGGGGTTCATGGTGTGGGGCAAATTTAATAAAAATGGGGTAGAAGTGAGGATCGGCGCGACACACAAAAGCCCGTCGCCCCGCATTGCGGCAGGCGACGGGCCTTCTGTATCACACCATGACGCCCTAGGGCATCTCGGCCTCGGAATATTGCTTCACGAGAGAGAGCACCGCGCGGGCGCAGGCCTCGGAGCCACCGGCGCAATAGACGTGGAGCTTATAGGCCCCCGTCTTGCTGCAAATGAACTGGAAGGCGGGGAATATCTTGCCGTTGGCCTGGTTGACGCCGATAAGTTTGTCACCGTCGTAGATCTCCACAATGACGTTTTCGGAGTTGCTGGAGCCGTTGGCAATGTTGACCTGATAGTGCGTGCGGCTGTTGAGGACGACGGAGAACTTTACGCCGTCTTTGCTTGTGCCAGCGGGCAGCTTAATATCAAAATCTTTGATATATTGATAGTTGCCCATGGCTCCGAGCGCAGCCTTCATAAGTTCGTCTCCGCACTGCGCGCTAGCCGCGCCTGTCATTCCCACCACTAGGGCCACGAGGGCCAAAATCTTTCTGATCATGACTAAGTCAGTATCGAATGGTTACTTTATGACACCGTTTCTGATCTCCTTAACCTTGGCAACGATGCTGGCCACCTGCTCATCGGTTATCTCGACGGTGGTTATCTCATTTTGCTCAATGACCAGCATGCCATTGACCTCCTTGGTCTCGGGGGTGCCCATCTCGGTGGTGATGCGGACACCGTCATAGATGGCCTTCAGCTCGTCAATCTGCTTGCTCAACTCCTTGAAATAGACATCGGAGCGGGCGTAGGTGTGGACGACAATCTGGAGAATCTCAACGATGTTTTTCTGCTCGCCGAGGCGATCGATGAGCCCCTTGTCATGCGTCTGCTCAATGACAGAGCCCGTGATGTAGATGCCCTCGAGCCATGTGCCCACGACAATGGCCGTGGAGACGTTGGAACGCTTCTGCTCGCGGAGATATTTGTCGATGTTGTTGAAGCTGGAGACGGAGAGCTGCTTGAGCGAGTCGAGGTTGGTGTTGTCCTTGGCCATGCGGCTAAGGAGGGAGAAATCGAGGAACTGGCCCACGCCGATGCCGTCAGCGAGCCTCTTGATGGAGGAGAGGTAGTCAACGACAACGAGGTTCTTGCCAAAGGTGTTGATGTAGCCGAGGTCTGCCGCATAGACGCCGAGGTTGATGGCGCGCTTGAAGCTGGTCTCATAGTCACTCTCGCGACCCGCGGCGTTGAGCGTGCTTTGTGAGAACTGCACGCCGGAGCTCTTGATCTCGTTGGCCATCTCGACAGGCGAGGAGATGTTTTGAATCATGTCTCCCACCACCTCGGCGCTGACGATGAGGGTGGTGTCGTCTTGGTCGTTGATCTCGCCAAGCTCGCCCCCCTGCTGAGAGCAGGAGGAGCAGCTATTGAGCGAGAATATGACAGCGGCGGCGGAGATGCCGCCCAGGATTTTGTTGAGTGTCATGTCCTTTATGTTGTGTTTTTTATTAGCAGACTAGGGGTTATTTGGGCATCTCGGCCTCGGAATATTGCTTTACGAGGGAGAGCACGGCGCGCGCGCAGGCGTCGGAGCCGCCGTTGCAGTAGACGTGGAGCTTGTAGGCCCCTGTTTTGCTGCAAATGAACTGGAAGGCCTCGAAAGTCTTGCCGTTGGCGAAATTGGTGCCGAGGAGCTTGTCGCCGTCAAAGATCTGGATGATAACCTTCTCAGCGTTGCTGGAGCCGTTGGCAATGTTGATCTGATAGTGCGTGCGGCTGTTGAGGACGACGGAGAACTTAGTGCCGGTCTTGCTGGTGGCCGCGGGCAGCTTGATGTCAAAATCTTTGATGTATTGGTAGTTGCCCATGGCGCCGAGCGCCTGCTTCATAAGTTCGTCGCCACACTGGGCGTTTGCCGAGGCCATCATGGCCACCATGGCTATGAGGGAGAGTAGTATGCGCTTCATTGTGAAATGGTCGTAAAAAGGTTAAGGAAAGGGATGGCTTACTGCACTATGAATTCCCTCGCGGCCTTGATCTTCTCGATGATCTGTGCCACCTGCTCATCGGTTATCTCCACGTGGGTTATCTCATTCTGCTCAATGATGAGCATGCCGTCCACCTCCTTGGTCTGCGGCTCGCCGAACTCCGTGGTGATCCTGACGTTGTCATAGATCTTCTTGAGGTCGTCAATCTTGCTGACGAGGGTCTGGAAGTCGCTGTTTCCCTTGCTGTAGTTGTTGAGGATGATGAGCAGGATTGAGGCGATGTCTTTCTGCTCTCCAAGACGGTTGATGAGCTCGGCGTCATGTGTTTGCTCAATGACTCGGCAAGTGATGTAGATGCCCTCGACCCAAGCGCCCGCCACGATGGCCGTGGAGACGTTTGAACGCTTCTGGTCGCGGAGATATTTGTCCATCTCGTTGAAGCTGGAGACGGAGAGGAGCTTGAGCGAGTCGAGGTTGGTGCTGTTTTTGGCAAGCCTGCTCAACGTGCTGAAGTCGAGGAACTGACCTACGTTGAGGCCATCGGCCAACTCCTTGACGGCCAAGAGATATGAGACCACGACACTGTTCTTGTTGAACGTGTTGATGTAGCCAAGGTCGGCGCTGTAGGCGCCGAGGTTGAGGGCGCGTTTGAAGCCGGTGTTGTAGTCCTTCATCTTCTCGGCGGAGTTGAGGACAGACTGGTCAAAGCCCGCGCCGCTGTTTTTGATCTGATTGGCCATCTCCACAGGCGAGGAGATGTTTTGAATCATGTCGTTGACAACGTTCTCCGAGAGTTGGAGGGGCGCGTTTTGGAGGCTATCGGGGATGTCGTCGAAGCTGTCGGCCTGTTTTGAGGCGTTGCCGGAGCAAGCGGCCAGGAGGCCGACGCAGACCGACGCGGCCGCCAGCATTATGGCAAATCTTGGTGTTGACATAACTTACGGGTATGTTGGTGTGATAAATTAATATTCTGTCGTTTATGCCTTCTTGGCTTGCGCCTTGGCCTTACGGCTGAAGAGGCGGGAGCAGAGAGACGCCAATGGGGCGAGCCTCTTTTTGAAGTCGATGTCGGCAAGTTTCTCGAAGCCCTTGCGCGCCAGGTCATAATACAGCACGGCATATAGCACAGCCGTTATGACCCACACGGCCAAGATGTTGAACCACAGCGTCTCAATGTAGAAGCCGAAGAAATATTTCTTTGGCGAGAAGAAGTGGCTGCGGAAACGGAGTATGCCCTCGGGTTCCGGAATCTGGTAGATCGGGTCCTTGATTTGTATGAGGCGGTCTCCGTCTCGCAAGATCTTGTTCTTGTCAAAAGTCTTCGTGACGACGTCAGACACGGCCTCGTTGTAATACTCGTTCTTGAGGGCGTTGTAGGTGTCTCGCTGATGCTCAAGGTAATAGCTTATCTTGCGCTCGCGGGCGGAGTTGGCCTTCATAAACTGAGCCTGATAGAGCTCGTTGAGGGCGTCGATATACTCGCCAGTCTGGGCATAGACTTCGTCGTTGAAGTCGGCCTCATTGAGTTTTGCCAGGCAGTCGAACTTGACTTGCGGCTGCCGGCGCGTCTCTTTGCCCAACTCGTTGGCCAGCAGGGCGAGGTCTGTGAGATATTGCCGGTTGTCAGTCTTATGCTCTTTGCGAGCGGACTGGACGGCCTCCAGCACGTCCTTGATCTTGGGGAGGTAGTAGACGGTCTTGAAGTCGGCTTGCCTCTCGGCCAGCTCGTCATCAAAGAACGTCTTCTCGAACTTATTGTTCTTGTATTGGTATACGATCAGGCCCTCGTAGGCGTAGCGCGCGGGGATGACCTCGGCCACGAGCGGCACCTTGTCTACGGCGGATATGTCCTTGTTCAGCTTGTCGAAGGTGAACATGGCCCCGCCCAGCACCATTTGAGGAATCATGATGAGCGGGATCATGATGTAGATGGTGACGATGGAGTTGAACGTGGACGAGATAATGAGGCCCAAGACGTTGCTTGAGACGGCCACGGAGAAGAGCATGAGCCAGAACTCCGGGTTCATTCCGCGGAAAGAGATCTCGAGATTGCCGACCACGATGAAGAGCAGCATCTGTATGGCCGAGAGGCCCATAAGGATGAAGATCTTGGACATGAGGTAGGCGGATCGGCTCAGATTGAGGAACCGCTCCCTCTTGAGAATCTTGGCATCTTTGAATATCTCCTCAGCACTGACAATGAGGCCAAAGAAGATGGCCACGACGGTGCCCATGAAGATGTAGATGGGGATGTTGGCATTCTCGCGGAAGATGTAGACGTCGGAGTCGGGGTCTACAATGTAGCGAATGAGATATGCCAGGACGAAGCCGAGGATGGGCGCCTCAAGGATGTTGAGGGCGATGTATTGCGTGTTGCTAATCTTGGCCCAAAAATCGCGCTGCGTGTAGATCCAGAACTGCTTGAACCAGCCAGGGATGTCGAGGCTCTTTGGCGGTTTCTCCGTCACGGTCTTGACGCGCGGCACCTTGGGCAAGACTTTCTCTTGGTATATCTTGTTCCAATCCTCGGCACTCTTCTTGCGCCGGCTGGTGGTGTTTCCATATTCATCCTTCTCGCTGGCGTCCAAGATGTTGAACACCAACTCGGGGTTGACGTTGCCGCAGGTTGGGCATTGACCCACGTCGGCATTGGTCTGGTTGTCCTCGGTCTTGAAGTGGATGATGCTCTCGGTGGGGTTGCCGTAGTAGACAGGGTATCCGCCAGTGTCGAGAATGAACATCTTGTCGAACATCTTGTATATGTCCGACGACGGCTGGTGTATGACGACGAAGACGAGCTTGCCCTTGAGCGACAGCTCGCGGAGCAGGTTCATGACGTTCTCGGAGTCGCGGCTGGAGAGGCCGGACGTTGGCTCATCGACAAAGAGAATGCCCGGCTCGCGGATCAGCTCGAGCGCTATGTTGAGCCTCTTTCTCTGTCCGCCGCTGATCATCTTGTTGAGCGGCGAGCCCACCTGGAGGTCTTTTCGCTCGTAGAGGCCGAGGTCTTTGAGCGTCTTTTCAACCTTGGCGTCTATCTCGGCCTCGGAGAGGCCTTTGAAGCACAGTTTGGCGCTGTAGTAGAGGTTTTGGTAAACCGTGAGCTCCTCAATGAGGAGGTCGTCTTGCGGGATGAGGCCTATGACTCCCTCCAGCTCGTCTTTTTGGGTGTGCAGGTTGAGGCCATTGATGAGGACCTCACCCTCCGAGGGGGCCTCGTTGCCGCACAAGACGTTGAGAAGAGTGGTTTTGCCTGCTCCTGACGCTCCCATGATGCCGACGAGCTTGCCTTGCTCCTCATACATGTTGACGTCTCGGAGGCCGATGCCGCCCGTCTTGAAACGGAACCACAGGTGGTTGACCTCGAAAGATATTTTCTGGACGTTGGTCTCTTTGGAGAGGCGCGCGGCTATGTCGGTGTAGTAGAGGAGGCCCTTGGGGGTCTTGACGAAGCTGCCGCTCGGGAGGGGGTATATGGTGCCCGGGTTGACCGCCAGTCCGTTTATGGAGACGTCTTTGGGGCCGTCATATTTGAGGAAGAAGAGGTTTGCGCTGCCGATGCGGAGGATGGCTAGACAGCCGTCCAGGGTGGGGTCTACGATGTGGCAGGCCAGCGCGTAGGCGTCGTCAGGGAGAGCGTCGGCCACGAGGAAGTCGGCCTTGTCTAGTGACTTTTGGGGCCCGTCGGTCGCCTCGGTGTTGCAGAAGATCTTGATGTTGTCAATCTCGTCTTTGGCGAGGGTGAAAGTCTCTCCGGCCGTCTTGACCACCTCCTCGCGGAGCTTGATGATGGTGTCGGCGTTCTCCTCCACATCGAGTTCCTCGGCCTCTTTGCGGCTCTTGCCTTTCCAGGCCTTGACGGAGACCTTGCGTCCGGCGTTGGCGGTGTCGTAGACCTTCTCCATCTCGAAGAGCCTGACCAGGACGACCACTTTCTGCTCCTTGCTGAGCGCCTTGTTGGCGGCTCGGCATATTTTGAGCGTCCTCATGGAGTCCTTCATATCCACCACGATACGTCCTGCCGTCTCGTCGAACTGGGCTCTCTCGCTGGCTTTCTCCTTGAATTTTTCGAGATACTCCTCCACCTTGGCGGACGCAATCTGGTCGTTGAGGAACTTCCGGAGGAAGTTAATCTCGACGTCGCTAGCTCCGCCTCCCTGCTTGGCCAGAATGCCGAACAGGTTCATCAGGTGCTCTAGAATCTCTTCACTCATCTCGAAAAAGGTCTATGGTGTTTGGGGCCTCGGCCGTGAGGCCGCGTTTGGTGGCGGAGGCAAAGCCTCTCACCGTCCTTTTCGCCAAAAAATGCGAAGCGGGCGGACTGATTGCCGCCGCTCCGCTTAATTTATATCGAAGCCACCGCGCGCGGGCGCGGGTGGCTAATCTTGTCGGTAAGCTAGTACTTGATGAACTCGAAGGGGACCTCGACAATGTCCTCATACTCCTTTCCGGAGTCCTCAATGTCCTCCTCGTCTTCGTGGGAGTACCACTTGACGGTGACCTTGTCGGCTATGGGCTCAAACTTCAGGAGTATGTCTAGCAGCATTTTGGAAGACGCCGTGTTGAAATACTCGAGTTTGAAGCAGACATCTATGTGGTCGTTGGGGGCCGCGACATACTCGTCAATCCACTCCATCACGGGCTTGTAGAACTCAGCCACGTTCTCAGGGAGAGAGCGTCCGGAGAACTCTATGATGTTGGCGTCCTTGTCCATTCTGACGGTTGGGGTGTCGTCGGTTCCCTTAATCTCTAATACGTCCATATTGTGTTGGTCTAATGTGTGTTGGTCTGAAGAATCGTGTTCTTGTCCGCCTATCCTCTCGAGATGGTGGTGATGATGATGAAGAAGCAGAACTCGTCATTGAGTTCCTTGAACTGATAGTCAATCTTGTTGCCGCTCTTCTTGGCGATGTCTATGAAGCCGAGGCCGGCGCCGCCTTTTTCAGAGATTTTGCCGCCAAGTATCTGCTGCTTGTAGAGCGCGGAGAGGCCCTCCTTGTCCAAGCTGTTGATGTGCTGGAGCGTGGCCTCTAGGGCGGCCCTCTTCTCTGCTTTGATGACGTTTCCGGTAATGACGTTGTAGCTCGTCTCGCCGTGGCTTACAAGGACAATGCCCCTGCGTTCTTCATCTTCCTGACCGCTCATTGGGTCGGCGTGCTTGCTGATGTTTTGCAGGCACTCGACCATGACGTTGAAGACCTTGCGCTGCACCTGGCTGGTCTCTTCGTTTTTGACCATGTTCTTCTCGGTAAGCGCCGTGAAGGTTTTGGTAATCTCTTGAGTGACCACTCCCTCGTAGACCAGGTTTATCTCGTTGGCCTGCATGGTGTGGTACAGCTGGTATGCAAACTCCAGGAAGTCCTGGTTGGCTCCAATCTTGGTCATAGGTACATCTTCTAAATAGTCGTAAAGATACTAATTAATTTCTTTTTAGGCTCGACACCTGTTCGCTTCTACGCAAATCGCCCGCAGTTGTTCACCTTATTTGATTATTTCGCCTCGGCCGTGGCTGATAATAAAAGAAGGGGCGGCGCACCGGTGTGTGCGCCGCCCCCCAGAATAGGGTCATATCGTTTTGGCATCGTCAAGGACGTCCTGATTGCCCTCGTCTGCTCAAGGGCCTGACTCTTTGTCTCCTTGGACGCTCGAACGCATTCTCACTCATATGATTTCATGTGTGGCTATGCTGCCCTTCACGTCTGTCGCAACTACGCTACGCCGAAAAGTGTGCAGCTCCTTTGCCTAATATCGGGTGGGAGGGGTGGGGTGGAACCGCCATCACCAACCGCGCACGGGTGAGGGGCGGCCGCGTTTTCCGATTATTTTCGCTTTGGCGCTTGGTCGGGACGCCCGTCGGGAGGGGCGTCCCTGCGCCAGGTGTGGGTTAGTTAGCTTGCTGTTCAGCGGCAAATATAGCACCGTGCCACAGGCCGTCACAACGCCCGCCTCCCTTTTTGACAAGAGGGCCGAAATCTTTGACGAGTCGCGAGTCGGGTCGAAAAAATCAGTGTTAATTCGGTGACGAAACGCAGCAAAAAAAAATTCCCCGCCGCAGAAGCGACGAGGAATGTCATGACGTGTGTTGAAGGCGAGGCAGCTACGCCTCGCGCTCCTCAAGACGGAAGACGGAGACGGAGTTGTTGAGTTCCAAGATCATGTCTTTCATCTGGGCGGTGCTCGCGGCAATCTCCTCGGCACCTGCCGCGTTTTGCTGCGTGACGCGGTTCAGATCCATAATGGCCGTGTTGACCTGCTGCACTCCGGAGCTCTGCTCGATGCTGGCCGTGGTGATCTCTTTGATGAGCGCGGCAATCTTGTCGATGCGCGGCATGAGCTGATGGACCTGATTGTAGGCCTCCTCGGCCTCGTTGATGCTGGATGTGGCAGTCTCGTTGATGCTGTCTGCCGTCTCGTGGGTCTGCTCGGCGAGTCGTCCCACCTCTTTGGCCACGACACCGAAGCCCTGCCCGTGCTCACCGGCCCTGGCTGCCTCGACGGAGGCGTTGAGGGCCAAGATGTTGGTCTGCGAGACAAGGTCGTTGATGTCGTTGATGTTGTTGGCAATGTTGCGGATGGCGTCGAAGCTCGTGTTGCTGGCCTTGCCGACGCGGTCGGCCATAGCGGCCACCTCCTCTGTGAGCTTGTTGGTGTTCACTGAGTTGTCCGTGTTCTGCTGGATGTTGGCCCCCATTTGCTCCATGGAGCTGGAGATCTCCTCTAGCGAGGCCGCCTGACGGTTGGCCGCGTTGGAGAGGCTCTCCGAGGCCCCGGACAATTGGTTGGCGGAGTTGATGAGCGCCTGCGTGGTGTCCAGCACGGGCTTTATGACATGGCGAATCTTGGCCTCCATCTGCAAGACGCTGTCGGCCAGGGCCGCGATCTCGTCGCAGGCTTCGCCAGGGTTGACGCTGCGCGTGAGGTCGCCAGTGGCTATGACGTTGACGTCCTCAATGAGCTTCTTGAGCGGCTTGAGCACGCGGTGGTGGAGCCTTTGGCCCAAGAGAACAAAGATGACGATAAAGATGGCCAACACCACTGGCAGGAAGAACTGGAGGTCCGCGATGATGCGGTCGGTCGTGGTGGAGTCTCCGCGGCGCATGATGACGCCTAGGCACTGGCCGGTGTAGTCAACGAGCGGCGCCGATGCCAAATAGGCCCTCTTGCCGAGCATCTGCGAGATGCCTATCCACGGCCTTTTGCCGGTGTAGGAGGCGGAGAAAATCTCATTGTCCATGCGTATGGACGTGGGGTCGATTCCTTCCACCGATGAGGCTACGCACCTGTCTCCCTGAAAGATGTAGGCGTCCAGGCCAAGCTGTTGGCTGGCGGCCTGCACCGACTGGCGGGAGTTTGCAATGTAACCTATGAGGAAGGCCACGCCGATGGGGGTCTGCTCATTGTTGCGGACCACGGTGGCCGTGTAGTCGCATATGATGCCGCCAATGAAATCTCCGCAGGAGCTGACGACGCCCTTTTCCTCGACATAGCGGACTAGCTCGCTCAGCTTTGACGGGTTGACGGAGCCGTAGGTTGAGGAGATGACCGTGCCGCCCATGTCTGTGAAAATGTAGCCGAGGGCCTGGCACGTCTTGACGGACCATGTCAGCTCGTCTCTCACTTTGGAGGTGTCGGCGCTGGCCACGGCGTCGTAGAGGCCGTCATACTCGTCATTGAGCATGCGGCAGGCCGTCTCCAGAGATATTCTTTTCTGCTGGATGACATCGCCAGTTGACTTGAGGCTGGCCTCGAGCATACCTATCTGCATAGACCTTATGTCTTTAGACAAGGCCACATAGGTATAGACGCCGCCAGCCGACAGCAACACGATGAAGGCTACGAATGGCACCAGCACCAAAAAGCTGATCTTATTAGTTTTAATCCTGCTCATGAGACTAGATAATGGGGCACTGTTTCTGTTTGTTAACGCTAATTTCGCTCTTTTGCACGAAATTATCAGTCTTGCGGCCGCAAAAAATGCCTTCGCGGCCACCGCAACACTTCATTACGGATATATGGGCCCACATGTTGCCAAAGGCGGCGACTTTCAAATTAATCTTATTTATGCCGCGCCATTTTCACCGCTCGGCGCATCATTAATATCTTTGCGGAAGTTGCGAAAAAACGAAAGAGACAGAGATGAAGCCCCTGACGCGGCATATGGCCGCCACACTGGCCGCCGCCCTATGCTGCGCCATGACCGCGGCACAGAGCCGCGTGACCCTCACGGTGCGAGAGCAGGGGACGGAGCAACCCATTGCGGGTGCCAACGTGGTGTATGCCAAACAGAAAGACGCGCCACTGTCTGAGAGCCGCCTGGCCGTGACGGACGCCGACGGCAAAGCGACACTGGAGACCGGGGGGTGGGCCGAGACGTTTTTCAAAATATCGTCAGTAGGATTCGTGGCCACCGAGGGCCGCGTGGGCAGAGGCCAAAGGGAAGAGACCGTCAGCATGGCCGAGGACGTGATGAACATGAGCGACGTGGTGGTGACGGGCAGCCGCACCGCCAGACCCATAAAGCTAAGCCCCGTAAGCACTCAAGTGATTGGCGGCAAAGAGCTGGTGGAGGCCGGCTACGGAAACTTGCAGCAGGCCCTGCAACAAGAGACGCCGGGGCTGAACATCCAGAAAGTGGGCTTCGGCAACGAGATATCTATGCAAGGGCTGGACGCCCGACATGTGCTTTTCCTTCTCGACGGCGAGCGCATGACGGGCGACATGGCCGGAAACCTTGACTATGAGCGGTTCAACCTCCACGCCATTGACCGCATTGAGGTGGTGAAGGGCGCCAGCTCCACGCTCTACGGCAGCAGGGCCTCGGGCGCAGTGATTAACATGATCACGAAAAAGACGGCCAAGCCCCTGGAGATCCGCGCCGGAGGCAGATGGGGGCAGATGAACCAACGCAACTTCCCAAACGCCAAGGCGAGCGACTTCCTCTTCATGTTTGAGAAAAACGCCGACAGGCCAAACGCCCAGGCGTGGCTCTCGGCCGGTGCCAAAGCGGGGCGCAAAGTGACCACGCAGACCGACGCGTGGTACAGCTGCTCGGACGCATATTACATGTATCAGACCCAAAACGACGTGAAAACATACACCCGCGAGGCCAACCCGTGGCTGGCGGAAGACGTGAGGGTGGTGAGCACAGCGGCGCGCCCGCCAATGGGCATTGAGGGGACGGAACACGCGTCGGCTCAACAGAAGATATATGTTGACGGACTTGGTCCCGTGAGCCTGCTGGCCTACGGCAGCTTCTTCTTCATGAACACGTATGACATGGTGCAGGACATGACGTTCGGCCAAAGCCGCGACTACACGCTCGGCCTGAAAGCCACCGCCAAGGTGAAAGACTGGCTGACGGCCACGCTGAGCCTGCACGGCGATTTTTATGACCGATATAAACGCCACGAGAGGCGAGACACCCGCACAAAGGTCTACGACAGCCACATTTTCCAGCCGCGGCTGACGCTTGAGAGCCGTCATTTCCCCGGCCACGCCATACTGGCCGGGGTGGAGCATACTAGCGATGACCTGACATCAGACCGCTTCAACGGCGACGCCAGCCACACCATGAGGCGACGCTCGCTGCGCGAGACGGAATATTTCGTCCAAGACGAGTGGACGGTGTCTGACCGCTGGATGCTGTCGGTTGGCGTAAGGACGAACTTCAGCCGTTCTTTCGGTTTCATGGCCATGCCCAAAGTGGCCGCCAAATGGTCGCCCACGGGGTCGATGGCCATACGCGCCAACTACTCAATGGGCTACAGGTCGCCATCTATCAAAGAGCTGTTTTTCAACTGGGATCACCTGGGGATGTTCATGATAAAAGGCAACGAGTTTATGCGCCCCGAGAAGAACAACTACTTCAGCCTAGGGTGCGAACTCTCAACCGACAACGCGTTCATCTCCGCCAACGCCTACGCCAACCTCTTCCACGACAAGATTGAGGGCGTGTGGAGGGTGTATGACCTGCAATATAACTTTGAGTATAAGAACCTTAGGAGCCAACGTCTCTTAGGCCTGGAGGCCATAGCCCGATGGCATTTCCTTGACTGCTTCACGCTCCATGGCACGTACTCATTCGTAAACGTGTCTAAGCAAGACGGCGTGCAGGTGAACACCACTTCGCCCCACGCCGCCACGGCGAGCCTAGACTACAAGCTGCGGCGCAAAAAATATAGCTTGGCGGCGACACTGTCTGCCTCGTTCATGGGCGGCAAGAAATTTGACATTCAAGACCGCCTGAACATGGGTGGCGAGAGCCGCGAGGCATATTTCCGTTGCAGCCTGCCAGCCTACGCGCTGTGCAACATTTCTGTCAATCAGACATTCTTCAATTCCGTCAAGCTCACCGCGGGCGTGAACAACGTCTTCGACTATGTGCCCAAGACACTGGGCTCGGGCATCACCATGTTCAACGTGCCGGCCACGCCCGGATCGCGGGCCTTCGTGCAGCTAGAGGTATTGGTGGAAGAGATTGTGAAACAGATAAAAGACCGATGAGAGTGAGACACCACACCCTTTGCGCGACCATGGCGGCGTTGTGCTGCGTGGCAGTGGCCTGCGTGGAGTATGACGCGGAGCCGTTTACGGGGCGCACGCTGCCGCGCGTCACGGGCTACTCGACGGGCGTGACCAACGACTGGCTATACTTCAACCTCCGCACCGGCAAGACGTATAACGCCGCCGCGCCGAACCGCGACCTGCGCGAGGGGCAACAACGCGACAGCGCGGAGGTGGCCATGGACTGGGACCTGGCCTTTTGCGGTTACCGCCTGCGCACCAACAGCGGCACGAGCGGCAGAGGGCTGGGCGGAGCGACCGACCTTGGGAGCGGGGGCTACGACAAGTGGACTAGGGCAGAGCAGGTGGAAGAGCTGGACTTTGTGGAAGACAACGACAGCACGGTGAGCATAACAATGTCTCAAAACGACTGGAACAAATATTTGCTGGCCAACGGGTTGGACTTTGACACGCACCCGTGGTTCGACCCCAACGACGGGCCCGCCACCACTCTGTCCAGTGCGAACCCCATATTGGCCGAGGCCCTGGCGTTTGCCGGCCCGCCACCCGTATACACGCCATCGGGCCACACATATTGCGTCCGCACGGCCGACGGTGAGCGATTCTTTAAACTTATGATTGTGTCGTGGTATGACGCCGAGGTGGAGATTGGCGGCGAGGGCGGGCGAATAAGCTACTATCTGGACGAGCTGCCATGAGGCGTTCCACGTGGAGCCGAATTCACAGAGTGACGGGCGTGGCCGTGGCGGCTCTGCTGGTACTGGAGAGCGTCTCGGGCATCGTGCTCAATCACCGCGAGGCCGTGGCGGGCGGCGGCGTGAGCCGCGGCTGGCTGCCGGGGCGGTATGGTTTCGCAAGATGGAACATGGGGCTGCTGCGCCAGACAGCGCGGTGGCGCGACTCTGTGCTGATATGCGGCGCGGCCGGAATAATCAAGGCCGACACCTTGGCAAAGCATTTTGAAGAGTTCAACGCCGGCGTCCCGCCCCAAGCCGACCTCAGGGCCATGCGAAGCATTACTGTCTCGCCACTCGGCGACGCGTTTGCGGCCAGCCAATACGCCATCTACCGCTTTGACGAGACAACGCGTCAATGGCGAGCCGCAGGCCCGGCTCTAGAAGCCGGCGAGAGGCTGACGGACATGACGATGGCCGGAGACACGCTGGTGGTCATGAGCCGCTCGCGCTTTTTCACATCCACGCCACCATACGAAATTTTCACACCAATATGGCCAGGCCACTCGGCGGACTATGACGGCAGCGAGACGCTGTTTCGCACGGTGTGGAAGCTGCACAGCGGGCAACTCTTCGGCCCATGGGGGCAGATGGTGGCAGACGGCATTGCCTGCCTGATGGTGATGCTGTGTGTCAGCGGGCTGACGCTGTGGGCGTTGCGCAAGATGGCCAGAGGAAAGACATGGGTGGCGAGGCGATATGGCGAGACACTGGCCATTCATGACGGCATAGGCCGCCGCACCTTGGCCCTGACGTTGGCCGTGGTGGCAACGGGGTGGGCTCTACGCCCCCCGCTGATGATACCATTGGCCTTGTGCCGCACCGCGCCGCCCCCGCACACCACGCTAGACGACCCTAACCCGTGGGCCGACAAGATTCGCATGGCGCGCCATGACAAGGCCACTGACAGATGGCTCATCTCGACATCAGCCGGTTTCTTCTGGGCAGACACCTTGGGCGGTGAGATGCGCAAGATGACGCAGGCCCCGCCAGTGAGCGTGATGGGGCTTAACGTGTTGGAGAAAGAGGGAGACGGGACTTGGCTATGCGGCTCGTTCTCCGGTCTTTTCAGATGGGATGCGTCTGTAGGCCGCGTGACGGACTTTTTTACGGGAGACACGGTGACGGGAGTCTCACAAGGCCCGCCCTTCGGGGCGCGAGCAGTGAGCGGCTACTCGGCCGACTTCGTAAGTGGCCCTTTCGCCGCCGAGTATGAGGCTGGCACGAACTTCTCACCGCAACCCGAGAGCCTGCGAGACACGCCCATGTCTCTGTGGGCGTTGGCTTTGGAGGTGCACTCGGGGCGGATATTTTTCGGCAACGCCGCCACGTATTTCTACATTTTCGTCTTCGGCGGCACCGTCTTCACGGCCTTGTTGTCTGGCTGGAAGGTGAGGAGAAAAAGTAAGAAGCGGTCAGGACAAGGCGGAACGGAGGAAAGCGTCGGCCTCGGCACGAAGAGCCTCTAGCCTGGCGGAGACGTCGGCGGGCTTGGAGAGTAAATCGGCCACGTCTTGCGGCTTAGCTTTGGCAGGGTCTGCTATCAGCCTGTCGTTCAGGCCAAACATGCGCATAAGGCTCTCCATGCGGGTGCTGCCGCGGCCGGCATTGGAAATGACCACGAAAGGCTTGCCGAATATTATGCTGAACACGGAACCATGGAAAGAGTCCGTGACGACGCACTTGGCATCGCGGAAGCAGCGGAGCCACTCCTCCACTTTTGCAAACCGAATCTCACCTGGGAAGGTATGGAAGAAAGACGTGACGCCCGTTATGGTGGTGAGTTCCATATTGAGTATTTTGGCGGCAGAGCGGGTGAGCCTCCACTTACCGGCATTGGAGTCCAGAACGTAGCAGAACATGTCATTGCACGGGCGCAACTCGCCTGCCGCCTCAATGAGGCTGCAATAGTCCTCCTTATTGAGGAGCATGGTTGGGTCGATGACATGCTTGGCCTCGACGCCCAAATACTCTCGGCAGAGCGTGGCGGCAGAATCTTCCCTCACGCTGACAGCGTCGAACATTTGGGCCAACTCCGCGCACGGCGCCGTCTCATGGTCGGGGTAGTTCCACTCCGCCTCACCAAAAGAAGCCGCATAGGCCACCCTGCGTATGCCCTGCCACTCTTTGGCAAAAGACAGGAACTCATATATCTCCGTGGCTGGGCGAGGCCTGCCGCCGCTAAAGAAACGCTGCCTCCACACTTGATCGCTGCCAACCACGAAGCCTTCGAAATCTTTGCGCTCCAGCGTGGCGAAGTCTCGCGTGCCCATAAGGTGGAGATACTTGCTTATGAAAGGATATTTGGCCCTAAGCTCGGCACTCCATGTGGGAGGGAAAGCCGGCCGACGCAAAAGCCTCTTGATGGCCCACTTGGTAAAGAGGAGGCACAACTTCCGCTTGGGAAGCCGGCCTGGGTCTTCAACAGAGTCAAAAATCGTCACCTCGTTGCCCATCCGCTCCAGGGCTGTCTGCAAAGCGTAGGACTGAAGGATTCCACCAATGTTGGAGTGGAGGTGCAATGATATGATGGCCAGGCGCATGGTGATTAGTGTTTTAAGATTCGGCGCAAAATGATTTTGATGACAGCTATAACCCTACGGGCCAATGGCTTCCGGAGGTAAGCACTCGCTGCTTGGGCAACCGTCTTATTCTGTCGCAGCGCGCAAAAGAATTCTTTTCTCTTGGGGTGTGGCGGAGTGTCACGCACAAAGCCGCCGTTACAAGCTATGGCTTGCTGATAAGTCACCTCACGAAATGAGACCCCGCTCAAACAAGCAATGGCCTCTCTGCCTTTATCTGTGTTTACCAAGGTAATGCCCATGCCTTTGTCATCGTCCCAGTCGTGATGGCAACGACCAATTCCCCAAAAGTCGCCAATGGTCAGGTCGCTCTGGCAACCTCCATTCTTAAAATCGCAACTTTGGCACGATGGCCTAAGAATGGCGTCGGACAAGAAAGCCTTCATAAAAGCGGACTCGGACGCAGGCATTGAAAT
Source organism: uncultured Bacteroidales bacterium (assembly GCA_934717675.1). Lineage (GTDB taxonomy): Bacteria > Bacteroidota > Bacteroidia > Bacteroidales > Marinilabiliaceae > W3P20-009. The sequence goes on from CAKUYZ010000001.1 coordinate 50,646, forward strand.
TTGCTCCTGTCCGCTCTTGATAGTCAGGCTATAATGCTTCCAGCCCGTTGATTTATCGCGGAAGTTGACGTATAAATCGTCTTTGACGTTTCCCAATGTCTCTGACAAATATCGCCGCCACACGCCAGGGCTAGGGACGCCGTGGCAAGCCAAATCTACTGTCAAAAGTCGAGAATACTCTTTCCCCCTCAGGAAAGAGCGGAGGCCAGCCACCTGACAGGGCGTCCCAACGAAGAGCGCGACGCGCCCCAAGTCAAGCGCCTTTTTAACAGAGACATAGGTGCCGCCCATTCGGCTCTGGACATATTTGCTGCCCATCATTTTTCGCACTTCGGCCAAATCATCGGCCTGCGTGTGGAACACCTCACCACAATTGTCATACTCCGCGGCAAAGACAGCGCCTCCTTGCTCTAAAATGCGGCCAGCAAGCGCGGCAAAAAGTCCGCCAGATGAACTTTGGAGGCGCACCTGTTCATCAGCGTTTACAGTGGCATAGCACCCGAGCGGGGCACGGCGCGCCAGAGCCTCTGCCAACATGGGGCATACCTTGTCACACAATCCGCAATCTACGCACACTGCCGAGTCGACCTGAGGATACAAAAAGCCCTCATCGTCCTCCACCATGGCAATGCAATGCTTTGGGCAAGCCTGGGCGCAAGCCGCACACCCACAGCACTTCGCCTTGTCGGTTATCCTTATCATCAGATTCTTATTTTTTCAAGAGCTTCCCGTGCTTTGCCCAAGACGAACTGGCGTTCGCCGCGCGTCATGCCGAAAACAAAGGACGAGACTACCACAGAAACGAAAGCCGCGCCACCAACAACAAAAAGCTCTGCCCAAGAATCGGATGGCACAAGGTGACTTGCGACAGACGGCAGCGCCACGGAAGTTAACGCCACAACGGCCACACGCACATAGACGTTAGTGAAATAGGCACGGAAGCTCAGCCCTATGAGCGGCCTCAACATGAGGAGGCGAAGAAGCCCCGTGAGACCCTCGATGCAGAAATGGACAATAAAGACGGAATAGGGAGGAAAGCCCATCCGCAAGACTACATACGACACGGGCAAAATGCAGAGGAGTGTGCAGCCACAAACCACCTGATAGCGACGCACTTTGCCCGTGGCCTGATTGGCCACAATGAAAGGGTTTGACATGACGTAGAGCAGCTGCGTACACATGACAATGCGCATAAACGTGGCTGCCCCTTCCGGCACAGTCTTCAGCCATACGCCCAACACGAAATCCGCCTCGAAAAGCAGCGGTAGCGTCACGGCGAAAAGGAGAATGAAAGAGAATCGCGAACTGCGATACATGAGCATGCGCATGGCATCAAGGTCGCCTTGCGCATACGTCTTGGTTATCTGCGGGTTCAAAGCCAACTGGAAGTTTGACACCAGCTGCTGGACGGCAGCCTGCACCTGCACCGCCACGCCGCGCGCAGCATTGACCACTGGACCGAAAAACATATTGAGGAGCATATTAAGGCCCTGGGTGAACAAAACGCCAGACAAGTTGCCAAAAAGGCTCCACCCCGCAAAACCTATCATTTCCCTGAAGTCGCCCTTGCTCCACGTCAGAGAGTATCGGGCTTCGGGAAAATGGCGGTTGCTATAGACATTGTAACAAACGCGGACTGCTATTTGCACAACGAACAAAAAGAAAGCGTAGAGAATGAGGCGATCGGCACCAAAGAGTGGCAACAAGAGCACCGCGACCAGGCGCAAAAGCGTGTCCGCAATTGAGATATAGGCAAAGGCGGACATCTTCTCATGAGCCACAATCACAGCGTTGTATGGCACGCTGGCGACCATAACCGCCGTGGAGGCCAAAGAGAACTGGAGGACCCAGAACGCCGCGTTGAACCGATCTTCCGGAATTTGCAATTTGTTGTAAAGAAACCACAAGCCCACCGTCTCGGCCAACAATACGAGAACAATGGCGATGATGATGTGGATGTTGACCGCTGTGGAGAAAATGGACCTGAGCCTTTCTTGGTCGCCCTTGCCCAACGCGAACGTGATGAAACGCTGTGTGGCCGAAGACAAAGCGCCGTTGAGGAAGCCAAACATGGCCACAACGCCACCCACTACATTGTAAATGCCAAAATCCTCCACCCCCAATGTCTCCAACACCACGCGGCTGGTGTAGAGCGAGATGAGCATCACGATGGCCATCCTGACATAGAGCAGGAGCGTGTTTTTGGCTATCCTTTTGTTATTTTCTGCCCTTGAAGACATCGTTGGCTGGATATGAATGGATGCGAGCCTGCCGTATGAGGCCGGTCACAAACGGTGGCAAAGTTAGTCAAAAATATCCGCGGCGACACCATGACACACAGAAAGCCCCCCCGACCCGCAAACCAACAACTTGTCTGCCGGACCGAGAGGCTCTTATGGCTTGACTGAAAAATGTGCCCTATGCCGCTAGCGCACCGTGACCAGCTTGCTCACGCCACCCGCGCGAACCACGTAGGCACCGCTGGGCAGGGAGACGTCTTGCTGCCTTGCGCCATCGTTTGAGGCGAAGACGAGGACGCCGCGCAGGCTGCAGACCTCCACCATCTGGCCGTCGCAACCAAGGACGCTGAGCGAGCCGCGGCCAGCGGATATCGTGACACCCTCGCCAAGCTCGCGGAGCGACGTCTGGTCTCCAGAGAGAGCCGTGGCGTAGACCTGGAAGTCCCACATGCTCATGCCGTACAAGTTGTCCAACGAGTTTCTTGACGAGTGGATGCGGACATACCTGGCGGGCTTGGCGGCGAAGGTGAGCTCGGTGGCATTGTCTGCCGTGTTGCCCACCTTGGGACTCTCGTCGCTCGCGGTCGTGAGAACCGTCCAGTCGCCACTGTCTTTGGCGCGGCCCTCAATGACATAGTCAATGGCATAGGCGCCCTCCCAGAATATCACGACCTTGGAGACATCGTAGGCCGCGCCCAGATCCACTTGCCACCACTGGTTGGCGTAGTCGTCTTTACCCTCAACACTAGACCCCCATCGCTGGTTAATGTCACTGTTATTTGACATCCGGGCGTTCTCGGGGTTTAAGCCGGCCGTGGCGGGCTTGCCTTTGGCCAGGTTGATGTCGGGGTCGAACATTGAGGACATGACGCGGAACTCAAAGAGTTGCCCCACGCGGTGCCGCGCTTTAGGCCGTGGAAGCGGACGTAGCGGCCCGCGGCACCGCCCATGTCATATTTCTGCTCATTGGGGAAGCCCTCCAGCTTCTGGTCGCGAATCTCACGGATCGTGGTGAAGTCCTCCCCGTCTTCCGACACCAGAAGGTCGAAATCTTGGGTGAAAGCGGCTTCCCAGAGAATTTGAACCTCCGAGATGTCAGTATACGTCTTGCCAAGATCCACAGTCCAGTCCACGGCGTCTATTGCCGCGGACTCCCAGCGTGAGCCCTAGTTGCCGTCTGTGGCCAAGCAGGCCACGGCAGGGTCGGCGGGAGAGGAAGCAGTGGCGGATTTGCCGAGAGCCACGTTGCTCGCCGTCTGAGCAGAGGCTGCGGCAGAGAGGGTCAACGCCGCAGCGGAAAGAGCATAGAAAATTCTCAAGTCCATATGGTTTTGGTTAATTGACTATTTCTGAAGGGCGAACCTCACGGCCTCTCCCGATGCCGCGTTGGGAGACACCCACACGTCGAAGTCGCCGGGCTCGGCATAGGTCTTCATATCGAGGTGGCAGAATGCCAGGTCGGACGGCACGAGGCTGAACGAGACCGTGACGGTCTTGCCGGCCGGAATCATGACCTTCTTGAAGCCCTTGAGTTCCCTGACAGGGCGGCAGAGCGAGGCCACGAGGTCGCGAACATAGAGCTGCGGCGTCTCATAGGCGTCGACAGAGCCGGTGTTCGTGATGTCGCAAGAGACGGTGAGCGTGTCGGCCGTCATGCCCAGCTTCTCAGAAGAGAGGGAGACGGGGCCATACTTGAAAGTGGTGTAGCTCAGGCCGAAGCCGAAGGGGAAGAGCGGCTCGCTGCCGGCGTCGAGGTGGTAGCTCGTGGCCCCGAGCGAGAACTGCGGGGCGCCTGGCTCAATGTCGTCCATCATGACAATGTCTTGCGCCGGGCGGCCGGTGTTCTTATGGTTGTAATACATCGGCACCTGACCCACCATCTTTGGCATCGTCACAGGCATGCGGCCAGACGGCACAGCCTTGCCCAAGATGACGTCGGCCAAGGCCGGGCCCGCCATGGTGCCGCCGTGGAACTGGTAGAGGACGGCGTCTGCCATCTCCACCTCTTTGCCAATGGTGAGCTGACGGCCCGCCATGACCACGAGAACCACTTTGCGGCCCTGCTTCTTGAGCTCGGAGAGCAGCTCCGACTGGCGGCCTGGGAGCGAGATGTCGGCGCGGCACTTGGCCTCGCCCGAGAGGATGGCCTCCTCGCCCGCGAAGAAGAGCGTGACATCCGCCTTGGCGGCGGAGGCCATGGCGGCGCGGAAGTGCTCGTCGCTCTTGTCGCGGCTATATGTCAGGCCGCGGTCGGCCGACACGAGACGCTCGCCGACAGCCTCGCGGATGGCCGTGAGGGGCGTGACGCAGTCCTCTGGCTTGCCGTCAAACGTCCATGTGCCGATCTGGTCCACTCCATTGTCTGCCAAGGGACCCACGACGGCCACCCTGACGCCAGGGGCGAGAGGCAGCAGGCCGTCATTTTTGAGCAGCACGGTGCTTTGCACGCAGGCCTCCTTGGCATCGGCCAAGAACTTGGGGCAGAGGGTGGAGTCGGCATCGGTGGTGTAGGGGTGCTCGAAGAGGCCGAGACGGAACTTGAGGCGCAGCACGTCGCGGACGGCGGCATCAATATCGGCCATGGAGATGGATCCCTCCTCAAGGAGGCCCTTGACATGGCTGACGTAGCCGTAGGCCATCATGTCCATGCCCACGCGGCATTTCAGAGCCATGCGGGAGGCGTCTTTGAGGTCGGCGGCGATGCCGTGAGGCACAAGCTGCGCAATGGAGGCCCAGTCCGTCACAAGGAGGCCGTCATAGCCCCACTCGTTGCGGAGGATGTCAATGTTGAGATGACGGTTGGCCGTGGACGGCACTCCGTTGATGTCGTTGAAAGAACACATGAACGTGGCCGCGCCCATGTCGGCCTGTGCCCGGAACGGAGGCAGGTACACGTCTCGCAGCTGCACCTCAGGAATCCATGTGGTGTTATAGTCGCGACCCGTCTCGCTGGCCCCATAGCCGCAGAAGTGCTTGGCACAGGCGGCCATGGATGTGGGGTCGGCGAGGTCGGAGGTCTGGTAGCCGCGGGTCATGGCCTCGCCCAAGACGGTGGTGAGATACGTGTCCTCCCCAAACGACTCGGCGATGCGCCCCCACCTCGGATCGCGGCTAATGTCCACCATGGGCGAGAATGTCCACCTCACGCCCACCGACGAGGCCTCGACAGCCGCTATGCGCGCGCCGCGCTCAACAACGTCGGGGTTCCACGTGGCGGCCTGTCCCAACGGGATGGGGAAGATGGTGCGGAAACCGTGGATGACGTCGCGGGCAAAGACGATGGGAATGCCCAGCCTCGTCTCCTCCAGCGCCACTCGCTGGAGCTCGTTGACCGTCTTGGCGTCCACCTCATTGAGGATAGAGCCCGCCAGCCCGGCCTTCACTTGGTTCACAATGTCTGGCGAGGCCCAGCCCACGCCATTTACCTGGTTCATTTGGCCAATCTTCTCGTCGAGGGTCATCTTGGCGAGGAGGTCGTCAATCTTGCTCTCCGTAGGGTCGGCCGGCGCGCTCCCGCATGAGGCGAGCGCAGCGGCGGCTATGACGGAGAACATCATATATCCGCATTTGGTTATCATGACTCTAAATGTTTGTATTGTTTGGGTTTGGGAGGTTACTCAAAGATAATCCATTCGAGCGACATGGAGCCCTTGACCACTGAGAGCCTTACCACGTGGCATCCTTTCGACGCCTCCGCGGGCAGCTCCACAGTCTGCCACTCGCCGCCCGTCGAGATATTGTCCGATGCCACCTCGCGGCCATCCACCGTCACGGTGAGGCTGGTGGCCGTCAGGGTGTTGACCCTGAGCTTGATGGATGAGACTACAGACGTGGCGTCAAGTCCATACTCGAGCCACTTGTTTGTGCTGAAGCTCGACACCTCAATTTCTCCATAGGCTTCAGTGTCGGTGGCGGCGCGGAGCCTTGGCGCAGCGGAGAAGGGCTTGTCAGCCGCCACTCCCTCCGAGGCGTTGGAGGAGCGGTAGTGCGCGGCGCGCCACTTCTGGCTGGGGAGGGCGTAGGCTTCCTTGTCGGCCGTGGAGGCGTTGACGTAGACCTTGCCAGCCTCGGTGAGGCTGGAGCCCTCAAGCAGCTGCATATATGGCTCGCCAGTCTTGTAGCGCGGGATGAACCACGCGTATCGCTCCACGAGGGGGTTCTCCTCAAGATATGGCAGCACCTCGCTCATGTAGGCAATTTGCGCGGCCGCGTTTTTCACTCCGCCGTCCCAGGCGCAGAACTCGGTGAGCCAAAGCGGCTTGCCATATTTCACAAATTTGTCAAGGTAGCCCTTGACGGCCGAGGCGGAGTTCATGTAGCAGTGGAGCGCGATGGCGCAAACGTCGTCAATGGAGACGCCAGGCTGCGCGAAGAACTCATCGAGCCACTTGACGGGGTCGGAATATCCGGGCAGCGTGCCATAGTTCATGGCGGGGGAGACAATCTGCAGGCCGCGTGCTTGGGCGAAAGCCTTGAGCGCGGGCCAATATTGGGCGGCTTCGGCAGGCGTCATGCGGGCCTGGTCGGTCAGGTTGGGCTCGTTGAAGGCGAGGAGATATTTGTCTCCATAGATGGAGACGGTCTTGGATATGGCCGCCGTGTCGTAGCGGTCGTTCCACGCCATGGGCACGAACTTCACGCCGTAGCGGCCGGCCTCCGAGGCCACCTCGTCAGACGTCTTGGGCGACCAGTTGTAGAACCAGCTTATGCCGTCGGAGAGCAAGAGCATGTCCACGGCCGGCAGCTGGAAGGAGTAGCCCACGCCCCTCTTCTCGCTCTTTTGCTGCGTGTGACGCACTTCAGCAGGCTCGGGAGAGGGGGTGTCTTTGCCCCCGTCGTCGTCAGAGCATGAGGCCGCCCACATGAGGGAGGGCAGGGCCAGGAGCATAAGTTTAAGTTTCATTACTCTATGGGATATTTTTTCTGGTAGACGCGCACGTAGTCCACCAGCAGTTTTACTTCGGAGTTGAAAATGTCGTCATTCACCGTCCCGCCCATATTGCCGCCAATGGCCATGTTGAAGATGATGAAGAACTTGTCATTGAATGGCCAAGAGTCCTTGGCCGCGTTTGGCGACTGGATTTTTCGGGCCGTCGCCTCGCCGTCTATGGTGAAGATGATGATGTCGCGGCCATCTTGGTAGTTTTGCAGCCACTCGGCGCCATATGTGTGCCACTCGCCCTCAACGTTCAGCCCGCGGGCCTGGCTGTACCAGTTGCGGCCATTGGAGCCGTTGGCCTGGGCCGTGTGGAGGGCGTGGGATATCATGTTGGGGTCGTTGCCCACATGCTCCATTATGTCAATCTCCCCGCAATAGGGCCACGAGCCGTAGCCTAGCATCCAGAATGCCGGCCATGTGCCACCGCCCTTGGGCAGCTTCATGCGGGCCTCGATCTTGCCATAGGTGAAGCTGGCCTTGTCTTTTGTGGTTATGCGGGCGCTGGTGTAGGAGTTGCCCTCATATTTCTCTTTACGGGCCTGAATGACCAGGCATCCGCCCTCGGTACGGAGGTTCTCCTCCCGCCCCGTGTAATATTGCTTCTCGTTATTTCCCCACCCGTTGCCGCCAGTCTCGACGTTCCATGTCTCGGGGTCCAGCCCGTCATCTTCAAATTCGTCAGACCACACCAGGGTGTAGCCCTTGACCAAGACCAGCCTCGACGCCTTTGCCCGTCCGGCGGTCGCCGTCACCCTCGTGGTGCCATAGGCCTTGGCGGTCAGCTTGCCGCCCTCGGTCACTGTGGCCACCGCGGGGTCAGCAGTTGACCAAAGTATGGCCGACCCGTCAGAGGCCGAGGCCGAGAGCTGCACCTCGCCGCCTTCCTCCAGGGCTATGGTGGCCGGGCTGTCTATGGAGACCGTAACGTCCGCCACAGGGTCGTCATCAGCCGAGGCGCAGGCACCTGAGAGTATGGCCAGCAAGGCGATGGACGTCAATATCTTGACAGTTTTCATGGTGGGTAATGTTTTAAATTGGTGTCTTGGGGAGATTTCTTGAGTGGGAAAAGTCCATGGCGGGCCGAATTCCCGCGGCCCGCCATAGCTCATTGCTTTAGCGTCGTCGCCCATAGGGGCGAGCCGAACTACTTGTTCTTCTTATAGATGTACATGGCGTCATATTGGAGTTGCGTGCCTGCCTTGCCGCCTGAGAGGAATGCCACGAGGTTCTGACCCTCAGTGGGCACCCAGTTCTCGGGATAGATGATGCCGGCCTCAACGGCCTTGGTCATCGGGAACTCGATGGTCTGCCACTCGCCGTCGCGCTCGAAAGAGCCCGCGCTGGGATAGGTGGTGCCGTTGTCTACAAAGTCGCCGCCAATACCGAACTTAGCCTCGCTGCCGTCCGCGCCATACAAGATGAGGCAATGGTTGACGTCATCGGTAGACTTGATGCCCATGTGGAAGTAGTACTCTTCGGGATGGGCGTAGATGTCGTTCAACTTGCTGAGGTCGAACGGGGCATCCTTAGTGCCGTAGCAGAGACCCATGCCGGACCAGCCCACAGAAGTGACCTCAAGGGATACCCAACCCTCGGCAATGCCGAAATAGTTCTTTCCAGAGGTGGAACCTGCGGCATAAGTGTTTTCCCAAATGTAGAGGAACTTGGAGGTCTCGTCAACCCTCAAATCCATGGCAACTTTGTCGGATACGCTGTTGAACGTGGTCTCGTCGAGCTGGAAGACATAGAAGTTGGAGCCTTCAATTTCACATTCACCAGGAATTGGATCTTTTGCCTCCTTTACGGTAATGACGCAGCTTGCGGAGATTTCGCCCACGGCGGCCGTGACGATGGCTTCGCCTTTGGCTACAGCGGTTACAGTGCCGGCCTCTACTTTGGCCACGGTTTCATCGGAGCTGCTCCACTCGATGTCTCCCTTGGCGTTGGATGGCTCCAAGGTGGCCGTCAGGGTGAATGTCTTGCCAACCTCAATCTCTTGCGATGTGGCGGAGAGGACGACCTTCTCCACTTTTACTTCGTCAGGCGTCTCGGGCTTCGGGTCGTCGTTGTCATCGTCAGAGCATGCGCTGAAGGAGAGCGTCGTTGCAGCCATGGCCGCAAACGCCAGGAACTTTGTGAGTTTCATGATGCTGAAGTTTAATTAATTATTGAGATACTTACTGTTTGAGAATGAAAGCCCCCCCTTCCCCCAAGGGTTGGGGGAGGCTCGCTTCACACGCTAACTAAAACTTGTCAGGTTACCGTTTCGGGGCCGGGCTAGTAGCCAGGGTTCTGCTCCATGACCGGGTTGAGGTCAATCTCGTCATACGGGATTGGGAATAGCTCATGCTTGCCCTTGATGAACTCCGCCATATGGCTCTGGGCCTCTTCGGTCTCGGTGGCCTTGTAGGCGTCCATGGTCTCTTTGGCCACGCCCCAACGGCACAGGTCGAACCAACGGTGGCCCTCCATGGCCAGCTCCATGCGGCGCTCGTGGCGTATGGCTTTCTGGAGCGAGGGAGCCGCGTCCTCAACGCCATTTATGCGGATGGAGTAGCCGGGGTAGGTGTGGAGGCCGGCGCGGAGACGCACCTGATTGAGGGCCTCGATGGCCGAGGCTACTTTGCCAAGCTCCGCGCACGCCTCGGCGTACATGAGCAGCACGTCGGCGTAGCGTATCTGCTTGTTGTTGATGGGCCCGCGGGTGGGGTGGGTGAGCTTGTAGTATGAGTAGTTGTCGTCCGACGTGTACATGCCATACTTGCGGTTGTGATAGGCCGAGCCGAGATAGGTTTCTTGCGCCGGGTTCTCCATCTGCGCCGCCGTGGGGGTGAGGATGGTCACGTCGCGGCGGATGTCGCCGCTCTCATACTCGTCGTAGAGGTTTTGCGTGGGGTGGTTGAATCCCCACCCGCCGCCGAGGACACTGGAGCGGGAGCGCGTCATGATGACGTCGAAGCAGCCGCGGGTGAATCCGTTGCCCTCGCCATAGTCGCTCGTGGGATCCTCGGCATATTGTATCTCGAAGACCGACTCGGGGCCGTTCTCGCCCTCGAGGGTGAAGTTGTCGGCATAGTCGGGGCAAAGGCTGTATTGGCCTTTGGAGATGATGGAGTCGCCCCACTGGATGGCCTTGTCGTAGTCGCGGGTGTAGAGGTTGGTCTTGAGGAGCATGGCCTCCGCGGCGCCCTTGGTGGCGCGGCCCAGGTCGGAGTCGGCATATTGGCTCTTCTCCGGCAGGTTCATCTGTGCGAACTCCAGGTCTTCCTTGATGAACTCATACAGAGCCGCGACCGAGGAGCGGGGCTGCGACCACTTGGTGTCGCTGTCCACCACGAAGTCTACGAGAGGCACGCCACCGAAGACCCTCACGAGGCGGAAGTAGTAGTACGCGCGGAGGAAGTGGGCCTCGCCGAGGACCCTGTTGCGCAGCTGGAGCGTGAGGCTCTCGTCCGTCGGCATCTGGCTCACGTAGTCAATGGTCAGGTTGCAACGTGCAATGCCCTGATATTGCGCCCGGTAGAAGTCCAGAAGGAGGGTGTTGTTCGGCATCGTCTTCCAGTTCTCCATGTCATAGACGTCGGCCATGTCGTTGGTGTTCTGGCCGCCTTTGAGGGCGTCATCGCTCACCACGTCTCCAATGAACCACTCGGGGTAGAACGTCTTGTTATATTCCCACTCCAGCGGGGCGTAGCAGCCAGTGACGCTCTGCACGGCCGTCTCGCCGCTTGTGAAGTAGTCTTTGAGCTTCGTCACGCCTGGGGAGGGTTCCTGGAGCCAGTCGTTGCACGATGCGGAGAGGGCGACCAGGAGGGCCGCGCCGCCCCATATTTTTATGTTCAGCTTGTTCATGGTTGACAGTGTTTTAAGTTGGTTGACCAAAACCGTGGCTCTAGAGGCTCATGTTGAGGCCGAAGGTCACCGTGCGGCTCTGCGGGTAGTTGCCATAGTCAACGCCGCCGCCCACCTCGGGGTCGTAGCCCGTGTAGTCCGTGACAGTGAAGAGGTTGGTGCAGTTGACGTAGAACCTCACCTTTTCCAGCCCGGCCTTCTTGACCAGCTGCGTCGGGAGCGAGTAGCCCAGCTGCAGTGTCTTGAGGCGGAGGTAGGAGCCGTCTTCTATGAGGCGGTCGTTGTTATACTTGTTGCTAGACGCGCCCGTGGGGTTCGGGATGGTGCCTTGGCGGTTTTCCAAGGCCTGCCAGTCGACGCCCTTCTTGGCCAGGTTGTTGCGGATGGCGTCTTTATATCCCACCCAGACGTTGCGCATTGAGGTTGAGAGTGTGCACTCGTCGCCGGCGCCCTCAGTGCGTTCGCGCAGCGCGTTGTATATCTTGCTGCCATAGACGCCCTGGAAGAACGCCTGGAGGTCGAAGCCCTTGAACTGCGCCGTGAGGTTGACGCCATAGGTGAGCCAAGGGAACGGGGAGCCGAGGTCGGTGCGGTCGTTGTCATCGATCTTGCCATCGTTGTTGCGGTCGCGATACTTGGCGTCGCCGGCATGGACCGCGATCTCGTCAGCCCCAAAGGCATACTGGTGCTGGAGGGCCTCCTCGTCAGACTGGTAGATGCCCAGGAACTCGTAGCCCCAGAAGGTGTTCATGGCCAAGCTCTCGTTGCACACTGTGCGGTCGCCCCAGAGCGGCTGGCCGCCGTTGAGCTCCACGAGCTTGTTCTTGATGAATGAGACGTTGCCACCGACGCTGTAGCCAAAGGCGCCGACGCTGTTGCGGTAGTCGAGGGCGATCTCCACGCCGTGGTTGCGCAGGGTGCCTACGTTGGCCAGGAGAGAATACCTGTTGCCGGCGTGGGCGGGGGCGTCAACATAGAGCAGGGCGTCTTTGGTGTCGCGGAGGAACCAGTCGATGGAGCCGTCGAGGCTGCCGCCCAGGAAGCCGAAGTCGATGCCGGCGTTCCACTGCTCGTTGTTCTCCCATCGGCCGTTGTTGTTGACAAGGGTCAAGACGGCTGCTCCGGTGTTGAGGCTCTGGTCTATGCCAAAGGGGTAGTCTACGAAAGACGGGCCAGAGGTGAACATCTTCATGGTGAAGGCGTCGTCGCCAACCTTATCGTTGCCAACGCGTCCCCATCCGAGGCGGAGCTTGAGGTGGCTGATGGCTGTCACGTCTTGCATCCAAGCCTCCTCGCTCACGCGCCACGCGAGGGCGGTGGAGGGGAAGAAGCCCCACGTGTTTTGCGGGAACTTGCTGGAGCCGTCGGCCCTGAAGTTGAACGTGAGCAGATACCTGTCAAAGAGCGAGTAGTGCATGCGGCCTAGGAATGAGAGCCTGCGGTTGCGGGCCACCTCGTCCCCGGCCTCGGTCCTGTCTTCCGTCGCCTGGTTGAGATACCAGTTGTTCGGGTCTTGAGAGTTGATGACGGTGGCGCCGGAGCCTCCTATCTTGTAGGAGACGTATTGCTCCATGGTCTGGCCGAGCATCACGCTCAAGTAGTTCTTGCCCAGTGTCTTGTTATATGTCACCGTGGTCTCCTCGCCAAAGGTGGACTGGCGGCGGATGCTGCTGGAGATGTAGTTCTTGTCTGCCTTGTCGAAGGCGGAGTGCTCATACTTTTCCTTGAAGAGGCGGTTGCGCGTCAGGCCCATGTCCAGGCTCACGGAAGTGTGCCAAGTGAGGCCGGAGAACGGGGTGACGTCAAAATACACGTCGCCAATGAGCCTCTCGTCCTTGTCCTCGGGGTGGCTGTGCTCAACCATTGAGAAGGGGTTGGTCACATTCTTGAAGTTGGTGGAGGCTGCAATCTGATTGCTCAGGTCGCGCTTGCCGCTGGCCGACACCGTGCCGGCGGGGTAGTGCGTGGGGTCCCAGGGGGCCATGGCCAGAGCGGCGGAGATGATGGAGGCTCCGGGGCTGGCGCTGTTGTTCATGGCGTTGCGGCCCTTGGAGGTGGAGAAAGAGAGGTGCTCGCCCACCTTGATCCAGTCTTTCACCTGATAGTCGGCGTTCACCCTGATGGTGAACCTCTGGTAGTCGGAGCCAATGATTGTGCCGTCTTGGCTGAAGTAGTTCGAGCTGAAGGCGTAGTGGCCGTTGTCGTTGCCGCCGTCCATTGAGATGCTGTAGCTCTGGACCTGGGCGTTGCTGCGGAAGACCTCGTCTTGCCAGTCGGTGTCGACCGCCGAATAGTCAAAACCGTTGGGGTTGCTCTTGGTCTTCGCCGCGGGGGCGTAGTCCGAGTTGCTGATGTTGTAGGCCTGCATCCACTCGTTGAAGCCGTCATTGAGGTAGTCGGCCAGCTGGCCTGCGCTGTTCTTCATGGGGTCGATGCGCAACTTGGTCATGGCCATCTCGTCACGCCCCATCAAATCCAGCTTGCGCCACCTGTTCTGCACGCCCCAGTAAGCGTCGGCGCTTATCACGCCCTTGCCCTTGGAGCCGGTCTTGGTGGTCACGAGGATCACGCCGTTGGCACCGCGGGAGCCATAGATGGCGGTGGCGGAGGCGTCTTTAAGAATCTCGGTCGAGACAATGTCTGACGGCGCCAGGAACGAGATGTTGTCCGTTATGATTCCGTCCACGACATATATGGGGGAGCAGTCTCCCACCACGCTGCCGATGCCGCGGATCCTGATCTCGGCCGAGCCGCCGGGCTGACCGCTGTTGGCGTTGACCGTCACGCCGGCGGCGCGGCCCTGGAGGGCCTGGTCAAGGCCGGCGGCGGGGGTCTGCTGCAAGGCCTCGGCCTTGATGGAGGTCACGGCGCCCGTCACGTCGCTCTTCCTCATGGTGCCGTAGCCCACGGCCACAACCTCGTCGAGCATCTGGTCGCTCTTTTCCATCATCACGTTGAGCGGGTTCTGGCCGTCATAGGCCTCCTCAAGGCTCTTGCAGTCTATGAAGGAGAAGACCAGCACGTCGCCTCGCTTCGCCTTGATGTTGAAGTTTCCGTCCATGTCTGAGATGGTGCCGGTCGTCGTACCTTTAATGCTGATGTTCACGAAGGGGAGCGGCTGCCCGTCGTCTTTCGACTTCACTGTGCCCGTCACGCTCTCCGGCTGCTGCGCCCACAAGACCGCGGGCATCAGAAGCAGGAAGGCTATAAACAGCCATCTGTTTGTTCCGCTAGATATTTTCATAATTGGTGTCATAAATGGTTTCACTTATCGTCTGTCGCCCTCGCCGTTCCGTTTGGTTGACACCGCAAATATGCTAACACAGTTTAAAAAATGCGCATAAATGTACTCTACTCGAATACGCAACACATTTTTGCGTATCGTAAATCACTACTACATTCATTATTTATAATTCATATTCTCAGTACATTATGATATTTTTCCAACTCTCATTTATGATATGTGCACTAACTGCAAACTCTCCCATCTTTCAGACCCAAAGCCAGTTTTATTAATATTTGTAGTAAGACGTGAGTATCTCCGCATACTCTTTTTTTACTTATTTTGCACTTCGGTATCTCAATGAATACGAAAAAGCGATGCGCTCTTTAATCAGTCCGACCAGCGCGGCTTGGGTCTCGCTCCTTCTCGCGCCCGTCTTCTCAATGCCCGCCGAGGCCGCCTGGCAGATGCCCGTCACCAACTTCACGAGGCAAGACTACGCCGCCGGCACGCAAAACTGGGACATGGCTCAACAGCAGAACGACTGGATATACGTTGGCAACAACTACGGCCTGCTGGAGTACGACGGCACGCGGTGGAAGCTCTATGGCCTCTGGAAATCATCGGCCGTGAGGTCGGTCAAGGTGGCCGAGGATGGCGACATCTTTTGCGGAGGCACCAACGAGTTCGGCGTCTTCAGGAGCGACGGGCTCGGCGGGCTGACATATGAGCCGCTGTCAGTCCACCTGCCAGAGGCCGACAGCGGCTTTGGAGACGTGTGGGGCATTGAGGTCTGGCGCAACAACGTCTACTTCGTGACGCACAACGCCATTTTCACGCTAGACAGGCTGACGCGCAGAGTGTCTAAATATGACAGCCAGCAGGTCATAAGCAGCTGCGCGCTCGTGGGCGACACGCTCTACGTCTCCCGCGCCGATGGCATCTTCAGCACGTCGTCAGACGGTTCAGTCGTCACGCGGCTCCGAGGCAGCGAAGAGGTGGCCTCCTTGGGAGTCAGGAAGATATGCGCCATGAGCGGCGGCCGGCTGCTCATTGGCACCACGAAGGGCGGGCTGTGGGTGGCCGGGGGCGGGAGGCTCTCCAAGTTGCGCACCGAGGCCGACGACTACGTGAGCCGCAACGTCCTCTACACCGTCTGCGCCAACGACAACTACATTGCCCAAGGCACCGTGGCAGGAGGCGTGGCCCTGACGCGGCTAGACGGGAGCGAGGCATGCTACGTCACCGGGGCCAACGGGCTGCAAAACAACACGGTGCTCTCCGCCATGTTCGACAAGGCCGGCAACCTGTGGTGCGGGCTTGACCAAGGCGTGGACCGCATCGAGATAGACTCCCCGCAAAGTCAGCTCTACGGGCAGACGAGCAACTTCGGCACCGGCTACTCCTCCATCATCTCGGCGGGCAAACTCTTCATAGGCACCAACAGAGGCCTCTTCCGAGCCAACTACCCGCTAGACGACAGCGCGCCCACTTTCGCCGCCGAGTGCGTGGGAGGCAGCATCGGGCAGGTGTGGAGCCTGGGCCTCGTGGGCGGGCAGGTGGTCTGCTGCCATGACAAGGGACTCTTCGCCGTGGGGGCGGAGGGGGGGCTGCAGCCCATCTCGGAGGCTGACGGCTTTTGGCAGGTGCGGACGTTCCCCCTCAACGAGAGCCTGGGCGTGGCCGGTGGCTATGACGGGCTATACATCATCCGCCACACACCAGCCGGCGTCGTGATGGAGCGCAAGCTCGAGGACGCGCCACGTCAGGCCAAGACGTTCGAGGTTGACAGTAATAACAGGATATGGATATGCACAGACAATGGCGTCGAGAGGCTCACGATAAACCAGAACATGACGCGTTGCGCACGCGAGGTGGTGATGAAGAAGCCCCAGAGCGGCTCACCTTACTGCAACGTCATCAAGCTCGATGGCCACATTGTTGTCTCGGCCGGCGAGGCATCCTACGTCACAAACGAGCACAACAAGCTCTCCAATGAGCCCGGCGTCCTGGAATTGTGCGACGGCAACAAGGCCTTCTACGACATAATACAGCGCGACTCAGACGGCAACGTGTGGTACATCACCGGCAATGCGCTCAAGGTAAGGCGGCTCGACAAACGGAGCATGCAATATGACACCCGCCCGACGCTCCTTTGGGACCTGCCGGGGTTCTACGTCTACGGCTTCACCTCCATGCTCACCATTGGGCACGGGCAGGCCATCGTCAGCTGCGTGCAAGGCTTCGCCCTGGCGGACATGGGGAATGCGGCCGTTAAGGTCAAGGAGCGAAGCCCCAAGCTATTCATTCGCCAGCTAGCCTCCATCACGTCTGGGCATGAAGACGTGTTTTTTGGCGCGTCATGCCCGCCTGTCGAGCGAGAGATTAGCATACCTTATGCCCAAAACTCCGTCCGCGTCTCTTTCAGCTGCACCCAAGGCTACGCCAAGGCGCAGTCTTTCAGCTGCATGCTGAGCCGCGATGGCGACGGGGAATACACCGATTGGGATGTCGCCTCGGCCAAGGAGTACACATTCCTCAAGCCTGGCCGATACCGATTCAGCGTCAAGATGCGGCACACAGACGGCACAGTGTTCGGCCCCGTGGGCATATCGTTCGTCATCTTGCCGCCGTGGTACCTCACATGGTGGGCATGGTCGGCCTATGCCATATTGGCCTTGGCCACGGCCGCGCTCATTGTCTTGGCCGTCAAGAGGCACAACAAGGCGGCCAGAAAAAGGCTCACCTTGCAAAAGGAGGAGGAGCTAAAAAGGCAGGAGCAAGACTTTGCGCAAAAGACCCTGCTGAGAGACAAGGAGATTCTTCAGCTCCGAAATGAGAAAATGGAGAGTGAGCTTAAGAGCAAGAGCCAAGAGCTATCCAGCGTCATGCTCAGCACCCTCAATCGCAATGAGCTGATAACTAAAGTAAAACGAGACATCAGCAAGGTACAGGAAGACCTTGAGGCGCAAGACGGCGCTTCGGCGCAGAAGAGGCTCTCGCAGCTTCAGGCTAAGCTCACACAAGACGCCGACGCCAGGGTCAATTGGGATAGGTTTGAGGAGAACTTCGACATTGTGAATGATAAGTTCATGCGTAAGCTGCAGGCCCGATTCCCGTGGATCTCCTCCAATGAGAAAAAGCTGTGCGTATACATTGTCATGGGATATATGAACAAGGAGATTGCCCCGCTCATGAACATCTCCACTCGCGGCGTGGAGATGTTGCGATACCGTATGCGCAAAAAGATGGAACTACAGCGCGAAGATGACATTGAGTCGCTCCTGCGCTCCATACGCGATGAGAATGACTCTAGCGCAGACTGATGAGGTCGTCCAGCCTCGTCTTTCTGCCAGCGCGTCCCTCCGTTATCCAAAGCGAGCTCGCGTGGCAGGCGGGCGTGAGCAGATATTGGGCCCTGGGGGCGTCCTCTTGGGGAATGGCGTCGGCATTTAGCACGCAGATGTCACATGGCGGCACGGCCACGGCCTTGCTGTTCACAATAGTCAATCGCGCGCCCGGCGTCTCTATTGTCTCCAAGTCTCTCATAACCCGTATGTTCCGCAGCCTCACGCCGCGACCACCCGCCCATGTCTTTATGGCTCTCAATGTGCCTGGGTGAGCCTCTTCTGACATAATAGCGTCAGCGCGCCTGCCATCGCTCACCACCACCGATGCACGCCCAGACACCACAAAAAGCAAAACCTCGGGTCTCCTCCACACGTTGTTAACAGCCATCACCGCGGCAAAAGCAGCCACGGCCAAGCACATGGCGCGCCTGCCGGCTCGGTTGCGGTTGCGGAGCCATACAAATGTCGTAATCACTAGAGCCGAGGTCGCCAATAATGAGCCTATGTTTTGCGGTCCCAGACTCAGATTGGCCATCGGCAACTCCGACGCCCACGCGCAATATTCTGTTATGCCGGTCAACAACCAGTTAGTGGCCGTCCCTACGGCATGTCCCACATATGGCAGCGCGCTGACGAGTGGACCAAACAATGCCATGTTAAACGCCAACCAAATCGCCGGAACGACAACTAAGTTGTTTAGTCCGAAATATGTAGGAAAGTAATAAAAGCAGTATAATATTATTGGTGCTGTAGCCAACTGCGCCACAGCGCTCACACCCAGGGCCAGCAGGCTCTTGCTGCATATCCATAGCCATGCGCACCTGACGGGGCCTGCGTTTTTCTCCGGCCTGCACCATAAAAACACTCGCTCGTTAACCCATGGCATCATAGCCAAAAGTCCTCCCACGGCCGCAAAACTGAGCCACAGCCCCACACTTCCCACTGCCATCGGGTCAAATAACAAGATTATCAGCAATGCGGCCGACAAGGTATGGACGGAACTGAACGGCATTCCCCTCATCTTCGCCAACTGTATGAATGTAAACATAATCGATGCTCTCACCACCGATGGTCCAAACCCCACAAGCACGGCGTATGCCCATAGGCCTAAAACGGTTAGCAGCATCACAATCCTGCCGCGCAAAAACAATGAGAAGACCAACGTCATCACCCACGCCAACACTCCAACGTGCAATCCGCTCACCGCCAGCACGTGGCTCGTTCCGCAACTTGAAAAGTCGCTGCTCACTTCTCTAGGCAACTCGCTCCTGTCCGCAAGCAACAAGGCGCGCAGCAGGGCAATGTTCTCCTTCTTCACCCCCATTCGCTCCAAAGCCTCCCCATATTTTTCGTTAATCAACCCAACAAACCATGCCACGCTCACTCCTTCAGGTTCACTTGTCTCCATCTCATAGCCGCGTGCCAAAAAGCCAATCCCCTGCTGCTCTAGGTAATATCTGTAGTCAAAACTGCTAAACACGTCCTGATATGGCTCCAACGTCACGCCCCTCACTCTCACCCTCATCCCACATCTCACCTCCGCCAACTCATGCCCACGCTCTCGCTTCAGTTCAATGAGTCCCCTCTTTTTCCCATCCGCGCGCTCCCCATCCACCGTCAGCGTGTCTGTCTCCACTTCAAAAGAAGTCCTGAGCGTGTCCCTCCAGGCAATCCTTGTCACCACGCCTGTCAGCCTAAACGTCTTTTTGCCAGGCTCCAAGTCCACTCGCTTCCCTTGCACGCTATATGCGCCCCACATAAACGAGCATACGCACACAAGGGCAAGATATGCGCCATTACGCGCATCTGCCACTCTTCTCAGTCCGTAATGGAAAAACGACGCAATCACAATAAGCACCGCCGCGCACACCATCATCACGCCCCATTCGGCGTCAACCCTCATTCCCACAGCGGCACCTGCGGCCACAAAAGCCGCAATAGGCAACAAAGGGCAACCAGACAAATAGTTGGCCCAACTATTTCTAACAGGTATCTTCGGCATCTCTCACGCAACTGCGGCAAATGTCCCTAACAAAAAAAGAGGCAACCAGACTCAAATCATCTGGCTGCCTCTTGGTCGGGATTATGCGATTCGAACGCACGACCTCTACGTCCCGAACGTAGCGCGCTACCAACTGCGCTAAATCCCGATCCTTATTGCCCACCTCTGCGATGGACGATGCAAAATTACTCTTTTTTTGTTTCGGGGCAAGGGGGCGGCCCATATTTTTGTCCAGTGGGGTGTTTTATTGACGGAGGTGGGGTATGGCCGCGGCGGTGGGGTTGGCGTAGTGGCGGAGGGTGCAGTGGCCCGCGCGGGTGGCGTCTAGCAAGATGGAGGGGCATAGGGCGGGAGAGGCTACGCCCGCGTGCCCTAGGGCTGTGTCGGACTCGTAGACGTAGGCCTCGTCCCACAGGCCCTCGGCAATGAAGGCGCTGAGCGTCTGGGCCCCGCCCTCCACAATTATGGAGTTGAGACCCTCGGCCTTGGCCACGTCCAGGGCGTCGCGGGCCACGTTGCCGTCCGCCAGGGGGCGAGACACGTATCTGACGGCCTCGGCCTCGGCCTCCACAGTGCGGTTCACCACCACGGTGCGGCCGCCATCGGTCAAGGCCGCGGCATGTGGAGGCAGGTGCAGCGTCGGGGCTAAGACCAGGCGCACGGGGGCGGGTCCCTGCCACAGGCGAGGCGTGAGGCGCGGGTTGTCAGAGCGTATGGTGCCGGCGCCCACCAAGATGCCGTCTTCAGTCGTCCGGCGACGGTGTTCGCGGGTCAACGCCTCCGCGCCGCTCACGGCCAAGGGGGTGGGGTGGCCGTCAACCACGTCGCCAATGAAACCGTCGGCCGTGCGCGCCCATTTGAGCGTCACGTAGGGCCGGCCTTTCTCCTGGATGGTGAAAAAGCGGCGGTTAAGCCATCGGCACTCGTCTTCCAGCACTCCCACCGTCACGTCGGCCCCCGCCTCGCGTAGTTTCATAATGCCGCGACCGTCAACTTTGGCAAAGGTGTCTCGGCACCCGACCACCACTCGGGGGATTCGTTTGCTTATGATGAGGTCGGCGCACGGCGGGGTGCGACCCTGATGCGCGCAAGGCTCCAGGCTCACATATATGGTGGAGCGCGTGAGCATCCGCGGGTCGCACACCGAGGCTATGGCGTTGACCTCGGCGTGGGGCCCTCCGGCCTTGTGGTGCCAGCCCTCACCAATAATGCACCCGTCGCACACCACCACGGCTCCCACCATGGGGTTGGGGTAGGTGCGGCCCTCGGCGTTGAGGGCCAGTTGGATGCATCGACGCATATATTTCTCGTCATCACGGGCGTTGGCGTTTTGGCCCGCGGTGGTTATTTTTGTCTCGTTTTCCATTGGATCCCGTGTTGGTTTTGGTAGCCGCGCTCTTGCCGCGGACGGCCTCCTCACTTGGCCAAAAGTAGTAAAAATAGATGAGCCAAATCACTGTTTTCGGGCTTCGCCGAGAGCTGACCTCCTTTTTGGAGGCGCACCTTGGAGCGGAAGCCGCCCCAACCGTCAGAGGGCTGCTGGCCACGGAGTGGGGGTGGTCTCTCACAGACATGGCCTTGCGCCAGCAAGACGCTGTGCCACAGGCCGAGGCCGACAGGCTGCGCCACATGGCGGCGAGGCTAGCCGCCCACGAGCCTCTGCAATATGTCTGCGGGCGGTGCGACTTTCGCGGTCTGACGCTCGGCGTGGGGCCTGGCGTGCTGATCCCGCGCCCAGAGACGGAGCAGCTGGTGGAGCTGGCGCGGCAGTGGGCCAACGGGCGGAGCGGCCTCAGGGTGATGGACATAGGCACGGGCAGCGGGTGCATTGCCATAGCGTTGAGCCACGAACTGAATGGCGCGGCAGTCTCTGCCATAGACTTCTCCGCCGAGGCCGTGGAGAGGGCGCGAGCCAACGCGAGAGGCACGGGCGTGAGGGTCTGGAGGCAAGACATCTTGACGGCCGAGCCCGAGTCTCTCGGCACCTATGACATTGTGGTGAGCAACCCGCCCTACGTCCGTCAGAGCGAGAGGGCGGCCATGGAGGCCAACGTCTTGGAACAGGAGCCGGCGTCGGCGCTCTTTGTGCCAGATGACGACCCGCTCGTCTTCTACAGCCACATAACGCAGCTGTGCGCGGGCGGCCTGCTCGCCGCGGGCGGCGGGGTGTTTTTTGAGATCAATGAGGCGCTGGGCCGCGAGACGGTCGAGATGATGACCGCCGCGGGCCTGCGAGACGCTGGGCTGCGACAAGACTATCTGGGCAAAGACCGCTTCGCCTTTGGTTTCGTTTAGAGAAAAGCGTATATTAGCCCGCGGGCGGCAAGTGGCGAGCGACTGCATGACGCCCTCCATGACCGGATGATTTTTCAAATACATTTAGAACCATGATAGAGCAACTTACAGATGCCACCTTCAAGCAGGAGGTGGAGGGCAAAAGCGGCGTGGCCGTGGTGGATTTTTGGGCAGTGTGGTGCGGGCCGTGCCGCGCGCTGGCTCCGCACGTAGACGCGCTCGCCTCGGAATATGAGGGCAAGGCGCGTTTCTATAAGATGGACGTGGATGCCAACCAGGAGATTCCGGCAAGCCTGGGCATCATGTCCATCCCCACGGTCATCTTCTTCAAAGACGGCCAAGTGGCGCAAAAGAGCGTTGGCCTGAGGTCTAAAGACCAGCTTGCCAAGATTTTGGACGAGCTCCTCTAGTCTCAATGGCGAGGAGCCATAAGATTTCGCCCCCGCCGCTGCCAGATGTTTGGCCTGTGGCGGGGGCTTCCCGTTTGCCAAGGGTGGCATAATTCACGCCACACCCCAAAAAACAAGCAGGCCCGATGGTCTCCCACCGAGCCTGCTTATGAGAAAATCACAATCAAACAGAGCGGACCGTTGTCCGCTCAGCGCCTGCCGTCACGGCAAGCACAACTAAAAACCTCCATTATGAAAAACTATCACTTTCTTTTGTTGACATTGCAAATATATGACAGCCCGCTTTCGCCACACACTATTTTCAACACAGAGCGGCCTTTCATCAATCAACGGCACGACCACGGTGCGAAGGGCATATTTTTTTATGCATACATCACGTCTTCCTCTGGAATCTCTTAGCCTCGTTGGCTTTGCCGCACATATGTTTTTTCGCGGTCAGTCGCCCCATCGCGCGGCTTGCCTAATACGCCAGGCCTTGCCACGGCAAGACGCGCCACGACCACGAGCCAGCCTTTATTCCGCGCGGCAAGCATGGCCGGCAAACGCCGCCCCATCACCTCATTCTCGTTGACGGAAGACAAGTGCTTGAGCGGTCGAAATGGCTTTCGTTGAGATATATCCGCCGATGGTGGAAAAGATTGCCCAAGGGCGGAGCTACGCGCTACCTTTGCCAATGTCATAAGACAAGAAGCAGAGAATTCTTTTCATAATAGAGGTTTCATGGCGGGCGGCCGCGACGGTCATTTCCGCAACCCCGACAACGGTCAGGGACAATCAGTTTGATAGTTACAGTGAACAAAAACACCCCTGCCGCCCTCACGGGCGACAGGGGCTTTTTGTGTCTGCGTCCACGCCACTAGCTTAACGCGCTCCTTTGTGGCGAAACTGCGACGGCGGCACGCCATAGAACCTCTTGAAAGCCGTGGAGAAGTGGCTCATGTGGTCATAGCCCAGGCTGGCGGCCACATCGGCCATGGCCTGCGAGGCGTCTGCCAACTTATGCGCCGCTATGGCCATGCGCCTTGAAAACAGGAACCCGAAAACCGTGAGCCCAAAGTCTTCCTTAAAGGCCCTCTTGAGGGTGCACTCGTTGGTGCCCACCTCCAAGGCCAAGTCGTGGAGCGTGGGCGGGCAGGCAAGGCGGCTCTCCACAATGCGGCGCGCCTCGTGCATCCTCTCGCGCATGCTCAGGCTCAGCCCCTCTTCTATGCCCGCCATGCGGTAGAGGCGAGACGACAGGGTGTCCAAAATCCGCGTCTGGGCATAGTCTCGCGAGGCGTTGCCCATAAGGTGGCTAGAGGCCACATCGGCAAGCATCTGGGCCGTGGCCTTGTCCAACCGCCAGTTTTGCTCGCTCACCTTGAACATGTCGCCACGCTCAAGCGGCCCTATGAGGTGGCCAAAGGCCTCAGGGTATCGACTGGCCATGCGACGGATGAACGGCAACGGCATCACTATGGCGTCTTGACGCACGGGGCCAGGGCTGTCAAAGACCCATGTGGTGGCATATTGGGCGGGGACGACGCTTATGTTCACATCGCCCTCTTCCCATATGTCGTCTCCGCCAATCCTCTTGTTGGCCCGTCCCTTGAGCATGGCGCAGAGAATGACGTATGGCTCATCGCCGCCATGACATATTCCCACGGTGCCGGCCGAGGCCAACTGAAGGTTCTGACCCATATATGCGAAATCGGCAAAAGACTTCTCCCTGAGCCTGAGGCACCCGCCGCCGCAACCCACCACCACGTCCTCGGCCGAGGCCTCCCCATCTAGTTGCAGGAAGCGGTCCATGCGGCTTATGGAGTCAGAGCCGCCAACGGCCCTTAAATCCAAATATAGCATGGCTCGTGTCTTAATGCGGCAGGGTGAGGTCTAAAGACGTCAGCACACTGTCAGTATGGAACGTGAAAGGCCGCATCCGTGCCACATTGCGCGCCGCGAAGACGCCCAAGGCCTGGCCTTTGAAAGCCCAAGACGGGTTGGCGCACGTGGAGCCGCTCATGTCCAGAGCCATGAAATATTCATACGATTTTTTCGTCACACCGGCAAAGTAGACCTCTATGCGGTCGCCATCGTGGAGGACGTTCTCGGGGCTGGAGCCTTTCTTGCCCTCCATATCGTCCGTATTGAAGCATAGGTAGCGTCCGTCAACGTATCCGTCTTCTTGGGTGTAGCTGTTAAACGTGCCCCAACGATATACTTCGCCATTGCGCAGCATGGCCGTGACGTAATATGTCATGCTGTCTGGCGGCGTCATGACGGCGAAGCGGAACGAGACGCAGTCTTGCCCCATCACCCTCTCCCACACAAAGGCCCCCACGGGGTCGGCGGGAGCCACGCCCACGGTGTCCGACGCCTCGAAGGTGCGCCCGTCAAAGGTCACGCTGAGCGAATATACCTGCCCCTCGCGCGGCCTGAGCGCGGCCGACGTGTAAACGCCGCGCCCCTCGCTCTCCAGAGCCACGCTGCGCCCGTCGGGGTCCGTCACGGTCACGCGGGCGTCGTCAACGTAGTGGTTGCGGGCCGAGTCTGTCACTTCTCTGGTTCGGGAGATGACCACCCTGGCCCCGCCATCGTCCACATAACCTTCAATGACCGGCAGCGGAGCCACCGTATGATAGTCAAAATCAAGGTCCTCGGTGCATGAGTTGAGAAAGAGGAGGAAGAGCGCGAGCAAAATGATGATGTGCCTCATTGGGAGCAGTGTTTTAAAACTTGACAATGTAAGAGACCGACGGCACAATGCCGAAAAGCGTCACCTTGGTGGCCTTGGTGCCGGAGGGTTTGTCATCGTCGTTCTCAAAGATTATCATGAAGGGGTTGTAGCGATTATAGAGGTTGTAAATGCCGAAGCTGAGCGTACGCTCCGCCTTGGCGGAGAGCCTCTTGGAGCATGAGGCACCCAGGTCGAGGTGGTGACAGGCAGGCGCGCGGTAGCCATTACGCTCAGCGTAGTAGTAATACGTCTCGCCCATCATGTCATATTTAGCGCTTGGCGCGGTCAACGCCTGACCGCTGTTGAGCGTCCACGTGGCGGAGAGAGTCCATTTGTCATTAAGCCTCATGGAGGCCACGGCAGATATGTCATGACGGCGGTCGTTGCTGGCCGTGTACCACTTCCCGCCATTGATTCCGCCAATCTTGTTCTCGGCCCACGATAGCGTATATGCCAGCCAACCCGTCAGCCTGCCCGCATTCTTGTGGGCGCATAGCTCCAGGCCATAGGCCCGCCCGCGCCCGCCTTTGACCATCCGCTCCATTTGAATCCACGTCAGCCACGTCTGCCCGTCACGATAGTCGTAGACGTTGTCCACGCGTTTGTAATATACGTCGGCAGAGAAGTCATAGCCACCCGCGGGCGTGGCCACTTGCGCGCCGGCGCACACTTGGCTGGCTCTCATGGGGCGGATGATGTTGCTGCTCATGGTATATCGGTCAATGGGCATGGACATGGTCGTGCTGTTCCTTATGGCGTGGATGTTTTGGCTCTGGCGGCTATATCCCGCCCTCACGCTGAGCATGAGGCCAAGGGTGAGACAGACGTTGAGCCTTGGCTCCACATCCACCCTCGTCTTGACTGCGTGCCAACGCGCTGGGTGGCTGGTGTTCACAATCTCGCCGTCTTCGTCAATATGGTAATATGGCGCGCCACCCAACGCTGTGAATGTCACGAGCCTGACGCCATAGTCCACCTTCAAGTTCTCTGATGGCCTCCAGTCGTCAGAGATCCATGCGTCAGCCTGCGCCGCGTCACGCTGCTCGCGCTCCTTCATGGGGTAGTTTTCCCACTCGGCGGAGCGCAGCCGCGTGAGGGTGGCCTGCGCTCCCACGGTGAGCCTGTGAGCGTCTGACGGCACAATGGAGACGCTGCCCAGCAGCGCGGCGTGCTTCACGAAACCGTTGATGGAATATGCGTCTGAGGCAATGCGCATGGTGGCGTCTGACGAGTAGTTGGAGACCGTGGCGGAGATGGTGAGATAGAGCGCGGGGGAGAATGTGTGGAACCACCGCGCCGCCACGGCCGTGTTGTCCCACTTGAGGCTCAGGCTGCTCAGCAGCTCCATATGATCGGCTCCGCGCAGCACGGAGACGGACAGATTGTCTTTCGGCCCTATGCGCCACGCCACTTTGGCGTTGATGTCATAGAAATTGAGCTTGTTGTCTTTATAGTCGTCCGTGAGTTTAAGGAAAAGGTCGAGATAAGACTTACGTCCCGCTACAAGGTAAGATGCCGCCCCCTCGGCAAGGGGGCCTTCGGCCATGGCTCGCGCCGCCAGGAGGCCAATTCCCACCGTGGCGTGGTGGTCATATATGTCGCCCTGGCGGGTGGAGATCTCAAAGACCGATGACGCGCCACCGCCCAGACGCGCCGGCACGATGCCCTTATAGAGCGTGGCGCCGGCCAAGGCCTCGTCATTGAAGGCGGAGAAGAGGCCCATGAGGTGGCCGGAGTTATATATTGTGGCATTGTCTAGGCAAACAAGGTTTTGGGCGGACGTGCCGCCGCGCACTTGATAGCCGGTGCTGCCCTCGCTCTCGGACTTGACGCCCGGCAGCAGCTGTATGCTCTTCATCACGTCCCTCTCTCCAAAGACGGCCGGCAAGGCTGCCAACTCTTTCATCTCTAAGCTCTCGGCCGCCGCCTGCGTCTGTCTCATGCGGCGCATGGCCCCTGCCGAGGTCACCACGACGTCGCGCAACGTGTCTCCGGCAATGCCTCCGGCCGTGTCCGCCGCGGCCACCACCACTTGCCGCCGCTGCGCCTCAGCGTGGTTTGTCGCCACAAACGCCACAAGGACTATGGCGACAGTGTGAAAATGTCTCATTCTCAAATGTCTTCTGTCGTTGTCTATTGTCTTTTCTAAATGCGCGCCCACATTGCGGGCCAAAGGTGACGGGCATGTGGCTATAAGAACCCGAACATCCCGCAAAAGCCCGTCAGGTCCATGGCCAAGGAGCTCGCGGCAAAGTCGCTGGCCAAACTTTCCTCATCCGCCGCCAATGGGTTCTCCGTCTTATTGTCCATAGCTCAGATGTCTTTGAGTGTCAATGTTTCAGAGTATGGGGTGCCAAAACTCTGTGATCAGGTCTTCAGAAGCCACTTTGGCGGGGTCGTTGGCATAGCGTTCCATCATGGGGCGCGAGGGGTCGGGAGCGACGGTCTTGAGAGCTTCGGGCAGGAGGCGGGAATACATCTCGCAATAAGCCTGCGGAATGAGGTCGTATGGGCCTTTGAGCACGAAAACCATATATTTGCCGCGCTATGTGGGTGATGCCAAAGTCTCCCTCCGGCACATAGTCAACCTCGGCGGGCAGGGTGATGCAGACGTCCACCACGGCCTCTTGGTCGGGGTCTTCTGATGTCCCGGCATAGGCTGACGGGTCGGACGGGTAGACGCAGAAATAGTCCGACATATCGTAGCTTATGCCAAGCCGCGTCATCTCACGGCCCAAGAGATCGTCCCGGCGTAATCGACCTTGTCCAAAGCGCCAACAAAATGAAGGCTTATGGCGCGGATGTCTTCCTCAATCTCTTCAAACTTCTGATTTAGCACCATCTGAATTTTATTTTATTCTTTTCATCTGTCATCAGAAGGTCAAAATTATACAAATGAGGCTACACTCTCTTTAATCTAAGGGAATAAAGCGGCCGCGCCTGCCCCAAAACGCAAGCGCGGCCGGCAGACTCACGTCTGCCGGCCGCGCCGACAATAAAAAACCAGACTAACAGATTTTTTTATTCCTTAGCCATAAGCCAGTTGTGGACTCCCTCTGCCGTCTCGCGACCTCTGGCAATGGCGCGGACCACTAGACTTGCGCCTGTGGCGGCATCGCCCGCCGCAAAAACGCCAGGGACGCTTGTCATGCCGTTTTTGTCAACTCTAATGTTGCCGCGGGCGTCAAGCTCCACGCCCAGCTCATTCACAAGTCCCTCATGGACGGGGGAGAGGAAGCCCATGCAGAGCAACACGAGTTCGGCATCGACGGTGTAGGCCGTCTCGGGCTTCTCGGTCATCTGCCAACGCCCGTCGGCACCCTTCTTCCACTCCACCTCCACAAGCTCCACTTTCTTCACGTGGCCGTTCTCGCCAATGAAACGCTTGGTGTTCAAGCTCCAGCGGCGATCGCAGCCCTCTTTGTGGCTCGATGTGGTCTTCAGCACCATGGGCCAATAGGGCCAAGGGTTGCCGGGCGCGCGTTTCTCACTTGGCTTGGGCATAATTTCTATCTGCATCACGGAGCGCGCCTTTTGGCGATTGCTTGTGCCAACGCAGTCGGAACCCGTGTCTCCGCC
Organism: uncultured Bacteroidales bacterium; assembly: GCA_934717675.1. Lineage (GTDB taxonomy): Bacteria > Bacteroidota > Bacteroidia > Bacteroidales > Marinilabiliaceae > W3P20-009. The sequence goes on from CAKUYZ010000001.1 coordinate 79,252, forward strand.
ACCAATGACCAGCACGGGCTTGCCCGTGGCCACGATGCGGTCAGACTCTTTCACTTGGTCTCCGCGGTTGACGTGGTTCTGCTGCTGAAGGAACTCCAACGCAAAATGGACACCCTCCAGCTCTCGACCCTCCACCTTGAGGTCTCGCGGCAGGCCCGCGCCAATGGTCACCACAATGGCGTCGAACTCTTTCCTGATCTTGTCAAGTTTGACGTTGACGCCAACCTCGGAGTTTGTCTTGAACGTTATGCCCTCGGCCTGAAGCACAGCCAGACGGCGGTCTATCACCTTCTTGCTCAGCTTAAAGTCCGGAATGCCATAGCGAAGCAGGCCGCCTATGGCGTTGCTCTTCTCAAAGACCGTGACAGAGTGACCGGCCTGGTTGAGCAAGTCCGCCGCCGCCATGCCGGCGGGGCCGCCACCTATTACGGCCACCTTCTTGCCCGTGCGCTCTGCCGGGATGCGGGGCTTGACGATGCCCAGGTTGAACGCGTGCTCCGCCACGGCGCACTCGTTCTCGCGTATGGTCACGGCCTGGTCGTCTTGCGCCAAGACGCAGCTCTTCTCGCACAGAGCGGGGCAAATTCGACCGGTGAACTCTGGGAAGTTGCTCGTGGAGTGGAGTATGTCATAGGCCAGGGCCCAGTCGCCGCGCCACGCCGCGTCTTGCCATTCCGGCGTCTTATTGCCCAGTGGGCACGCCCAGTGACAAAAAGGCACGCCGCAGTCCATGCACCTGCTGGCCTGGAGCTGGCGGTCGGCCTCGCCCAGGGTCTGCTCCACCTCGCTATAATCCTCAACGCGCTCGGCCAGTGCGCGGTAGCCGCCCTCTTTGCGGGCCACTTTCATGAATCCTTTAGGATCTGCCATGATGATATTCTTGTGTATCGCGCGCCGTCGCCGCAGAGACGCCGGCGCGCAATGGGACAATCTGATTAGTTATTCTTTCTTGGGCTGGACTAGTTGGTCAGGTGCGGCGCGTCTTGCGTCTCTTTGATCTTCTTCTCCAGCTCCTTGAGCTTCTGCTCCTCAAGCACCTTCTTATATTCGAACGGTATGACCTTGACGAACTTGTGGACGTACTTGTTCCAGTTTGAGAGTATGGCGCGCGCCTTGGCGGAGTTGGTGTAGAGCAAGTGCTTGCTCAGCATGGCCTGCAGCTCCAAGATGTCGCCCTTGTCCTCCAGCTTGCACAGGTCAACGAGGCCCTTGTTGCAGTAGAAGTCGAAGTCTCCATCCTCGTCAAGCACATAGGCTATGCCGCCACTCATGCCCGCCGCGAAGTTGCGCCCTGTCTTGCCAATGACAACCACGCGGCCGCCGGTCATATATTCGCAGCAGTGGTCACCCACGCCCTCGACAATGGCCACGGCGCCGGAGTTGCGCACCGCGAAACGCTCGCCGGCCACGCCACGGACGCTCACGAAGCCGCTCGTGGCGCCATAGAGGACGGTGTTGCCAATGATGATGTTATCCTCCGGCACGAACTTGCTGCCAACAGGAGGCACCACAATTATCTTGCCGCCAGAGAGGCCCTTGCCGAGGTAGTCATTGCTCTCACCCTCAAGGCGGAAGGTGACGCCCTTGACCAGAAACGCGCCAAAGCTCTGTCCCGCCGAGCCGAAGAACGTGCCGTTGATGGTGTCTTCCGGCAGGCCCTCCTCGCCATATATCTTGGAGATCTCGCCAGAGAGCATGGCGCCGACGGTGCGGTCAACGTTGTTGATGTCTTTGCTGATCCACACCTTCTGCCCGCTCTGGAGCGCGGCCTCGCTCTGCGAGATGAGGTCGTAGTCCATCACTCCGGCCAGGTCATGATCCTGCTCCGTGGTGTTGTATATGGCAAAACGCTTGCCGGCCTCCTGGAAATATGTGATGCGGCTCATGTCGATGCCGTGCGTCTTCCAGTTGCCCACCGTCTTGTCTTGCTCCAGCAAGTCTGAGCGGCCAATGATGTCGTTGAGCGAGCGGGCGCCGATGGAGGCCAAAATCTCGCGCACCTCACGCGCCAAGAAACGGAAATAGTTGACCAGATACTCGCTCTTGCCGCGGAAACGCTTGCGCAGCTCCTCATCTTGCGTGGCAATGCCCGTTGGGCAGGTGTTGAGGTGGCACTTGCGCATCATGACGCAGCCCAGCACAATGAGCGCGGCCGTGGCGAAGCCATACTCCTCCGCTCCGAGGCAGGCCATCTTGACCACGTCCATGCCGTTTTTGAGCTGGCCGTCGGTCTGTATCTTGACGCGGCCGCGCAGGTTGTTCATCACGAGCGTCTGCTGCGTCTCGGCCAGACCCACCTCCACAGGCATGCCGGCATATTTGATTGAGCTGGCGGGGCTTGCGCCCGTGCCGCCCTCGGCTCCGGAGATGACTATGAGGTCCGCCTTGGCCTTGACCACGCCCGCTGCAATGGTGCCCACGCCGCTCTCGCTCACCAGCTTGACGCTAATCTTGGCGTGGGGGTTGGTGCATTTGAGGTCGAAGATGAGCTGCTTGAGGTCCTCAATGGAATATATGTCATGATGGGGTGGGGGCGAGATTAGGGTGATGCCCGGCGTGGAGTTACGCATCTTGGCAATGATGCTGTTCACCTTGAAGCCCGGCAGCTGCCCGCCCTCGCCCGGCTTGGCGCCCTGGGCGATCTTGATCTGCAGCTCATCGGCGTTGACCAGATAGTTGTTCGTCACGCCGAAGCGGCCCGAGGCGATCTGCTTGATGGAGCTGCGCATGTTGGTCTTGAACCTGGCGGCATCCTCACCGCCCTCGCCCGTGTTGGAGCGTCCGCCGATGCTGTTCATGGCAATGGCCATGGCCTCGTGCGCCTCTTTGCTGATGGCTCCAAAGCTCATGGCTCCCGTCACGAAGCGTTTCATGATCTCCTCTTCAGGCTCCACCTCCTCCAAAGGCACGGGCTGGCCCTCTTTGAGCTTCAGGAAGCCGCGGATGAAGAGCGGCGACGCGTTGTCGGCATTGACCCTCGCGCTGAACTCTTTGAACTTGGCGTAGTCATTTTGGCTGGTGGACCACTGCAGCAAAGCTATGGAGTCGGGGTTCCAACCATGACGCTCGCCATATTTGCGATATGAGAATCGGCCATCGATGTCGAACACGTCCGACGCCGCGAAAGGCCTTGGCCCAAACGCCCTCTTGTGAAACATCTCCGCCTCTTGCGCCAACTCGTTGAAGCCCAAGCCGCCAATCTTGCTCGGCGTGCCAACGAAGCTCGTGTCTATAACCTCTTGGCTCAGGCCAATGGCCTCAAACTGCTGCGCGCCGTGATAGCTGAGCAGAGTGGAGATGCCCATCTTGCTCATTATCTTGAGGATGCCCTTGTCCACGGCATGGATGAAGTTGTCTCTGGCCGTGACGTAGTCGGTGGCAATCTTGCCCTCGCGCACCATTTGGCCAATGGAGGCGAAGCAGAGATACGGGTTGATGATGGAGGCTCCGTAGCCCAGGAGCAGGGCGAAGTGCATCACCTCGCGGGCGTCTCCCGTCTCCACAATTATGCCCACCTGCATACGCTTCTTGGCGCGGATGAGATGGTGATGCACCGTGGCGACGGCCAGCAGGCTGGGCACGGGGGCCATGTCTTCGCTTATGCCGGTGTCTGACAATATGATGTAGTTCTTCTTGGCGTCCACCGCCGCCTCGGCCGCCTTGCACATGTTGTGCAGAGCGTTTTGCAGCCCGACGCCGCCGCTGCCCACGGGGAAGAGCATCGGGATGGTGACGTGGGTGAACTGGCTGTTCTTCCCGTCCTTTATTTTGGCCAGGTCGGTGTTGGAGACCAATGGGCTGTCAAACTTCAACGTGCGGCACTGGAGCGGCTCCTCGGCCAGCAGGTTGCCCATGATGGAGCCTATGTAGTGCGTCAGGCTCATGACGAGGCCCTCGCGGATGGAGTCGATAGGCGGGTTTGTCACCTGGGCGAACGTCTGGCGGAAATATTGGTAGAGGTTCTGTGGCTTCTCGCTAAAGGCCGCCGTAGGGGTGTCATTGCCCATGGAGCTGCTTGGCTCGTTGCCAGTGTTGGCCATGGGGGCGATGGTGAGGGTGAAGTCCTCCTTATTGTATCCGAAGACTTTCTTATACGTGTCGAACTTGTCGTCCGGCACCACCTCCTCGGGCGCCTTGAGCTCCGTCTTGATGTCGTCTAGACTGAACCTGTTGTTGCGCAACCAATTCTCGTAGGGGTGCATGCGGGCAATCTGGAGCTTGGCCTCGTCATTGGGAATGATGGTGCCCAGCTGCGTATCCACAAGCAGCAGCTTGCCGGGGCGCAGCCTTCCTTTCTCCTTGATCTCCTCGGGGGCGAAAATCTGCACGCCCACCTCAGACCCCATCACAATCATGTCGTTGTTCGTGATGACGTAGCGGCTTGGGCGCAGGCCGTTTCGGTCCAGTGTGCCGCCCACGTAGCGTCCGTCCGTAAAGACCAGCGCGGCTGGGCCGTCCCACGGCTCCATGATGGTGGAGTGATACTCATAATAGGCCTTGAGGCTGTCGGGAATGGGGTTTTTGCTGTTCCAGCTCTCCGGCACCATCATGGTCAGGGCCTGCGGCATGGTGCGCCCGGCCTGGACGAGGAACTCGAACACGTTGTCAAACGAGGCCGAGTCGCTCATGTTTGGCTCCACAATGGGGAACACCTTCTTGAGGTCTTCTCCGAAGAGGTCGCTCTGGAGAATGCCCTCGCGGGCCTGCATCCACAGCCTGTTGCCGCGGATGGTGTTGATCTCGCCGTTATGGGCCAGCATCCTGAAAGGCTGAGCCAAATCCCATGTGGGGAATGTGTTGGTGGAGAAACGCGAGTGAACCACCGCGATGGCGCTCTTCACGCGCGGGTCTTTGAGGTCCAGGAAATACTCACCCAGCTGCTTCGGGGTGAGCATGCCTTTGTATATGAACGTGCGGCTGGAGAGCGACACCACGTAATAAGACTCCTTGTCAATGATGTTGCTCTGCCTGACGCGAATCTCGGCCTGCTTGCGGACCATGTAGAGCTTGCGCTCAAACTTGTCCACCTCGTCATTGTGGTTGCGGATGAAGACCTGCTTGATCATGGGCTCGTTGCGCAAGGCAATCTCGCCCACGCAGCTGCTGTCTACCGGCACGTCGCGGTATCCTATCAGCTCCAGTCCCTCGCTCTCAATGAAATGCGTGAGGGTGTCGATGCATTTTTTTGCAGCGTCCTCATTCTTGGGCAGGAAGATGAGGCCGGAGGCGTATTTGCCGGCGTCTGGCAGCTCCGGCATCACGCTCTTGAAGAATTCGTGAGGCATCTGAATCAAGATCCCGGCGCCATCGCCGCTCTTGTTGTCAGCGCCTTCCGCCCCGCGGTGGGTCATGTTGATGTTCACCTGCAGGCCACGGCGCACAATGTCGTTGGTCTTCTCGCCCTTGATGTTGGCTACGAATCCCACGCCGCACGCGTCGTGTTCGTTGGCCGGGTCGTAAAGTCCCTGCGCCTCGGGTAGTCGTATTTGTGTCATGGTCGTTTTATTGTGTTTCTGTATCGTCTTTGCCCCTTTTGGCTAGGGGGGGAGCGCCTCATTGTGCCTCTGCCCGCGCGCCTGCCCTTTTGCCAAGGGGGGGGGTGGATTTTCATTCACTATCTTTTCAAAAGCATCGAAATGACGCATCTCACGTCGCTTTGCTTCTGAAACGTCACAAATCTAACAAATAAACTAATAATTCGGAAGCATACAAGACACTTTAACCGCCATTTCCGACTTCTTTAAGCAAATCACCCAAGAAAACGTAAGTAATCCACCTAATGATGTGTCAAAAAGAAACAAGCCGACAGCCATTGACCCAAGGGCGACTAAAAAAATGCCGCATAATCATACATAAGCGTGGGCAAAGAAAAAGCGACCCCAGTTTTCGCAACTAGAGACGCCATTTGATGAATACAAAAACTTATCACTACCTTGTAAAACCTAAACTTGCGTAACTAAACCCAATTCTCCGCTAGCCGCAAGGCTCGGACAGAGAACGAATTGCGGAAATTTTGACATAGACTTCTTCACAGCTGCAATGGCAAAGGTAGAAAGCATATCCACATTGGCACCATGTAAATCTTTGTTTTTGACGAACGGTATGAAATCTTTGACGAGCCGTTAAAGTTGATGTCATTTTCGGTGACGAACCGCACTCTCGCCCCGCCGCTCAAAAAAAAAATTAGCCATAGGGCATTTTTATTGCCACGGATAGTTGGCGTTTCAAACAAAAGCTCTACCTTTGCTGGTGAAAGGAGTTTTTCATTAAAAAGCTCGGGCCGTGACGGTAACTGGGCAGCTGAACAACGGTTCAGTGATTTTTGATTGTGATTTTTCTCATAGCGGTGAGGGGCGGCAGAATTCTTCTGCCGCCCTTCTTTTTTATTATACACTTGTGTTTGATTCCGCAGAGGCTTGCCGGCGCTGGATCTCACGCAGCCGCGGGCGTTACATTTTTTAGTGACTATATTTGTAGAGTAGCAATAGAGTTTAGCCTTGAGCAAGAAACTGCCATACGGCGTGTCAGACTTCAACGTAGTGATCCGCGAAGACTACTGCTACGCGGATAAGACGCGATACATTCCACTGATGGAGGAGCAGCCCGACTTCCTCTTCCTCATCCGCCCTCGCCGCTTCGGCAAGAGCCTGTTTCTCCGCATGCTGGCCTATTACTATGACTCATTCTTCAAAGATCGCTTCAACGAACTCTTTGAAAAACTTTGGATTGGCCAGAGCCCCACGCCCAAACAAGGCGCCTATCAAGTTCTTTGCCTAGACTTCTCGAAAGCAGGTGGCAAGCTGAACGAGATTGAAGGCAACTGCAAGAGGTATATCAGCGGCACCCTTGATGACTTCATGCGAAAATATTAGGCAGCTCTTCTTAATGTTTGAGGGGTGGGAACTGAAGAGGATGGAAGAGGCGCTTGACTAAGGCGCAAACAAGTTAACTACTAATGGAAATGGAGAAAAAAGATATGGCAGGCAGCGCTGCCGGCTACCGCGAGGGCATTGTCTCCGTGGTGATGAACACCGCTCTCTTCGGTCTCAAATTTTGGGCGGGCGTGACCTGTGGGTCTGTGGCCATTGTGGCCGACGCCTGGCACACGCTGTCAGACACTTTCAGCTCTGTCATTGTCATTGTTTCCGTCCGCCTGGCGGCCATGCGCCCCGACGACAAGCACCCTTACGGCTATGGCCGTTGGGAGCAGATTGCGGCTCTGTTCATTGGCTGCATGCTGGGCATCGTGGCATATGATTTCGCCTCGGAGGCCATAGGCCGGCTCCAGAGCCGCACGCCCACCAGTTTCGGCCCGTTGGCCATAGGCGTGACGGCCATCTCCATTGTGGTGAAGGAGGGGCTTGCGCAATATGCCTTCCGCCTGGCCCGCAAGAGTGGCAACGAGGCCGTGAGGGCCGACGGTTGGCACCATAGGAGCGACGCCCTGTCTTCCGTAGTGGTGTTGCTCGGCATTCTCTTCGCCAAGCAGCTGTGGTGGATTGACGCCGCGCTAGGCCTCGTGGTGGCCGCCATGCTCTTTTTCGCCACATATAAGATAATCCGTCAGACGGTTGACGAGCTGCTGGGCGAGAAACCGTCTGACGAGCTCACTGAACAGATCAGACACATTGCCGCGGCCACGAGTCACGTGGAGCTGGAGGTTCACCACCTGCACCTCCACAACTACGTGACGCATAAGGAGCTCACTCTCCACATCAAGATGGATGGGAGCAAGAGCTTGCGGGAGTGTCACCAAGTGGCCACGCGCCTTGAGGATAATATAAAGAAAGAGCTGGGAATTGACGCCACGGTGCATCTGGAACCCCTTGGCGACGCTCACGACACCGACTAGACCTCAGATTGCGACGCTCGGCGGGCGGCGTCCACTTTGTTGGTCAGGTCAACGAACTCCGCCACGCTCAACTGCTCGGGCCTGCGCTTCACCACGGGGTCGTCTTGAAGGGTGGACAAGTCTAGGCCGAGAGACTTCAACCCGTTCCAAATCATCTTGCGCCTCTGCCCAAACGTGGCCTTCACCACGCGGCGGAACAAGGCCTCGTCACAGTCTAGGCGGCTCACACCATTGCGCCGCATCCTGATGACTCCGCTCTTCACCTTGGGCGGCGGGTTGAACACGTCTTCATGCACCGTGAAGAGGTACTCTATGTCGTAATATGCCTGCAAGAAGACGCTCAATATGCCATAGTCTCTCGTGCCAGGCCCCGAGGCCAGGCGCAAGGCCACCTCGCGCTGGAGCATGCCCACAATCATGGGCACGCGGTCCTTATATTCCAATATCCTGAAAAATATCTGGCTGGAGATGTTATATGGGAAGTTGCCAATCACGGCAAAGCTCTCACCCGTCCCGAAGAAAGCGTCGGCGTCGAGGCGCAGGAAGTCGCCATAGACCACCGTCTCGGCTTTGTCAGGATAGTTGGCCTTGAGGTAGTCCACGCTCTCTTGGTCCACCTCTATCAGTTTCATGTCCAGTTCGGGACGGCGGAAGAGATATTGGCTCAGCACGCCCATGCCAGGGCCCACCTCCACGGCGTGGCCCTCATAGTCGAGCGCGTCCACAATGTCTTTTGCTATCTGCTGGCTCGTCAGGAAGTGCTGACCGAGCTGTTTTTTAGGCTTGACGTTCTGCATAGTGGCCGCAAAGGTAAGGATATTATCACATTGCGCAGCGAGGCAGTTTGCTCCAGAGGCCGGCCTTTGCCTATCTTTGCGGATCATAAATCTAGGCAATGATGATTAAAGCATATGACGTCAGCGAGCGTGAAGATGGCCTCATTGGGTCGCTTGCGGGCCTGTGGGACTGGTCAGTCCGCACGTCTCATCACTTTCTTTCTGACGATGACATTTGCCGTCTTCGCCCGTTTGTCGTCGCCGCTCTGCGCGGAGGGCAGTCATTGCGCATGGCGGAGGGCGATGGTGGTGGGCAGCTAGGCTTCATTGGCGTGTGTGATGGCAAGATAGAGATGCTCTTTGTGAGCGCAAGTCATTTGGGCCGAGGGGTGGGAAGTGCGCTGATGCGCCACGCCATCAGTGAGCTACGCGCCACAGAGATTGACGTGAACGAGCAGAATGAGACGGCCGCGGCCATATATGCCCACTGGGGCTTCCGCGTCATTGGCCGTGACGAGACAGACGGGCAAGGCAACGCCTTCCAAATCCTCCACATGAAGATGGGGTAGGAGGGTGTGGCAAGAGCCGACCTCACTTTTCGTCTTAAAGTTTAAGCTCGTCCCAATCGGTATCCGACACTCTGGTCAACGGGTCCAGGAATCTGTTCAGCACCCTGCTCCAATCTGCCTTTTCAGCCACAATCTCACCATTTTCAAGACGGCTGTAGCGTATCCACTCGTTTTTTTGATAATTGAAGATGAAGCCTTCTTCCATTGTCGGCTCAAAGTTAAACGCCTTCATTATGGCTTTCGCCGCATAGCCCACGTTGCGAGGAGAGCGAGCCACCTCCACAACCAACAGTAAGTCTTCCAACTCAAGTTTCCCTGCGTTCCAGCGACTCCTGCGCCACAGTGAGACGTCTGGCTCAACGTGGCCAGAGCCATTAGGGTCTTTCACAGAGACTTCATTTTGGACGTTTTTGGCATATTTCTTAGGCAGCCGAGACGTTATACCCTCCAAAACCATGCGGAAGAAGGCATTATGCTCGGTCGTGTTGTTGGCCATTCCAAGGCCACGTCTCATCGCGTTGTTTGTCATAGCTGTTTCTTTAACGTGTTCATTGCGTCCACAGCAAAAATGATGCCATGTCAGTCTGACTAATTTGAGCTACCGACTACGCAATTTATCGTTATCTTGGCCTCATGATTCGTACGGTGCGAGACATAAGGAGTTGGGGCAAGCCCGTCGTCGCAGTTTTCTGCATCGTGTGCCTCGTTGTCTTCATTCGCAATCTTTCAGTCTCGTGGAATGATGTGTCAGCGTCCATCTCCTCTTTTCTTCGCAGGCCGTGGCTCGTGACTGTGGAGGTAGCGCTTATGATCCTCAACATAGGTGTGGAGAGCGCGCGGTGGAGGTGCGTGCGTCGCGCCTTCACTCAAGGCTCTTGGGCCGACGACGTGAAGGCCTCGTTGCGTGGGGTCAGCCTAGGGAACGTCACTCCTGGCAATGTGGGCGAGCACGTGGGGCGGGCGTCGTCTTATTCAGAACACGGCAAGGCAGGAGCGGCCAGCGTCTTGTCCAGCGTCTTGCAGACGGCCGTCATCTCTTTGATGGGCGGAATTGCGTCATTATGTTTGGCGAGGGCTGAGGGCGGCCACACAGTCGCCATCGTCGGGTTTGGCGTTTTCACTGTTCTTGCGTTCTTCGTCATTTTTTGCGGAGAGTCGCTGCTCGGCAAGATGGGAGTGAGCGTCAGACGGAGCAGGGGGCTATGCATGGCCGCGCTCGTCAACGTCTTGAAGGTATGCGTTTTCTCATTTCAGTTTGCCTTCCTATTGAATGGAGGAATGTGGCCGTCTCTGATTATTTTCGAGTCAACGTTGCTCTATTATTTTCTCATCACCGTCATTCCCAGGGTCAACCTCATAGACGTTGGTGTCAAAGGAGGAGTGGCCAGTTGGGTCTTCGGGAGCGGGCTGTGTCCCGCCGTCACCGTCAACGCGGCAGTCATTTTCATTTGGGTTTTAAACATAGTCCTGCCGTCCATTGTCGGCTTCGCCACCTTCGTCATTCGGCGAAAAGTCTCTCAATGATTCCGTCCGAGACGAACCACCGCTTTTCTGGAATTCGAAATCGTCCTTCTCTCGTCAGTTCCAAATTTCCGACCGCAACCTCATTCGCAGATTTTCGTTCAAAATAGCTCCTCATCCCAGTCGGAACCTCACAGACCGACACTCCTCGGCTCGTCCGCAGGCGAAGCATAACCGTCTCGTCATACACGTCTTTTGTTGACAGCACTTCACGAAGTTCCTTCCGTTTTCCGCCGGAGCGGATATATTCCGCCACGTCCGCGACGTTCGTCTCTCTAACCCCATTATGATAAGAAGACGCCGCAGGGCCAAAACCCCAATACGGGACGCCGCTCCAATATGATGAGTTATGTTTTGCCTCGCGGCCAGGTTTCGCAAAATTAGATATTTCATAATGTTCATATCCGGCCAACGCCATCACTTCCGTAAGCTTTTGATACTGATCGGCCACAGCGTCATCATACAGCGGCACAAGACTGCCATCCGCCACCATCCGAGAGAAACGGCTACCGCTCTCATAGCTCAACGCATAAGCCGACAGATGCTCCACACCGAGGTCAACGAAACGGCAAAAGTCAGTTTCAGCATCATACCCGCTCAATTCAGGGAGACCAAAGATGCAATCCACACTTATGTTCATAATCTTCGCTCGCCGCAAAGAGTCAACGGCACGCAAAACTCTATCAGCCGTATGCCTTCGGCCAAGGAATCGCAGCATATCATCTTGCAAGCTCTGCGCGCCCATGCTCACTCTGTCAACACCCGCCGATACCAAAACGCTAGACAACTCGTCATCAACATCATCAGGGTTGCATTCAACAGTGAACTCCTCAACGGCATTCAGATCCAGCCGTTCATTGACAATCTTTAATAGTTTATCAACACCCCGCACGCCCAAAACGGAGGGCGTACCTCCACCAATATATATCGTCTTCGGTCGCAAACCCGTCACGGGCGAACCCGCAACCTCATCCGACAGCGCCCTCAAATATTCATCTACAAGCGACAGATCCGTCACTCGGCAAAAGTCGCAATAGCCACATTTCGACTTACAAAACGGTACGTGGATATAAACCCCAAACGAAGATTGTTCCACGTGAAACATTTGATTTTCAGTACTTTCAGTCAGCATTATCAACAAGTTATCAACATTGCTAGATGACGGGAAAATAAGGTCGTCCAAAAACTACGCAGTGGTAATTTATTGATATTCAATTATTTGTATATTTACAGTAAACTAAGGGCTTTCTGCAAGGCAAAGTTATGCCATAATGGCATCTCAAAATCTTCTCCAACGTGATTCGCAGTGTCAGTTTCGAGCATTTTTCTGTTGGTTCAGGGCGCGATTTTGTGTCAGCCGCCTACGCGCGCTTTGTGCATTTCTCTTGGCCGCTTCCTGAGCCGTCGGTTTCTTCTGTCGTTTTCAACCCGCAGTTTGACAACAATAGGGCGTTTGCCAACAGCCTAATTGGGGCTGTCAGGCACTGTCGGTCAAGTTGTGAACAATTGACAGGGCTGTTGTTAGTGAACTGATTTTCAGAGTATGGCTAGTATGGCGTTATGATTTTTTTGTGTTTGCTCGCACGTGGAGGTTGTTTGTCTCATTTAGGTGAGAGCATACGCTTATGAGTTTTACTGACCAGCTTGACAAGCTATATATATTTATATCCTTATAAAGAGATAAATAGGATATTATATAATAAAGGCTGTCCATAGCTCAGCTGAGGTTGGCTCTACGAAATCATGTTGCATTGCTTAGGCAGATTAAGCTCGCTGTCGTCTCATCGTGCGCTTTCTTGTCGAGCATCCTACCTTTCTGCGTCGCATAGCGCCTATTTTACCCCAAAACTCATCAAGTCTTGTGTTCATAACCTTTGTTCCACTGTCAGTTATGCGTGTTTTACGTGTTCGCTGCCGGCTTAATTGTCATGACAACATTGTCAGCAGGTGCGCGCTGTCAATAAGGCCGCACATTATCATAAGTCCACTGACACTCTTCTTTGTGTTTTTGAAGCCTGCCGGTGGACTGTCAATTGCTGTCACTTTCGCTTTCAACACTAAACAGTTGTGCTGTTAATTATCTAAAAATAAATCAATTGACCTGTCAGTCCCTTACGTTCAGATTGTCGGTATCTCGCTCGGCTGTTTGGCTCATGTTGAGCAAGAATCTAGATAATGACGACAACTGACCAGACTGACCGACTATATATATTTATATCCTTATAGAGAGATAAATAGGATATTAAATAATAAAGGCTGTCTATGGCCATTTGCCATATGCTGAATGTTGGCGGTCGCAAGCAATAATTTTCTTAGTTTTGTAGGTTGTGTCGTTATGCTTTGTCACAAGGGGGAGCTTACGGCATTTTTATCAACGAAAACTAAGTTTTAGGCGGCGCGTCATCGTCTGGGCGGCCGCCGCGAGCTAGACTTTTCATATATGGCATTGAGCATTAAGAAAGAATGGGCCGAGAAAGGCTATGTTGACGAGGAAATTCCTCAAGGTCTTGACCTTGTTGGCGAAATCAAGCGCCTGAAGGAGCAGAAGAACGCCGTCTTGATGGCTCACTATTACCAGCAAGGCGACATTCAGGACATTGCCGACATAATAGGCGACAGCCTCGCCCTGGCGCAGAAGGCTGTGGGCATAAAGGCGGATGTCATACTCTTGGCAGGAGTGCATTTTATGGGCGAGACGGTCAAAATTCTCAACCCTGAGAAGAAGGTGCTGATCCCCGATTTCAACGCCGGCTGCTCGTTGGCAGACAGCTGCCAGCCGGTCGATTTCGCCAGGTTCCTGGCCCAGCACCCCGATCATAAGGTGATAAGCTACGTCAACACCTCGGCCGAGATTAAGGCCATGACAGACGTCGTGGTGACAAGCACCAACGCCCTCCAGATTGTAAACACTTTCCCTGCCGACGCCAAGTTGATCTTTGGCCCGGACCGAAACCTAGGGTCATACATCAACGCCCAGACAGGACGGCACATGCTGCTGTGGGATGGAGCTTGCCACGTCCACGAGCAGTTCAGCCTCGAAAAAATAATCGAGCTGAAAAAGCAGTTCCCCGATGCGGAACTCATAGCCCATCCCGAGTGCAAGCACCAGATCATCGTCTTGGCCGATTTCGTCGGCTCCACAGCCGCGCTTCTCAGCCACATTGGCAAGAGCCAGGCCAAGAGGTTCATCGTGGCCACCGAGAGCGGAATCCTCCATCAGATGCAAAAGAGCTACCCAGACAAGGAACTCATCCCAGCCCCGCCAATGGACTCCACTTGCGGCTGTAACAACTGCAACTATATGAAGCTCAATACGCTGCAAAAAATTTACCTCACCCTCAAATATGAGTGGCCAGAGGTGACGGTGGACTCCGTGGTGGCCCAAAAGGCGCGCAGGCCCATTGACGCCATGCTTGAGCTATCAAAAAACTTTGCCAAGTAGGGTTCGCCCTTGCCCCTTAATCCAGCAGAAAATTCCAAGATTAGATGAGTAAAATTCTATTGGTCGAAGACAATAGGCTCAGCCAAAAAATGATGTTCTACACGCTCAGGCACATTGGCCTAAGCGCCGACATGGCAGACGATGGCAAGATGGCAATAGACATGGCCAGGAGCTTACCGTACGACCTCATTCTGATGGACATCATGATGCCCGAGTATGACGGCTACGAGGCCACGCGCATAATCCGCCAGCACGAGGTTGAGGATGGCGCCAGGAGGGCGTTCATTGTAGGCCTGACCTGCAACGTCTACGACGGCGAGAGGGCCAAGTGTATGGACGCGGGAATGGACGAATATTTGCCTAAGCCCTTTGATGTGGATCGCTTCAAGGATATGATGAGGCAATATAACGTCATAAGCGTCTGACACTCGCCATCTTAAAGAGAAGAATATAGCCAACAGATTGGAAGACATTGACATACGCAGGGAGGCCTCTCCCGATAAGGAGCTGGACAAAAAACTGCGCCCTCTGACCTTTGACGACTTCACCGGTCAGAGCGGCGTGGTGGGCAACTTGCGCATCTTCGTGGCGGCGGCCAAGATGCGCGGCGAGCCTCTTGACCACACCCTCCTCTATGGCCCGCCAGGCCTGGGCAAGACAACCCTCTCCAACATCATTGCCAACCAGCTCGGCGTCAGCATGAAGACCACCAGTGGGCCCGTCATTGACAAACCGGGCGATTTGGCGGGCCTGCTCACTTCGCTAGAGCCAAACGACGTGCTCTTCATTGACGAGATTCATAGGCTGAGTCCTGTGGTGGAGGAGTATCTCTACTCCGCCATGGAAGACTTCAAGATCGACATCATAATAGACAAAGGTCCTGGCGCGCGCACCATACAGATAGATCTCAATCCTTTCACCCTTGTCGGCGCCACCACGCGCAGCGGACTGCTCACAAGCCCGTTGAGGGCGAGGTTTGGAATAAAGTGCCATTTGGAATATTATGACGCCGCTCTTGTGGCCAAGATCGTGCGTCGCTCCGCCGGAATCTTGGGTGTGAGGATTGATGACGAGTCTTGCGAGGCCATAGCGTTGCGCAGCCGAGGCACGCCGCGAATTGCAAACGCGCTGCTGCGCAGGGTGAGGGACTTTGCCCAAGTGGTGGGAGACGGGCACATTGACAAGAAGATAACCACCACGAGCCTCAATGCGCTCAATATAGACGGCTTGGGCCTCGATGAGATGGACATGAAGATTCTCCTCACCATAATTGACAAATTTGGTGGCGGACCTGTGGGCGTCTCCACCATAGCCACTGCCATTGGCGAGGATGCCGGCACGGTGGAGGATGTCTACGAGCCATATCTCATCCAGAGCGGCTTCATCAAGCGCACGCCAAGAGGACGTGTGGCAACGCAGCTCGCCTATGCCCACACAGGGCGAGCGGGCTACAAGCCCGAATCTCCAACTCTCTTCTCATTTCAAAATTTAAACGGGGTTGATGGCGGCGAATAAGCCTGTCATGAACTTTCATCATATTGCTTCGCAATGGGCAAGCTAAAAACATTGGCATCTGACACGGTGGTCTATGGAGCCAGCACCATTCTGAGCCGCCTCATAGGTTGGCTCATGATGCCGCTCTACGTAAGGGTGGTCTCGCAGACGGTCTACGGCACATTCTCCTACGTCTACAGCTGGATTGCCATTTTCCTCGTTGTGGTGACACTCGGTTTCGAGACGGGCTACTTCCGTTTCGCCACCGATGACAACCGAGACCGACTCCTTGGAACACTCTCCCGCGCCGTGGGCCTCCTCGGCCTTTTGGGCGTGCTTGCCTGCGCCTTCTTCCCGTCGGCCTGTTGCGCTGCGCTAGACTTCGACTTTGGCCCGCAGAGTGGCGTATATTTGGTCATCATGGCCGGAATAGTGTTGCTAGACTCTTACAACGCCATCTTCTTCGCCGAGCTTCGCTACCTTCGCAAATCATTGGTCTACGCTCTGTTGCGCCTAGGGCAAGTCCTGATCAACGTCTTGCTCACCGTCGTTTTCCTCTTTTGGCTGCGCCATTGCGGCGGTTTTTGGTCGGGCGTTGACGACATCACGTACATGATGCTTGCCAACTTGGCCGGCTCGCTCTTCTCAACTGTCTATTTCTTGCCCCGCATTGCCTCCGTCATATCGCAAAACGACAAAGCATTGCTCCGTAAGGCTCTGATATACAGCTTGCCACTTGTGGGTATGGGATTCTTTGGACAGGCGAATACTAACATTGAGAAGATTCTCATTAAGCACCTTGACCCAAGCGCGGATCCCTTGGCTTCGCTTGGCGTGTATGCGGCTTGCTACAAGATTGGCGTCTTGATGTCCATCTTCACGCAGAGTTTCCGTATGGCTTTTGAGCCCTTCTTCTTCAAGGAGAATAAAGACAAGTCCAAGACCGACATCTATGGCCCTGCCCTCAAGTGGTTCGTCTACTTTGGGTTGCTCATCTTCGCGGCTGTCATGCTGGCCATGCCGCTCTTGCGTCTCTTCTTGCCTCAGAGCTACTATGACGGCACCGCCATCATACCCTGGATTCTCATCGGCCAGCTTTTCTTTGGTGTCTACTACTCCATGTCGCTTTGGTATAAGCTAACCGACCGCACCTATTGGGGCATCGTTATGAGCGCCATAGGCTTGGCCGTCAACACTGGGCTCAACTTCGTCCTCATTCCGAGGATGGGATATATGGGCGCGGCCATATCCACCTTCGTGGGCTATGCCGTCATGATGCTCACGTCATATTTCCTTGGCCAGAGATATTTCCCTGTGGCCTATCCCGTTGGCAGACTTCTGGCTGTCGGCGTCGCCGTTGTGGGAATTGTGTCGCTCACGGTGTGGCTTACCAAGGCCTTCGCCCCGGGGTTGTGGGTTCTCACCGGCTTGGTGGCCTTTGCCGTCATATTGGCGCTTATGGCCCGCGTTGAGCAGATAAGCCCAAGGTTCATCATTAACAAGATATTGCCCAGAAAATGAGCAAAGTGGAAGTCAAGATAGTAAACAAGAGTGGCAACCCCCTGCCGGCCTACGCCACGCCAGGGGCGGCCGGCATGGATTTGCGGGCCTCGCTAGAGGCCGACGTCACCATAATGCCCATGCGCCGCGCCATTGTGCCCACGGGAGTATATATCCAGTTGCCAGACGGATATGAGGCGCAGATACGCCCCAGGAGCGGATTGGCGGCCAAGAGCGGCATAACCGTGCTTAACTCCCCTGGCACCATTGACTCAGACTATCGTGGCGAGATTTGCGCCATATTGGTGAACCTCTCCGACGTGCCTTTCGTAGTGCATAACGGTGACCGCATCTGCCAAATGGTAATTGCCCGTCATGAGCGGGCTGAGCTGAAGCTCGTTGAGAGCCTTGACGATGACACGCGGCGCGGGACTGGCGGCTTCGGCCATTCGGGGCTAAAATAAAGAGAAAAAAGTGCCTATCATGAACATACGTAAGACACTCATTTCGTTGGCACTGTGTGCCGTGACCTCCGCGACGCTAGTGGCTCAGCCCGCGCCGACGGAGCAGGAAAAACTGGTCTTCGAGAGCCTCTACCTTAACGCCTTGCAGGCCAAACTGAAGGGCGATTACCAAAACGCCTTCAACATATTCGCCTACCTCAACAAGCAGCAGCCCACCAACCCGGCAGTACTGAACGAGTTGGCCAAGCTGCTCAACGTCTCCCAAGACTACGTCCACGCCGCCGAGCTGGCTGAGAAAGCCATTGCCAACGACACCACACGCAACCGCGAGTATATCAAGACGGCAATTGGGGCCTACGCCATGGCCGGACAGCAGGAAAAAGCTCTGCCGCTCTATGACAAGCTCCTTGCTGCCGACCCCGCCGACGTGCAGACCCAATATGAGAAATTCTCGCTCCTGGCCACGCTAGGCCGCGACGCGGAGGCCCTGCGCATGGCGGACGCCATCAAGACGAACGACCCGGACCTACGCTTCGAGGTGGCCATCCGCCGAGTCCTCATCTTGGCCAATCAGAAAAAATATCGCAAGGCGTTTAAGGAGGCCGACCGTCTGCACGACAAATATCCTGACAATGCGCGGGTCAACTACGTCCTCTCGCGCCTCTTCTACCTCAAAGGGGACGTCAACACCTCCATAAGCAAGTGCAAAGACGCGGCAGAGTGCCCCGACGGCGCCTCTTTCATCTTCGTCCTTGCCGACCTCTATGAGATGCAGCACATGGACAGCCTCTACGCCCAGACCGCCCTCAGGGGCTTTGCCGTGCCCGACCTGACGGAAGAGGCCAAGGTGCAGAAGATATATGAGATTATGAACCGTCCCGATGATATGTTCCATTCAGCGAATTGGTATCCTTTTCTCAAACGTGTGTTCTGTTCGCTAAGCAGACAATACCCAGGAAGCGCAGACGTGTGCTCACTTTTCGAGACATTCTACAAGACCAACGGCCACGCCGCCCAAGGTGACAGCCTGCTCCGCTCGTTTGTTGACGCAAACCCTGGGACTGAATATATCTGGGCCAACATAATTGGCTACGCACAGAGCTCCGGCAAGGCCTCTAACGCCCTAATGATAGACTTCTGCAAGCGGGCTGCCGCGGATGTGCCTTCTAACCCATTGTTCTCGATATACTTGGGCCAGTATTACTCTGCGGACAATCAGCCGGCCCTGGGTCTTAAAGCCTTTGGCGACGCATTCAGCGCCTATGACAACGTGGAGTCGTCGCGCCGCGAAGACTTCAAGCAATACCGTCTGGCGGCACTAAACGGCATGGCCATGTGCTATGAGAAGATGGACAGCCTCGCGCAGGCGTTTATGGTCTTCGACCAGATTTTGGAGGATGACCCAGACGACGCCATGGCCCTCAACAACTACGCTTACTATCTGGCCCGCGCCGGCAAAGACTTGCTGCGGGCCGAGAAAATGAGCATGAGGTCGCTCAACGCCGACCCGCTCAACGCCACGTTCCTAGACACATACGCCTATATTCTGTTCCGTGAGCAGAAATATCAAGAGGCACTCTTTGTTATGGAGAGGTGTATGGAGAATTATAAGCAGGGCGAAGATGACGGCGACGAGAGCGGTGCCATCTTTGAGCATTATGGAGACATTCTCTCATGCCTCGGCAGGACGGAAGAGGCTTTGCACCAATGGCAAAAGGCGTTGAAGCGTGAGCCGGACAACGACCTGATAAAGAAGAAGATTGATGAGAAGAGATATATTGCGGAGTAGCTTCAAGGGCTTTTTATACCTGGCTTTAGCCATAGCTTTGGCGGGTTGTCGTGGCGGAAAGATTCCGTCAGAGAGCCCGAATGCCGAGTTCAGCACAAGCAAAAAATTTGTCGTTGGGCAGATAGAGCAAGCCGAGGGTCGTCTGAACGTGAAATCTTACGAGACTAAAAACGCCAAGGCAGAGGTCAAAACCAACGGCAAAGACGTGTCCGTGAGGGCCAACATCTCTTTTGAAAGGGGTGGTGACACCAAACTTGGCGCCCGCATGATTTTCCCGCCCGTGAGCGTAGGCTCGGTTGAGATAACGGACCACGGCACCCACGTGGAGAGCAAGCTCCTTGGCGTGAATAAAGACGTGCCGACGCCTCAGGTCCTCAACTCATTGTTCCAAAACGCCCTTTTGGGCATTGTGCCACCTGTCTATCAGCTTTTTGGCGAAGAAGACTTCTCGCAATTCGACATGTTGTTGAGCGCCGATGGCAAGTATACCATATCCCGCTCGGCTAAAGACATGAGCATTGTCTTGCGCGTCAATGCCAACGACTTCACCCTTGCCGGACTGGAGGTCTTCGCGATGGGGCAGACAGTAGATTTCGACATAAAGGAATATTCTGACTTCTCAGGCTCCAGGCTCCCTTCTAGCCTGCGTGTGACATCAACGGCCGGCAAAAAAGATGTCGGGAGCCTCTATATAACCATAGAAGACGTTAAGCTCAAGTAGCCACGTCTCGCAAAACACAGAGCCACGATCATTCTCATGCGCATAATCAAAACTGCCATACTGGCGGCGGCCACATTGGCTACGGCGACCCTCGCGAGCGCCCAACAGTCCAAGACGCTCGACGACCTTAACAGGGAAAAGGCCAGGCTGCAATCCATCATTGAGCAGAACAACAAAATGATGGAAGAGTATGCCAACCGCCGAAACAGCGAGATGATGCGCATATCTGTGGTGGATAACAAGATAGCGAAGCGAAAGGCCCTCATTGACGTTTATAACACCGAGATTGAGGCCTATAACGCCCAGATACGCTCCCTCAACTTACAGATTGACTCCGTGGCCGGCGAGCTAAAGAGGCAAAAGGCCGAATATGCCGAGCTTCTGCGCCACATCCAAGCCCGCGGCAAAGGTTATTCACCCCTTGCCTACATCCTCTCATCCACCTCTTTTAATCAGAGTTACAGGCGTTTCCTCTTCTTGCGCCAATATTCGGCGTACCGCCGAAGCCAATTTGAGCAGCTCACGGCCAGCAAAGAGAAAATGAGCGAACTGAAAGCCTCAGTATCTCAAAAACTCACGTCGATAAACATTGCATTGGGCAAGATAAAAGACGAGAACGTCCGCCTCAACAGCGAGCTTCTGGCCCGAAAAGGAAACGTGGAGCAGATTACCCAAAGCCAGACCGACCTGCAAAAAAACATTGAGAAAGCTCAGAGGCAGACCCGACAACTTGAAGAGCGCATTGTGGCTGTGATCCGCGAAGAGGCGGAGCGCGCGCGCAGAGAGGCCGAGGAAGCCCGAAAAAGGGCCCAGCAAAAGAAGAATAAGCCCGAGGCGAAAAAGAGCGAAATTGCGGCCCGTGACGCGCTTTCTGACGACATTTCAGAAAACAAAGGGAAACTGCCATGGCCTGTCAGGAGCTGCGTGGTCACAAGCGCCTTCGGTGAGCATGACCACCCGCTCGTCCCGTCCATCAAAATACGCAACAACGGCATTGACATGGACATTCTGGCCAGCAAAGACATACACCCCGTCCATAAGGGCAAGGTGTCGCGCATAATCGTCATCCCTGGCAGTTGCGCCTCAATAATTGTGCGCCATGGCGACGTGCTGACCGTCTACTCCAACCTGGCCGAAGTCTTCGTGAAGAAAGATCAGGACGTGGACACATATACCAACCTTGGCAAGGTCTATACCGGCGAGGGCATCAACTCAAACATCCTCCATTTTGAAATTTGGAAGGGTGAGAACAAGCAGAACCCCGAGGAGTGGCTTCGAAAACTATAAAAATATAAACAAATAGGGCCGTCTTACGTATAAAGCGGTGTTTCACATAACGCAATAAGGCACAATGGATTCGATAAACATTGAAGAAAATCTTGTCCTTGACTCCACCATGGGCAGCATCAGTCAGGTTGAAAAAATGATTGACGGGCAGTCTCAGATGCTCAACATTGACGATGAGGTTTATGGAAAGTACATGCTGTCTGTTGTGGAGTGTGTAAACAACGCCATCGTCCACGGTAACAAGCTTTCTGCCGACAAAAAGGTCAGAATACACTATCATATAACTAATAAACGTATTGAGGTGACGGTGACGGACGAGGGTGACGGTTTTGACCCCGACTCGCTGCCTGACCCTACGGCGGAAGAGAACATTGAGAAAGATTGCGGACGAGGCATTTTCCTCATGCGCCATCTGGCTGACGATGTCTCTTTCGAGGACCATGGCCGAAAGGTCAAGATGACTTTCAACCTGCAGTGATTAATTTTTACAACGAGGACGTTGACTTTAAGCTCAAAAATAAGCTCATCCTCAAACGCTGGATTAAACAAGTAATTGATAGCTACGGCTTTAAGGCCGGTGAGCTCTCTTACATTTTCTGCTCCGACGATAAGATTTTGGAGGTCAACAGGCAGTTCCTCCAACACGACTACTACACCGATGTTATAACTTTTGACTATGACGAGGACGGTGTGGTGAGTGGAGATATGTACATTTCCGTGGACACAGTCAGGACCAATGCCGAGCAATATGCGCCATCTTTCGAGAGGGAGATGCAGAGGGTCATCATCCACGGGGTGCTTCACCTATGCGGCTTGAAAGACAAACAGCCTGATGACGAGAAGAAGATGCGCGCGGCCGAGGAGAAAGCCTTGGTCATGCTAGACGAGATAATGGCGCAGAAAGGATAGCCATGAATTTTTCTTACGACGTTATTGTTGTCGGCGCGGGTCATGCCGGTTGTGAGGCGGCCCATGCGTCGGCACGCTTGGGTATGCGCACACTGCTCATTACGCTAGATCTGACAAAGATTGCCATGATGAGCTGCAACCCGGCCATAGGAGGAATTGCCAAAGGGCAGATTGTCCGTGAGATTGACGCATTGGGCGGTATGACCGCCAGAGTGACCGACGCCACGTCAATTCAGTTCCGAATGCTCAACATGAGCAAAGGACCTGCCATGTGGAGCCCGCGCTCACAGTGCGACAAAACAAAATTCTCCCTCGAATGGCGCAAAAAACTCGAATCGGTTCCTCTTATCAGCATGTGGCAAGATGCCGTTACAGCCCTCGTAGTCGAAGGCGATACTGTTAAGGGAGTGCGCACGAAACTGGGTGCTGAATTCCGAGCAGACGCCGTCGTCATAACCGCCGGCACATTTCTCAACGGCCTCCTCCACATTGGCCGCGTCAACTATTCTGGCGGACGTATGGGAGACGAGGCCTCATTCCTCCTCTCCGACCAAATTAAATCTTTTGGCGTGAACACCCAAAGGATGAAGACGGGAACGCCCGTGAGGATTGACGGGCGCACCATCGACTTCAGTAAGACTGAAAGACAAGAGGGCAACATCAGTGGCCACAAGTTCAGTTTCGGCACAGACAGCAACTTGCGGCTTCCGCAGGTGCCATGTTACATAACGTATACCAACCCTGTGGTGCATGACATCCTCCGCTGTGGCTTTGCCGACTCTCCGCTCTACAATGGCACCATCAAAAGCATCGGGCCGCGCTATTGCCCGAGCATAGAGACCAAGCTCGTCAACTTTGCCGACAAAGACCAGCATCAGCTTTTCTTGGAGCCAGAGGGCGTAGACACTGTTGAGTATTACCTAAACGGTTTCAGCAGCTCGCTGCCCATGTCTACGCAGCTTGAGGCTTTGAGCCATATTCCTGGGTTGGAGAACGCTCAAGTCCTCCGTCCTGGCTACGCCATAGAATATGACTTCTTCGACCCCACGCAACTCTACCACTCTCTTGAGAGCAAAGTTTTGAGCGGCCTCTTCATGGCGGGGCAGGTTAATGGCACTACGGGCTACGAGGAGGCGGCTGGCCAAGGCCTTATGGCGGGCATAAACGCGGCCTTGAAAGTGAAAGGTGAGCAACCGTTCACTTTGATGAGAGATGAGGCTTATATTGGCGTGCTGATAGACGACCTTGTGACGAAAGGCGTTGATGAGCCATACCGGATGTTCACCTCACGCGCTGAATATCGCATCTTGCTGCGCCAAGACAATGCCGATGACCGATTGACGGAAAAGGGCAGGGCGCTTGGGCTGGTTACGGACGAGGCATATGACAGGTATGAGACAAAAGTGGCCCTGCGTTCCAAGCTTTGCGACACTTTGGCCAATAAACTGCTAAAGCTCGGCCCGTTGAATGAAATATTGGCCAAGGTGGGCAGCACTCCATCTGCCGAATCAGTCAAAGCCACGCAAGCCTTGGCGCGCCCGCAGCTCCATTTGACTGACCTTATGCCTCTCTTGCCAGAGGTGAACAGACTTTTTGCGGAGAATGCCGATTTGCGTGACGAAGTGATGGAGTCTGCTGAGATTGAAATAAAATATGGCGGCTATATACAGAAGGAGAAACAACAGGCGGAGCGTATCCTCCGACATAACAACATACCGCTGCGCGGCAAGATTGACTATGCCTCTGTCACATCGCTAAGCTACGAAGCGCGTGAGAAACTTATTCGCATTGACCCCGCCACCATCGATCAGGCTATGCGAATACCTGGTGTGTCGCCAGCCGACATCTCCATACTCATGATACTTCTTGGACGTTAAGTTCTCCAAAATCCGCTCTGCCGCCTTTCCGACAGGGCGGATTTCGCTATGCGCTAATCCTGTTCCCGTTTCACGTGGAACTGAACGATTCTATGACAAAATGAAACTTGACGCCCTTTCTACTGCCTAAATAACGACCCTACTCCGTTACCGTAGCTTTAAATTGAAAGATAAATACAGAAACTGACATCATAAGACTCACTACCAAACTACCCAATATGATATACAAAAACACAGTAAGGACAATCAACGCGAACTACGTCGATGTCATCAACAAAAAGATATTCGCGGCGAGCATCACCTTCGGCAAGACGATTGTAGAGATTTGCCCGCTCTCAGAATCTGCCGAACCCGCGTTGCCATATTGCACCCCTGGGTTCGTTGACGCGCACGTGCACATAGAGAGCTCAATGCTCACGCCGCAAAGGTTCGCCACCATGGTGATTCCGCACGGCACCGTGGGCGTGGTGTGCGACCCGCACGAAATTGCCAACGTGATGGGCGAGGATGGCGTAAGGTTTATGATGCATGACGCCAGCAAGTCTCCGCTCCACTTCGCTTTCGCCATACCGTCTTGCGTCCCCGCCACACCTTTTGAGACCAATGGCGCTGAGTTTGGCCCCGAGCAAATAGCCCGCTTGATGCCGCAAGGCGTGGCTCTGGCCGAGATGATGAACTATCCCGGCGTCTTGGCCAACGACCCCAAGGTGATGTCTGAAATTAAAATTGCCAAAGACGCTGGCAAACCTGTGGATGGCCACATCCCCGGCATTGTGGATGAGAGACTGCAGAAATATGTGGCGGCAGGAGTCTCTACCGATCATGAGAGCTTCACGCTCAACGAGGCCAAAGCAAAACTCGCCCTTGGCATGAAAATATTGGTCCGAGAGGGCAGCGCGGCGCGCAATCTCGATGAACTCTTGCCCCTCTTCAGTACAAACAAAGAGAGCGTCATGGCCTGCACCGACGACGCTCACCCCGACGACATAAGAGACCGAGGCCATATTGAAAAGTTCTATCATAAGGCCGTCGCGGCCGGCATGGACGTGTTCGACATCTTCCGCATTCTGACGTTGAATCCCATTGAGCATTATAAACTCGACGTGGGCCGGCTCCAAGTGGGCGACAATGCCGACTTCCTTGTGGTGGACAACCTGGAGTCGTTCAACATCCACGCGTCATATATCAACGGCGAGCGAGTCTACGACCGCAACGTCGGCCTGTGCTTCACCCCGACGCGGACGGCCCGCATCAATAACTTTGCCGAGAGGGAGTTCTCCGCCGCCGAGTTCAAAGTCGTCGCGCCCAAAGACAATGCCATAGCCAGGGTCATCGGCCTTGTGCCGGATCAGCTGGTGACGCGCTGCGTTGAGTGGAACACTGAGACAAAGACAGGGAGGGAGGTCTTGGCGTGCGAGGCTGAAGACATAATGAAGATTGCCGTCATTAACCGTTATGACGCCACTGCCAAGGTGGTCAACGGCTTCATCCGAGGCTCTGGGCTCAAAGGTGGAGCCATGGCCTCGTCCATTGCCCACGACTCTCACAATGTGGTGATAATTGGCCATGACGAGGAGGCTATGAAGGTGGCTGCCGACGCCATGTTCAAGATGAAAGGCGGAATTGTGGTGGTGCAGCCAGACGGACTCGTGGCCAAACTGAGACTGCCGATAGCAGGCCTCATGACCGCTGAGAAGTGGCAAGACGTGGCCATGAAATATGAGCGGCTAGTGGCCAAGGCCCGAAATCGCTGCGGTGTGACGCTCCGCTCGCCGTTTATGACCATGGCGTTTATGAGCCTGCTTGTCATCCCGAGTTTGAAGATAGGGGATAAGGGGCTCTTTGACGTGGATGAGTTCCATTTTGTGGATTTGTTCAAGTAACACGCCTTAACTATGCCGGCTACATACTCTTACGCATCAGATGCCGAGAGGCTGGAGCATCTGAAACAGCTTGTGAGCGTCTTGCCAGACCAGCCTGGCGTGTACCAGTATTTTGACAAAGACGGCAAGATAATATACGTAGGCAAGGCCAAAAACCTCAAGCGCAGGGTATCCTCTTATTTCCTCAAAAAGCAGCAGACTCCAAAAACACGCGTGCTGGTGAGCAAGATTTGCCACATCCACCACATTGTGGTGAACAATGAGGAGGATGCGTTGCTGCTAGAGAACAATCTCATAAAAAAGCACAAGCCGCAATATAACATCCTGCTCAAAGACGACAAGACATACCCTTGGGTGGCCATACTCAATGAGCCATTCCCGCGCGTGGTGCAGACGCGGCGTCATGTGCGAGACGGTAGCATATACTACGGCCCATATCCCAGCATTGGCCAGATTCGCGACATATTCGACATTTTCAAGCAGCTATACCCGCTGCGCCAGTGTGGCCTTAACTTGTCAGATGAGCGCATTAAATCAGGAGCATACAAGGTTTGTTTAAAGTATCACCTGAAGCTTTGTGAAGGGCCTTGCGAGGGCCTTGTGGGCAAGGATAAATATGCCGAGTATATCCAGGGAGTGAGAGACATACTCCGGGGAAACGTGGGTCCCGTGATACGCCAGTTGAAGACGCAGATGGCCGAGGCCGCGGAAGCGTTGGAGTTTGAGCGCGCGGAGGTGCTGCGCCGCAAGGTCGAGAGGCTGACAACATATCAGAGCCGATCGCTCGTGGCCAGCAACTCCATCATAAATTGCGACGTCTTCTCCATTGCCCGCGACGATGAAAAGAGCGAAGTGTACGTCAACTTCATGAGAGTGCAGGTGGGTCAGATTCTCTCTTCCTATACCATGACGTTCAAGCGCAGGATGGAAGAGACCGACGACGAGATTCTCTCATTCGCCATCCAGAGCGTCAGGGAGACGAGCGGGACGCTGCAACGAGAAATTGTGGTGCCGATGCGACCCGATGTGGAGTTCGCGGGCATAACGTTCGTGACCCCGCTGACGGGCGACAAGCGCAAGCTCCTCGACCTGTCGGAGAAAAACGCGCGGATGTATAAGTTGGAGCTCCTGCGCCAAGAGGCCAACAGGAGCAGAGCCACCCACGAGGAGAAGCTCATGATCCAGATAAAAGAGCAACTGGGTCTGCATGACTTGCCGCGCCACATGGAGTGCTTTGACAACTCCAACATCCAAGGCACAAGTGCCGTGGCGGCGTGCGTGGTATACCGAGACGCCAAGCCAAGTCGTAAAGACTACAGGCTTTTCAACATAAAGACAGTCGAGGGGCCGGACGACTACGCGTCGATGTATGAGGTGGTGTATCGCCGATACCATAGGCTTAAAGAGGAGGGAAGCCCCATGCCAGACCTCGTTGTGGCCGACGGCGGGGTGGGGCAGATGGACGTAATCCGCCAAGCGACACAAGACCTTGGCCTCAGCTTGCCCATAATAGGCTTGGCGAAAGACGCGCACCATCGAACTAGCCAAATTTTGGTGGGCTTCCCACCCAAAGTGGTTGAAGTGGGGAAGAGCGACGCTGTGTTTCGCTTTTTTACTCGGATGCAAGACGAGGTGCACCGCGTGGCCATAACTTTCCACCGCAACAAAAGGAGTAAGGCTATGGTGGCCTCGGAGCTTGACAACGTGAAAGGCATAGGGCCGAAGACCAAAGAAGAACTCTTCAAGGCTCTTGGCGGAGTGGAGGCTATAAAATTGGCCACGCTTGATAAACTTACGGAATTGGTGGGTAAAAGTAAAGGATTGTTAGTATATGGCCATTTTCATCCCGCCCAAACTGACAGTCTGTAAGATTAGGCCCACGTTCCACGGGAAACAGACCAACAAGATATATACGAATGAAGAAAACAATTTTGGCTCTCGTCTTGCCTCTGTCCATGGCGATGGCTGCATGCTCCAGCGACTCGTTCAGCGACTTCTCTGACGATGACAACAAACAGGAACAGGGCGATGATGATGACGATGATAATGATGAAGCCCAGGCGGAGAAAAAATTCAACGTCGTAGCAGAAGTTGAAAACGTCACCTGGCAACAAGCCTCGGCAATCCATATAACGGTGTCGCGCCTCCTTGCCGACTCCTGCTACACGGGCCGCGAAATGAAGATCTTTCTCTTCTACTACGGCACTGAACCCGATCCCGCACATTTCCAGATTTGCGAGAACTATGTAAAAAAAACGTCTCCAGATCTTGGTGAAGAGTTTATGGCACTGGACATGGGCATCGATGACAAATATTACGGGCGGATTCTTATGACCGTGGTGGATGGTGACAGCAAGGAGGAGTATTACTCCAACGTTGTGGAAATAGACATCCCGGCAAAGCCTGAGGTCAAGAAGCAGAAACTCACGGCTTGCGATCTCGGCCTCTCTGTGCTGTGGGCTACCACAAATCTCGGAGCCCAGACGGAGGAAGACCCGGGAGACCACTTCGCTTGGGGCGAGGTAGTGGGCAAAAAGAAATATGACGAGGAGGGGTATGCGCTCCGTTACCTTGTGGAAGAATTGACTTATGACACCATATCCGCCAAGGCGGATTTTGACGCGGCCACGGCCGCTGCCGGAGACGGCTGGAGGCTGCCGACGCAGAGGGAAGTGGATGAACTGAGGAAGAAATGCAAATGGGAGGGCGTGGCGTTGAGCGGTGGTCGCGCCGCATTGCGCCTCACGGGGCCAAACGGCGGCAGCATAATCTTGCCTTGCGCCGGCGCTAAAGTGGGCAGGGCCACCATGCATGACGATGACGTGGAAGACTTCAATGGCCGCAAGCTGTCGGGCTACTATGCCGTGGGCACGCGCACTGACATATATTCCCAAGGCTGTCCGAGCCTACGTTTTGATATGACAAGCGGCGGCAAAGAAGAGGGCATATATGTGTCCAACGATGCCGAATTGTGGTGGGGACTCTCCGTAAGGGCGGTCAAAGACAAGAAATAGGGGTATTTTTGCGTAACCTGTTTTTGCCTTGTGGCAATATTGCATACTTTTGCCTAAGACAACTATAATTCAATTTTTCATCAA
The DNA here is from genome assembly GCA_934717675.1 of uncultured Bacteroidales bacterium. Lineage (GTDB taxonomy): Bacteria > Bacteroidota > Bacteroidia > Bacteroidales > Marinilabiliaceae > W3P20-009. Next base: position 108,434 of record CAKUYZ010000001.1, read on the forward strand.
GATTATGAAGAAAACGTTCCTGATGCCCGTGGCTGGCGTGATGATGTCCGCCATCATGGCTTGCTCGTTCACCGCCTGCTCTGATGACGACACAGACGACAGCGTGGAGATTGCTGAGAAGTTCAACATGACGGGCCTCGTGGCCACCGCCCAAAACGACGGCACCATCATTATCTCCGGCACGGTGGAGACCAACAAGAAACTCAAGACTTTCTCCCTCACGTCTGAAGACGGCACGAAGACCTACGACCTGCTCGAGGGCAGCGAGGCCGAGAAGGACCGCACTGAAGACGGCAAGGTGTGGACATGCACCCTCAGCTCGCCCAAGATCCCCGTTGGCATCTACACTATGGAGGTGCGCACCCGCATGGGTACGACGAAGAAGACAAAGATCGGCAAGGAGTACAGTTTCCTCGCCGGCACGGGAGCTAACGAGTCGTATGGCTCATACATGTCCCTCAAGAGGCAGACGAGCTACTTTATGCAAGACAAGGACGACAAAATAGGTCTCATAGATGCGAGCGGCAATGTGAAGGAGGAGTGCAAAGACGTGGAGATCGCCCTCAATGCCGACCGTACGCTCAAGTCCGCCAAGGAAGTCAAGAATGCCATTATCAAAGCCAATGCCGCCAACGCCAACATCTACGCTGAAAGCAACTGCGTGATCACCGAGACGGGCTGCATCGCCACCTACGAGATTGTTCCTGACGCGAATGACGAGACGCTGTGCACCATCAAGGGTGTGGTGTTGACCTCCAACGAAGACGACCTCATAAAGGTGGACGTCTCTGGCGAAGTCTGGGGTAAGTAAAAGGCCGGGCTTCAGATAGTCTAGTGTCTAAGCCAGCCGCGCTACGAAGCGCGGCTGGCTTTTTTTGTTGAAACCACAGCAGTCAGGGCCTTGTCGGGTCTCATTGCCATCGCCGCTGCGTCATTTCAACAGAATGAGTTACCTTTGTGGCATACCTCACAACGAAGCGTCGCCGCGTTAAGGCGGACAGGCTCACAGGACAGAAAACTTCAATAGCATAAATGACCGACATAGAGATTGCAGACGCGGCAGAGAAACTGCCGATTAAAGAGATAGCCGCCCGTCTGGGCGTGGGGGAGGACTTGCTGGAACCGTACGGCAGGCTCAAGGCAAAACTGCCACTCTCGCTCATTGACGACGCCAAGGCGGCAAAGGCGAAGCTGGTGCTGGTGACGGCCATAACGCCCACACCCGCCGGCGAGGGCAAGACGACGGTCTCCATAGGCCTGGCCGACGGGCTGAGCCGCATTGGCAAGAAGACAGTGGTGGTGCTGCGCGAGCCATCGCTCGGACCGGTGTTCGGAATGAAGGGCGGGGCAGCCGGCGGCGGGCAGAGCCAAGTGGTGCCTATGGAGGACATAAACCTCAACTTCACAGGAGACTTCAACGCCATAGAGAAGGCGCATAACCTCCTCGCCGCCATGATAGACAACGCCATACACTTCGGTCAGCGCACGGCAGTCAACATCGACCCGCGCACGGTGACGTGGAAGAGGGTGATGGACATGAACGACCGCGCCTTGCGCCACATCGTCATAGGCCTTGGCGGCAAGGCGCAAGGCGTGCCGCGCGAGACGGGCTTTGACATAACAGCGGCCTCGGAGATTATGGCCATACTCTGCCTCTCGCGAGACCTTGGAGATCTGCAGCGCAGGCTGGGAGACATATATGTGGGCCGCACCTATGACGGCAAGCCCGTCAGGGCCCGAGACCTGAAGGCCGAGGGCGCCATGACGGCACTGCTCCGCGAGGCCATGATGCCGAACCTTGTCCAGACCATAGCCCACACGCCGGCCATTGTCCACGGTGGCCCGTTCGCCAACATAGCTCAAGGAACTAACACATTGGTGGCCACCAAGATGGGTCTTTCTTTGGCCGACTATGCCGTCACCGAGGCAGGCTTCGGGTCTGACCTTGGGGCGGAGAAGTTTCTCGACATCAAGTGCCAGGCCGGCGGTTTGAGGCCCTCAGCCATTGTGGTGGTGGCCACGGTGCGCGCCCTGAAGATGCACGGCGGGGTGAAGAAAGAAGACCTGGCCACCGAGAACGTGGAGGCCGTGAGGGCAGGCTTGCACAACCTGGAGCGACACGTGAAGAACATGCTCGGCTATGGCGTGAGGGTGGTGGTGGCCATAAACCAGTTCGCCACAGACACGCCGGCGGAACACGACGTTGTGTCACGCGCCTGCCAAGAGTGGGGCGTGAGGGCCGTCGTGGCCAATGTCTGGGGCGAGGGTGGCAAAGGGGCCGAGGCTTTGGCCCGCGCCGTGGCCGAGGAGGCCGAGAGCGGCAAAAGCGACTTCAAGCCCCTCTACTTGTGGAGCGAGCCGCTTGAGGAGAAAATAAACAAGATTGCCAAACAGATATATGGCGCCGAGGCCGTGGAGTTTGCCACAAAGGCTTTGAAAGATTTGGCCGAGGCTCGTGAGATTGGGCTAGAAGGGGCCGCCGTGTGCATTGCCAAGACGCAATACTCATTCACTGACGACCCTAAGCAGGTGGCCGGCCGGCCAGGCAAGTTCACCCTGCGCGTGCGCGCCGTGGAGCTGGCGGCAGGCGCGGGCTTTGTCATCCCGCTCACGGGAGACATGATGCGAATGCCGGGCTTGCCCCTGCACCCCGCCGCCGAGGGTATGACGGTGAGCGAGGACGGCCAAATTCACGGCCTTAGCTAGGCGAGGCTATATATGCAGGCAAAGGGCGCGCGCGGGGCTTAAAAGGCTTCCTGCGCGCTTTTTGAATATATGAGAGCTGATGACGACGATGAAGATTGAAGGTCTGAACGTGAGGACCATAAAACCCGCCGATGACGCGGAGATATTCAGCATAGCCCGCGCGGCGTTTGAGGAGATGGGCGCGCCTCGTGAGGGGTCGGTATACTCCGACCCGACGATGGCCAACCTGTCTCGTGAGTTTGACGGCCGCTCCGATGCCGAATATTGGGTGGTGGAGGGGGAGGACGGCCTCGCGGCAGGCGGCTGCGGCTTCTTCCCCACGGCCGGGCTTCCCGATGGGATGGCCGAAGTGGTCAAGTTTTATTTCTCGCCCCGCCTGCGCGGCAGGGGCGTGGGGCGGCGGCTGCTCAGCTTCGTTGAGGCCCGCGCCAGGCAGGCCGGCTACCGCGAGCTGTACATAGAGTCTTTCCCGGAGTTCGCCGCGGCCGTGGCCATGTATGAGCGCCACGGCTACAGCCACATAGGCCACCCTTTGGGAGATTCTGGTCACCCGTCCGTGACGGTGTGGATGACGAAGAGGTTGGGGTAGGCTAAGCCCCATAAACCAATCGCCGCCGCACGTCAACATGACGCACGGCGGCGATTTGGCCTATATATCAAATCAAACTAAAGACTCTTCGCTTGCCGGCCTGCGCTAAAACGCCTCGGCCATGCTGCCGCACCGCTCCCAGTTGAGGTAGTGCCAATAGTTTTCCGTCACGTCGTCGCGCCGGAGCGTGCCCCACAGGCCGCCGAGCACCGCCACGCCGCCGAAACCCATGTCTCGCGCCGCTCCCATGTTTTCGGGTCTCACGCCCCCGAGGGCTATGACCCGCCGCCCTATAATCCCCTCCGCCGCGCCACGCATGAGCTCATCGGTGGAGAAGCTTGCCGTGTAGCCACGCTTGGATATGCTGTCAAAAATGGGGCTGAGAAACACGTAGTCCGTATGCCGCTGCGCCTCGCGGGCCTCTTCCAACGTGTGGCACGACGCGCTCAGCCGTCCTTCCCATCCATCGGGCTGCGGGGCGCGCCCCGCGCTCAAGTGGTAGCCGCCAAGCTCGAAGGCCTCGGCAAGGGCGGGGTAGTAGTGCATGGTCAGCCTCTCGTGAAACTCCGGCCTCACGCGCCTTATCAGGCTCGCCACTTCGCTCTCGGCAGCATTGGGCTTCCTGACGTGCAGAACGGGCAGGCCCGCTTCGAAAAGGGAGTTGATTATCTCGGCCTCACCGTCAAAAAAAGTGGGCCACGAGATGGCAATGAGTTTCATATGTAAGTTTCTGATGACGCACGGCAAATATATGAAATCATCTCAAAACCTAGTACTTTATTGCCTGTTGATGGTGATTTTTTGTCTATAACTGGCCATGTATCCCCTATTTTTGATATATTGTCTCGCAAATTTCAGATCTATCTTTTATGAGAGACATTATGATCTTCGTCCTCGGACTGCTTGCCGGCTCCGCCCTGACGCAATGGGTGAAAGCGAGCGATGACGGCAGGATGGAGGAGGCGTTGGAGCAGTTTGTGGCGCGGGTGGACTCTTGCCGGCAGGCGGCCGACGTGGCGGAACCCGAGAACCTGGCGTCTCCCGCACCAAAATCCAAGCCATGCGCCCGAAAAGACGGGGACGGAAGAACATTTTCCGCCTCCAGGGGCGAGGTGGTGACGCGCAAGCCGCTAAAGGTGCAGAAGGTTCTGGAAAATGGAGACGCAGTGGCCCAGGAGTGTGACGCAAAATACGGCTACGCCAGTGGCGTCAAGGTGCTTCTGCCAAGGCAGGGCGACAAGGAGTATTATGACGACCAAATCATCAAGATGCCGACAGGCAAATGCGCCCGACAGATAGGCGTGTATCGCGACAGTTATTCGACATACCCGATAGTGGAGATAGGAGATTAAGGATGGAACATCAAACACCAAACAACATGCCCACGGCCCGCAGCGCGGGTCTGCCACTGTCCGTGGCCCTGAAGTTTCTTGACGGCCACAGAGAGCTGGCCTTGGCCACGGTGGACGGTGGCTCGCCTCGCCTGAGGGCTTTTCAGGTGATGGGGATTGAGGCCCGGGGCGACGCAGTGGACCTCTTTTTCGCCACCGCGCCTTTTAAGGCCGTATATGCGCAACTTCACGCCCAGCCCTATGTCGAGATGTTGGCCATGGCCGGCACGGTCTCCGTGCGAATGGGAGGCGAGGCCTCGTTTGACGTGCCGGACGGCGTGTGCCGCGCATTGTTCTCGGCCCCAGGCAACGAGGTGCTCCCGCGGCTCTATGCCGCATACGATTCTATGGCCTATTTCAGGGTGCGCCTGCGTTTCATTGACTATTTTGACGACGGCTCGACCCCGTGCGTCTATGAGCATTTCACCCTCAGTGGCCAATAGGCGGCACCGTTGGGACGTGGAAAAGCCCCGCCCCAGGCATTGGCCTGGCGCGGGGCTTTCTCTTTTAGGCGCTTAATCCTGTGGCTTAAAATCCTCTTTTGCCGCGCCGCAGACAGGGCATACCCAGTCGTCTGGCAGATTCTCAAAGTCCGTTCCCGGAGCTACTCCGGAGTCGGGATCGCCCGCGGCAGGGTCGTAGACATAGCCGCATGGCTCGCAAACGTATTTCTTCATACCTGTGTTTGAATTGTCGCCCATATTGACGTATGAGTAGTCTCTAAAGGCGTGGTTTACAAATTGTTATACGCAGACTGCGGCCGTGGGTTTCGCCTTTTGCGCCTATAGCCTGCGCTTTTTGGCGTTGGCTGGGGAGTTCAGGTCCGGGCCTTTGATTCTGTGCAGCAGCCTTGCGCATTCGGTTTTGGCGGCTGCCACGTCGGCTTGGAACTCCGCGCTGGTGTGCATGCGGGCCACGGCCGCACTGCCTGTCACCCTGCCCGCGTCGACATCGCTCTGAAAGTGCGCGCCCACGATGGTGCGGCTCTGCCCATACTCATAGCCCAGCGTCAGGATGCTGTCTTGCGCGTCGGGGTTGACCTCGGCCAAGACAAGGGCGGTGGCCCATCCCATGGAGGTGTGGCCAGACGGGTATGAGCCGTTGCGCGAGAGGCCGGGTTCGTCATCGGGCGTCAGGGTGTGCTGGTTGAAGACCATGAAAGGCCTGCGCCTCATATAATGGTTTTTGGCTTTCCATGTGGCGTCGCCGCCGGTCCACGCCACGCAGCAGAGCAGGTGGTATGTGGCGGGAGACTTTTCCTCGCTTATCTCGTAGCCCATGGCCGGCGAGAAGTAGGCTGCCAGATATTCGCTCGTGTAGTCGGCGTCGGCCTTGGCTTGCGCGCCGCGCGGGGTGGGGCGCAGAGCCAGTCCGCGGGAGTATACCAGCCAGTCGTTGAAGAAGGCGGCGTCCGCCGTGTCGGGCGGCGCGGGGATGTATGCCACGCTGTTTGGCAGCTCATCGTGCGTGAAGTAGGGCTTCGCCTGGCGTTGCGCCGAGGCCGAGCAGGCTGTGATGATGGCAGCCGCCATGGCGGCTGCGTGTGTCATTCTCATTGTTATGTGCATTAGTCTTTTTACGCAAGCAATTATAGCTATTTCGGAGTGTTTTTGCAAGGTTGCGAATAATTCGGGAGGCGCGGCATTTGTTGTATATTTGCCGGCGAAAGTCTTTCGGTAATAAAGTGAGATTTATAGATCTATTTGCAGGCATTGGCGGCATTCGTTTGCCATTTGACGAGCTGGGATATCAGTGCGTCTTTTCTTCCGAGTGGGACGCGGCCGCGCAAGACACTTATGAAGCTAATTTCGGAGAAAGGCCATTCGGAGATATAACAAAAATTGACGCTGCTGAGATTCCACCTCATGACTTGCTCCTTGCCGGATTCCCTTGCCAGGCGTTTAGCATAATGGGTAAAAAGATGGGGTTTGAAGATACGCGAGGGACTATGTTTTTTGAGGTGGCTAGAATTTTGCGCTACCATATGCCCAAAGTTGTATTGTTGGAAAACGTCAAGAATTTGACTACGCATGATGGAGGGCGCACTTTTGCCGTAATAAAGCAGACCTTAACAGACATTGGTTATCATTTAAAATGGAAGGTTCTGAATGCATTGGACTTTGGACTGCCGCAAAAGAGGGAGAGAATCATAATTGTAGGCTTCTTGGATGTTCATATGTCGCAGGCCTTTAGCCTTGACTTTGAGAAAAAAAAATATTCACTTAGCAGTGTTTTGGAGGATGACAAAGACGTTGAATCCAGCTTGTTCGCTTCTGACGCCATTGTTTCAAAACGCAGGCGAAAGACTGAGGGCAAAGACGTGTTTTATCCTTCGGTCTGGCATGAGAATAAGTCGGGTAATATTTCTGTCTTGGATCATTCTTGCGCCCTGCGTACGGGTGCGTCATACAATTACCTGTTAATAAATGGCATTCGTCGTCCGTCATCAAGAGAATTGCTCAGATTCCAAGGCTTTCCAGATACGTTTAAGATCGTAGTGTCGCATAGTGAGATAAGGAGACAAACAGGAAATTCTGTGGCTGTGCCGATGATACGCGCCATAGCGCGAGGTTAGATAAGGTAATAAAATCTAAAGGAGATGCAGCAACAGCACCCGAAACTGCGCGATCAGCGCAAATTGCATGCTAATGAGCCTTATGCGCTTAACTCAATTCCCGATGAGGTGGTGTATATGCATGAGAGGCGAATAAGAATGGGAATCTAATAGGTCGCAGAAAAAGCGACGGGGAAATCTGTTTTACTTGGCAGCCTCACGGCTCCCAATTTACCATTCATGCGAAAGTTCCCGCAGATGCGGTGAAGTTTACCATTAAAAGACCTCCCGAATTGGAAAAAGAAGAAGTTATAAGGCTAATTGGTTTTGACCGAACTTGGGTTGAAATTTCAAGGTGAGCAGCGACCGAGAAAACACCCGCCCCGCCGCGACCATTGAGGATTGCGGCGGGGCGGGCGTTTTTTGCTGTCTGACAGAGGTGCGTGGGGCTAATCTTTAAGCTTCCATGCGCCGTTGTCTTTTCTTACTATCGTTACCCGTCTCACGGCTTCCGACTCCTGAGGCACGGCTTTGACCGTTTTGCCGTCAAGCTCCATCTCGGCGAGGTGGAACTCGAAGTCCATATAGTGGTCTTTAAGCCTGTTTGGCACTTCTAGTTTAAAGACTGTCTTAACCCGGAGCTTTGTCCCGTCGAGGGTAAGGTCGCTGAAGTAGGAGGCCGTGGTGACGGAGGACGTGTCGGTGTCCGTGGTCGATTTCTTTGAATATGCGCTCGGGCTGGGGAAGTCAACCTTGATGGAATTGCCGTCCGCTCTCCCTATTTTGAGCTTGCTCCTGTTCTCTTCGCAATACCCGCTCGTGGCGGCGATAAAAGCGTCGTCCACGTCGTCACCCTCAACAGCCAAATATGTGGTGAGCACGCTTGCGTTGCCGTTGGCGGGCGAGTAGCGGAAGTTGTCCGATTCGTCATCGCATCTGCACGCTGTGAGCATTATGAAGACTAAGCCTAAGATTGCTGGTATGTTTCTCATTTGTGAATTTTGTTGTATTTTTTTAAACCTGTAATCATCATCACATTGTTGTGATAAGCGCAATCAGAACTGAGTCCAGTGTTCCCATTAACGGCAAAATAGCCATTTTCCCCACTTCCCTGTCCCCAATTCATAAAGAGTTGACTTTCGTACTCCGTTCTTCTGGAAACAACCCGTCCAGTTAGTTTTCTTCTTTTTGTTACTTGATATTTTACCTCCTGATAACCATCACAGAACCAGATGTGTCCGCTTCCATAGTCTGATATTCCGCAAAGAAGAATGCCTCTGTGTCTAGTGCTAGCCATTCCTGTCTTCGAATCTGTTTCGGTGTAACACATTTCTTTGTAGGCTGTTGACAAATCAAAATGATCTATTGTGGCATTAGGGAAACCCAAAGCTTTTAGGCCGTTTACGATGTCCGTTCCTTTTGCTCCGCTTGACATGCCAGCTCCGCTACCCCATCTGTAGTTCGGTATCATATCCGCAATTTTTCTAAATTTGGAGGATACTGTTTTTGCCTTGGAGTTTCTGATGTCTGAGTAAGTAAATTGTGGCCAGGTATCCATTTTAGAGCCTGTATCCCTAAGTCTGACATCGTATAGCAACATACCTATTGCAACTGCAGGACAACCTATGTATGCACCATTTTTTGCTGCATAGCTATAATCGCCATTCTGACTCCACCTCCCATTTATTTGGTATCCAGTTGAAGGGAAAATGTGTTCCCATCCTGTACTATGAGAACTTCGAGTTTTGTTTGTGGATTCTGCCAGGTCGGTTCCAACTTCTACTGTGTAGATGAAGTTGTCATTGTCAACATCCTTCCAAAAGGAAGTAGCTGACGTGTCAGGACTTAGGTTCAAACTCTCATTGACAATGGAAGCTGTTTTTTCTATGAAATAGAAGAAAGGACTTTCCTTGTCGACTTGCTCTAAGTCAATGTTTCCAGTATCCGATTGTGCCACAATTGGAAACATGGAAAGATTGCTTCCGATGACAATGTACCCTTCGCTATCGCCGTAATTAAAGGCGTATAGCAAAGTGTCCCCATGGTCAACATAGCAGCTAGTGCTTGTCAGCTCTGCCAATTTGGCAGTCTTGTTTCTTGTCGATTCTTCTGCGAAACCTCTCGTATTGCTGAAGATGTTGGCTATTTGCAAGGCTTGATTGCCATTTGCCCTACTCCGTGCGTATGTTGTGTTGTTCTCGGTAGGGGTGTTTGCCTCCGAAAAAGGCGCATCGTCCTCAGCGCATGAGGTTACAATCGCCGTTGTTGCGATGACGGCCCAAAGGCCGTATTTCAGTTTCATTGACTTTTAACTTGTTATTGATTGTTGTAATCAAGCTGTGACGTCACGGCGCAAATTTATACAGATTTGATTTATAAACGATAATGACAAGGTGTTTTTATTAGAAATTGCTTTAGATTTATTCAATGGATGCGTTTGGTGGTCTTGTGTAGAGCAATATATCAGTTTGTTGGGTACTTTATTTCCACTGTCTTGCCTCTTAAAGGTAAAGGCTTTCCTCTGGCAAAGTTCACTCCACAGCCCATCTCATCCCGACCGCTACGGAATATTGAGTAATGCGGACGGCTGCTCAATCTCGCTCTTTCCCCAACCGGCGTATGCGATGTCCGTCAAGTGAGGGTGCGACTTAAAATGCCCCGCCATAAGAGCGCGCATGCTCTTATGGCGGGGCGAGAGTCTTGTGGACTGGGGGCTCGGCTCAGTTTACGGCCTCGTCCCAGTCTTTCCAAACGGGCTCGCGGCCCGCGCGGCGGATTGCCGCCGCCACGTCTGCCGTCTTGCGGTTGTCCGAGACGTGGAACTGCTCCAGAGTCTGCGGGTAGCTGAAGTAGCCGCCAGGCTCGGTGTGGCTCTCCGCGCTCATGGTGGTCACGCCAAGCGCGCACATGTGGTCGCGTATGGCCGCGGGCTCGCGGGTGGAGTAGCTTATGTCCACGTCGTGGTCGAAGATGCGGTAGGCGAAGGTGAGTTGCGCAAGCTCCTTGTCGCTCATGATGACGTTGGGCTGGAAACCGCCATTCTCCGACGCCCTCATGCGCGGGAAGTTTACGCTGTATTTCGTCTTCCAATATCGCGTCTCAAGGTAACGGAGGTGATAGGCCATCATGGTCATGTCGGTGCGCCACTCTTCCAAGCCCACCAAGACGCCCATGCCGATGGTGTGGACTCCCGCCTGCCCCATGCGGTCGAAACCGTTGACGCGCCACTCGAAGTTGCTCTTCATGCCGCGGGGGTGGTAGATCTTGTACCGCTCGCGGTGATAGGTCTCTTGGAAGCAGATGACGCCATTGATGCCCACGTCGGCCAAGCGCTTATATTCCTCCGCTTTGAGCGGCATGACCTCAATCTTGATGTTGGAGAAATATTTCTTGGCAATCTCGACCGACTCGGCAATGTAGTCCACGCCAGCCTTGGCGGGGTTCTCGCCCGTCACGAGCAGGATGTTCTCGAACGGGCCTAGGCGTTTGATGGCCTTGTACTCGTTCTCAATCTCCTCCATGGTCAGGATGGTGCGCTTCATGGGGTTGGAGACATGGAAGCCGCAATATACGCATGAGTTGGTGCACGAGTTTGTCGTGTAGAGCGGGATGAACATCTGTATGGTGTTGCCGAACCTCTCAAGGGTATATTTTTGGCTCAGCCGGGCCATCTGCTCCAGGTGTGGCGCGGCGGCGGGCGAGATGAGGGCCATGAAGTCGTCAACGTCGCACCGTCTCTTGGCCAGCGCGCGCAGCACGTCGGCCTCTGTCTTGCTGTATATCTTATCCGTGGTCTCCTCCCACGATATTTTCAGCAATTCGTCTGAGAACATGTCTTGATTTTCAGGTTATAAGGTAATCGTTTTGTCTGCGTGGCCTAGCAGCCCTTGCCCATTTTGCGCAGGTCGCGGCTTATGCGCATGGCGCAGAAGTTGGGGCCGCACATGGTGCAATACTCGCCGTCTTGGTGGCCGCCGGCCTTGAAATATTCCAAGGCGCGCTCGGGGTCGAGGCTCAGGTTGAACTGGTCTTTCCAACGGAACTCGAAGCGCGCCAGGCTCAGGGCGTCGTCGCGCAGCGAGGCTCCGGGGTGGCCTTTGGCCAAGTCGGCGGCGTGGGCCGCTATCTTGTATGTGACCACGCCCGTGCGGACGTCCTCTTTATTTGGCAGGCCGAGGTGTTCCTTTGGCGTGACGTAGCAGAGCATGGCCGTGCCGAGCCACCCTATCTGCGCCGCGCCTATGGCGGAGGTTATGTGGTCGTAGCCTGGGGCTATGTCCGTCACGAGCGGGCCAAGGGTGTAGAACGGCGCCCCGTGGCATTTCTCAATCTGCCGCTCCATATTTTCGCGGATCTTGTGCATCGGCACGTGGCCGGGGCCCTCAATGAACGCCTGCACGTTTTTGGCCCACGCGCGCTCCACTAGCTCGCCCATGGTGTCCAGTTCGGCAAACTGGGCCCGGTCGTTGGCGTCGTGCGTGCAGCCCGGCCGCAACCCGTCGCCTAGCGACAGCGCCACGTCATATTTGGCCGCTATGTCGCAGATGTCATCAAAATGCTCATAAAGGAAGCTCTCGCGCTGGTGGTGGCGGCACCAAGTGGAGATGATGGAACCACCGCGGCTCACCATGCCCGTGAGGCGGTCGTCTGCCAGGCTCACGTTTTTGAGGCGTATGCCGCAGTGGATGGTGAAGTAGTCCACGCCCTGCTCACACTGCTCAATGAGCGTGTCTCGGAAGAGCTCCCACGTCAGGTCCTCCGCCTTGCCGTGGACTTTCTCCATGGCCTGGTACATGGGCACCGTGCCAACGGGCACGGGGCAGTTGCGCACAATCCATTCGCGCGTCTCGTGGATATTGTCTCCCGTGGAGAGGTCCATGAGCGTGTCTCCGCCCCATTTGCAGCTCCACACGGCTTTCTCCACCTCCTCGTCAATGCTGCTGGTGGTGGCCGAGTTGCCTATGTTGGTGTTTATCTTGACCAGAAAACTGCTGCCTATGATCATGGGCTCGGCCTCCGGGTGGTTGATGTTGGCCGGCAGCACGGCGCGCCCCGCGGCAATCTCCTGCCTCACGAACTCTGGCGTGATGTGCGTGTCGATGCCAAGCTCGGCGCAGTTCATGTTCTCGCGAATGGCCACATATTCCATCTCAGGCGTTATGACGCCCTGCTTGGCGTAATACATCTGCGACACGTGGCACCCGTCTTTTGCCCTGAGCGGCAGTGTTATGTGCTCAAAGCGAAGGTGATCAAGGCTTTTGTCGGCGAGCCTCATGCGCCCATATTCTGAAGACAGGCCGCTGAGCCTTTCCACGCCCCCGCGCTTCAGAATCCAAGGCTCGCGCAGGCGCGGCAGGCCTTTCTTCAGGTCTATGGCCGCGTCTTTGTCTCCAAAAGGGCCGCTTGTGTCGTAGACCAAGACGGGGGCGTTGTCGCGCCTCGTCTCATGCCCGTCGGTGTCGACGCTCACTGTGGGCGTAAGGTTGACCTTGCGCATCCCCACGCGGATGTCGGGGAAAAGCTTGCCGGCAATGTATACTTTCTCGCTGTTTGGGAAAGTGATTTTAATATTGTCTTTCACAGGCTTAATGTGTTTTGTTGGAGTGATGGTTGAGGTTCGTCTTCTCCTACTCGTTGAGGAACGACGTCAGGGGGCTGCTGGCCTCCGCCACTTCCGCCACGGCTCCGAGACCCGCCTCGTAGGCTTTGCGCCCGCACTCCACGGCTTGCCTAAACGCCTCGGCCATGGCCACAGGGTCGCCCGCCACGGCTATGGCCGTGTTCACCAGCACGGCGTCGGCGCCAAGCTCCATGGCCGCGGCGGCATGGCTCGGCGCGCCGAGGCCGGCGTCTACCACCACGGGCACGCGCGCCTGCTCAATTATCATCTGGAGGAACTCCATCGTCACGAGACCCTTGTTTGTGCCAATGGGCGCGGCCAGGGGCATGACGGTGGCCGCGCCGGCCTCCTCAAGCCTCTTGCAGAGGACGGGGTCGGCCTGGCAGTATGGCAACACTTTGAAACCCAGTTTCACCAGTTGCTCCGTGGCCTTGAGCGTCTCGATGGGGTCTGGCAGCAGGTGGCGCGGGTCGGGGTGGATCTCTAGTTTGAGCCACTCCGTGCCGAAGGCCTCGCGTGAGAGCTTGGCGGCGAAGACGGCCTCCTCGGCCGTGCGCACGCCGCTGGTGTTGGGCAGCAGCTGGATGCCGGGGGCTTTGATGTGGGTCAGCATGTCGTCCGAGGCGTTGTTCATGTCAATGCGTTTCATGGCCACGGTCACCATCTCCGTGCCCGATGCCGCTATGGCTTTCTTCATCAGCTCGTTGCTGCTGAATTTGCCTGTGCCTAGGAAGAGGCGCGATCCGAACTCGCGGCCCGCTATTGTCAGTTTGCTCATGTCTTTTTCTGTCTTTTATCCTGGTGTATGTTTCCTTTCTTTGGCGCTGTTTTCTCCTATCCGCCACTGGCCGCACGGATAATCATTACTTTGCACCCCTCGGTGAGCGCGCGGCTCTCCCACTCCTCGCGCGGCACGATGTCCATGCCCACGGCCACGGCCACGCCGTTTGACGGCACGCCGAGCTGCCTCACGAGGTCTGACACGGTGGAGCCGCTCAGCTCCACCTCTTTGTCGTTTACTGTTATCTTCATGGCTTTCTGTATGTTGTGCTTGTTTTGTTGCTCCGTCCGCGACGATAAGTTATCGCGCCACATGGCTCACACGGCCCCGCACGCCAATGGGGTGGGGCGTGAGGTGCGCTCTCGGGTGGATAAAACCGTGAGACAGAGTGGAGGCGCGAGGCCGGTGCTGAGGCTATACTCTCTCGGCGCATGACGGCGCCGCTTTCATCAGTCCCTACGGCAGCATTACCTGCATCAGGTCCTGGGGTATAATCTCAGCCGAGCGTTCTCAGCACCCCCGGCGCCTATTTTATCGACGGGCGCCACGTCTACCGCGACAAATATATGCAAATTTGTCCTTTCCTGTCATGCGCAAGACGGCGTTTTATGGCGTCTATTCCACCACAATCTTGAAATTGGCCTCGCGGCCGCCCTCTTTTGCCGTTCCCGCAAAAATGCCTCGCGGCAGGCGTATGCTCACGCGGCCTTGCCCTTGAGCCGTAGCGACCCTCGCGCCGCTTGTGGAGAATAGATCCACCGTCACGCTATGCCCGCCCTCGTGGCCCATGATTTCCACAGTGATGTCCTCGCCCGTCTTGGCTGGGTTGGGGTATGCCTTGACCGCCAAAACCTCACCTGCGCCAACGCTGCCCGCATTGAGAGGGCATGAGGTCACATGGGTGCCGTCGGCAAGGGTCAGTCGCACGGCATATTGGCCGGCGGGGAGCGATGGCGAGACGTGATAAAATTGGCTTGTGGCGCCGTCTATGGCTTCTCCTCCAACCTCCCATTGGTAGGCCGCTATGCGGTCGCCTATGTTGTCAATGAATATGGTGTTGCCAAACTTGACGTGTATGTGTGAAGCGTCCGGGCGGCGCAGAAAAGTGAGCGGCATCGGGCCGCTGCTGCCGCCATTGGTGTCGTGGAGGGTTAGCGTGGCGGAAAATTTGCCATAGGCTTCGGAAGGAGGGACGGCCTGTGTGACGAGGAAACGCCCGTCGCTCTCTGGCCCGGGCAATGGATGCTCCAAGATGTCGGCGAAGCCGGCGGCGCGCGCGTCAGCGTCAAACACTAAGCTGAAAAGCGTGGGGGCGCCGCCATCAACCTTTATACCGATCCGCAATTCATCGCCTCCGCACACGCCATTGCCACCTATGGCATACGCCGTGGCGGTTATGGAGTCCGCCGCCTCCATAATTTGTCCCGGAATGACGTGGTCTCTCGGGGCCTCGTAGTTGGCGGCGTCATGGCCTGTGATGGCGTATGAGACCGTTATGTTTCTTCTGCCCACGAGCGGACTGTCATATTGGGCACTGAAGAGCATGTTTACGTCGTCGTGGCCAATGACGCCCTCAAGCTCAGGCTCTGTGGCCATGGCGGGAGGCTCCGTGGTGCCGTCATATTCCTTTGTGGTGCTGGTGAATGTGGGCGGCGCGGCTGTCAGAGTTTTGGGCGTTACTTCCGTCTGGGCGGTGAGTGTGAGCGGGATTTTGTCGATGTCGTAATTCTCTATTCCCGCGCCCACGATAGAGAACGATATTGTGGCCACGCGGGCGCCGGCGTCAGGTTTGTCTAGCTTGGCCGTGGGGAATTTCAGGCCGATGGCGGCGCTGTCGGCGGGGGCGATCCCCGTCAGCGCGGGGAGAGAGATGAGATCGCCGTCCACGGTGACCGTGCCGTCATAGACGCGCGGTTCTACGCTCGCCTCGCCTTGCAGAGTGAGAGGTTTCCGCAAGACGCGCATGGTGGCCGTCAAGCTCTCCGAGCCGAGGGCATAATTGCTCGCCCTATTTCCCGAGAGGCGGACGTGGGCGGAGACCGTGCGAAGCCCGGCCTTGGGGCTGTCTGCCGACGCGTCCACTATGTCCAGAGACACGAGCCCCTGGTCTTTACTCACCACGCCCGCAAGGTTTGGCAAGGAGACCGATGCCGTGTCAACGCCCGCGGTGCCGTCATATTCCCTGTCCGCCACGGCTAACGCCCCATCAGGGAGCAAAGTTTTTGGCAAGATGGAAGATTGTAGCAGAAACGTGTCTTGTGGCAGTGCATAGTTGCGCGCGTCGTTGCCAGACAGCGACGCTATGGCCGTGACGAGGCGGGGTCCGGCCTCGTCAGAGTCATAAGAAGCTATTATATCCAACTTTAAGTCGTCTGCCTTAACAATGTTGGAAATAAGAGGAATATGTATGAGACTATGACTTATTGACGGTGTGCCGTCATATTCGCGCGGGTCTGTCGTCAAGTCAGTCCACTCGGCCTCCACCGTGCGTGGCAATATGTTTATTTTTGAGGCCACTATGGTGTCTGCCAGGGCATGGTTCACATCGTTTTCATTGGCCAGAGCCAGTCTAATCAGTGCCTCTCGCGTCCCTGCGCCGGGTGCCGCGGCTTTGGCCCATAGCACTCTCACGGCCTCACCTCCATCCACCGTTACCAGTCGCGTGTCGATCTCAGCGGTGCCGTCATATTCCATATCGGCCACGGCCACGCTTCCCGCGTTAACCTCTTTGGGCGTTATGACTGC
Organism: uncultured Bacteroidales bacterium; assembly: GCA_934717675.1. Lineage (GTDB taxonomy): Bacteria > Bacteroidota > Bacteroidia > Bacteroidales > Marinilabiliaceae > W3P20-009. The sequence continues at coordinate 124,820 of CAKUYZ010000001.1, forward strand.
CAGCCTGACAATGGAGGCCGACCCGCTCCCGCCGCTTATGACGTAGTTTGCCGCGTCGTTGCCGGTGAGCGTGGCGTGCGTGCGGACGGTGTATGTGCCGGCATCTGCGGCCCCATATTGAAATCCGTCGCGGGTCACGTCCGCCACCACGTCATCGCCGTCAATGGAGCCTGTCATTGCGGGGAGCGATATTTGCCAGTCATAGATGTCTGTCGTGCCGTCATATGCCCTCGGGGCGATTGTCATTGCGTCATAGTCGGCAAAAACGTTCTTGGGCGTTATGCGGGCGGCTGTTTTCTGCAAGCCGTCGGCAGGAAGGGCGTAATTGGGTGCCGCCGCGCCGCGCAGGGCCAACTGCACGGAAGCCTCGCGCTCGCCCGCCGCCTTGGAGTCGTATGACGCGCTTGCTACGGTCAGGCTCACGCTGTCGCCTTGCAGCGCTCCAGAAAGAGACGGGAGGGAGATCAGACTCACAGGGATGTCGGCATTGCCGTCATAGGTTTTGTCCGTGACAGATACATTGCCAGAGAGTGTGAGGCGGAGGGGGCGGACGTCAATGGTCAGCAGGGTGTCCACCGCCTCATAATGAACAGTGTCAATTGGCACGAAACTTACCCTCACGCGTTGCCCCAGGCCAACGGGCAGAGAGATGGAGCTGCTGAGCCCGTTGATGAAGGTCGTGCCGCTTATTATGGGGTCGGTGTCCACAATGGCGTCGGCCGTGGGCGTAGCCCCTATGGTGGAGTGTCCGTAGGCGAGATTCTCCACGTTGCGCAGCTTTATCGTCACGGATCTTTTCAAGACCGAAGAGACTGTGGTCGGAACCGACAGTTCAGATTCGTCCAACTCGTAGTTTTCCGCATCGGCTCCTGTCAGCCCTAGGCGTATCGTTGCCAGGCGTTCACCAGCCGCGGCGTTGTCCAGCCTCGCCTCGATGACAAACAGGCTGACGTTGTCACCGTCCACAACACCTGTGAGGGCCGGCAAGGAAATGAGGCTTTTTGATATGTCGGTAGACCCGTCATAGGCTCGTCGCCCGATGGTTGGAACGCCATTGAGCGAGACCACGCGTCGGCTTATGAATCCTTTTGTCGGATATGCGACACCCGTGGCCTGTTGCTCGCCACTCGCAAAGATGTGGTTGCCGTCAGTCTTGATGTCCACGGAAATTGGCCATTCTCCCGCCATGACTGATGCGAGACGAGCTGAACTTATGAAAACGGAGCCGTTGGGACTGAGTGGCGCGCCGCCTTGGGGAATTGGCAGGTCGGGTGTGCCGTCATACGTTTTCGAGGTGGGAATTTCGGAGCCCTCCAATGTTGGCATTCCAACTTCAGCAGGGGTGATGGACAGGATTGCGGTGAGAGGGACTTGTGCGCTTACGGTGTAGTTGGTGTCTGAGAGAATGGGAGTGAAGAGGACTTGATATTGGCCAACGTCTGGCCGCACGGCCGAAGAGTCTATTTCGAAAGATAACGAGACATCCTTGTCGGAGGGGGAGGAGATGGATGGGAGGGAGATTTCGCCGAGGCGCGCGGTGCCATCGTACGGTCTGGGGGCAATCGTGGGAGACCCTTGCAGTTGGAGCGGTAAGGGGTCTATCTGCACGTCAAAATCTTCCCTCACGCCCATGTATGTTTCGCTTTCTTGTGTCACCACCGTCACCGTGTGCCTTCCGGCTGGCAGGATGTAGTCGAGTTTTGCGAGTGAGGTGCATCTAGCCGAGTCTTCGTAGAAGACGTAAGATTGCCAGCCCTTTCCTTCGGCGGAGGGAATTGAAGCTCTCACGTCCATTCTTGTGCCATAATTAGCCCGTGCCGGCGAGACTGTTATTTTCGGCCTTTTCTTGCGTATTGTGCCACAACTGGAGCAGTATCTGAAAGACCTCAAGCCTGCCTCGTTCGCGCCGCTCAACGCGTAATTGTGGTTGCCGCTGAGGCGGTAGAACAGGGTTATGGGCTTGCCTTCGCCTGGTGTGTCGTCGTTTCCGCCAGCAGCCCCGGGTTTGCCAAAGCAGCCGCTTATGGTGTAGATGCTGTAGCCTTTGACGCTGGAATATAATAATATGCTGTCGGTAAGTAGCTTTAGGCCACTCTTCCCGTCATATTCCTTTGAAATCTCAGTGTCGGAGAGCTTGAAGTTGTTTAGAGTCTCGGCTGGCGGCTCCACGGGCGCGGGGTAGATGGCTCCTTGGCAGGTGTATGTCTTAGGGTCTTTTATCTTATATTTCGCCGCGTCCTTGCCTGTGAGCAAAATGTTCACAACCACCCTCGTGGCCGTCTTTACATCCGAAGCCTTGTTTCCATCATCGTCTGTGAAGTAGCCGGCGTAGGTGAGGCTCACGTTGTCCTCATCCGCCACGCCGCTTTTAATTTGTGGACGGTATTTTTCGTCTGTGCTGTTGTATTGGTCTATCTGGCTTTGAGTGATGTCTGGGGTGCCGTCATATGGCTTTTGGTTTAAAAAATATTGTCTTCCATTGAAGGGAAACTTGTTCTCATAGACCAATAATTCAACTTCAGTCACCTCCTGGGCGCGCGTCGCCGCGTGCGCTGTCATACAGACGATGGCTATCCACAAGAATCTCCTCATAGCTGCGGGCGTGAGCTGTTTATGGCTTCCACCACTTGGGCGGTCATATTGCTCATGTCGGCCGAGCGAATGATCTCGCCACTCATGGCAATGCCGTCAGGTCCCGCCTGCAACACGTCGCCTATGTCGCTTAGCGTTATGCCGCCAATGGCCACTATGGGAATGTTCACGCCTAGGCTTCTGCATTCCCACACAAGTTTTTTATATCCGTCCAGGCCAAGGGTGGGGGCGAGGTTCTTTTTTGTGGTGGTGAATCGGAATGGGCCGCAACCTATGTAGTCAACATAGTCTTTTACTGCCAAGATGTCATCCAACGTATTACACGTCCCGCCTATTATGAACTCCTCACCCAGCGCCTTGCGGGCGTCTTCTGGGCTCATGTCGTTTTTCCCCAGGTGCACCCCACTGGCTCCGACGCGTTTGCAGATGTCTACTTTATCGTCAATTATGAATGTGGCTCCGTAATTGTCGGTGTGGAGTTTGATCTCCTTTGCCGTCTCCTCAATCTCGCCGTCCTGCGCATCTTTCATCCGCAGCTGAACCCATCGGCACCCACCCTCCAGGACCTTCTGTGCCTGACAGACACACTCTTGGCCATCTTTGCCGTTGGTGATGAATTGAAGAGGGAAATTGCCGAAGTTTAATTGCCTCATATTATGCTTTGATGTGTCAGTTATACTTTGCCGCGACGCGCCGTGTCACAGACGCCGGTCGGCGCGCCCCTGTTCCCCGCCATGAGCGAGGCTTGCGATTTCGGGGGCCGACAGGCCCGTGCATGCGGCTACAGTCTCCTGAGGAATACCGTTTTTGAGCATTGCCGCCGCGGTTTTTAAAACGCCTTCTTTCATGCCTTGCTCCATCCCCTTTTTCTTTCCCAGCTCAAGACCTTGCTCCATCCCTTCTTTCATGCCTTGTTCCAATCCTTCTCGCATTCCCTTTTCAATGCCTTTCTGAATGCCCTTGATGAGCCCTTTCTGAATCCCTTCCTCTATGCCTTTGCGCAGGCTGGCCTGCGAGGCCTCGTCCAGAATCATGTTTTGGGTTCTTATCACATCCCAGAATTTGTCATAAGCGGCCATCTCGCTTTTGGAGAACGCCGACGTCTCCACCTGCTCCAATGCGCGGCTCACGAGTGGGTTTGCGGCCAGTTCGTCTGGCGGGGTCACCGTGTCCTCGCCAATCTCCGTGAGGAATCGCAGCCAGAGCACAGCCATCTTTTTCTCCAGGTGCGTGGTGGGCTTGAACTTGGGGAGTTCCACGAACGTGAGGTGCAGCCCGTTGATCACTTTGTCGGAGTGGAGTTCGTGGACAATGTTGTAGTTGTGTATGAACTCGTTCGGCAGGTCTTTCAGGAAGACGCTGTTGACCAGGTTGAGGGAGTAGACGGGCTGTAGGAAGCTGTAGTTGGTCCTCTTGTCCAACTGCCTGACGTAGGCTTTCGAGGCGTTGAAGACTACCCTCTGCATGAACATTGGGCTCCACAGCGTCTGCATCTCCACTATGAACTGGCGGCCAGACTGGTCGGTACACCTCACGTCCACTATGCTGTTGCGGCCAATAGGGGTCTCCGGCACCATCTCTGGCGTCATATATTCCACCTCGGTCACCAGCCCGTCGTCCGGCAGAGGCAGCAACGAGTTGAGCAGGCTGATGAGCAGGTCTTTATGTTCGCCGAATATCTTTTTGAACGTCAGGTCGGCTTTGGGGTCGAGGTATCGCATGGGGTGTGGGTTTAGTCGTTTCGCGAATATATGTCTTTTCTCATCTCACACCGTGCGCCCCGTGTTGTAGTCCACGAGGTCGGCCAAGGCCTCGCGGGCCTCGCCGTCAGGCACTGGCGTGAGGTCCGCCTTGGCCAGGTCGGCAAAGTGGGCCATCATCTTTTGGGCGTAATCCATCCCGCCGTAGGCGTGCGCCATGTCGAGTGCCGCCTCGGCCGTCTCATCGTCTTTGGGGTGCCGCCTTATTTTTCTGAGCATCTCCGCGCGTTCTTCCGCCGTGGCGTTGCGCATGGCGGCCAGCAAGGGCAACGTTATCTTTTGCTCTTTCACGTCGTTTAGTGCAGGCTTGCCAAAGAGGCCGCCGGGCGTGTAGTCGAACATGTCATCGCGAATTTGGAATGCCAGCCCCAGATGGTTGCCATAGGCGGCCAACGCTTCCACAATGTCTGTTGTCGCGCCTGCGCTCGTCGCTCCTGAGCGGGTGCAGGCCTCAATCAGTGTGGCTGTCTTTTGCCGGATCACCTCATAATAGTCATCCTCTGTCAGGTCTAGCCGACGGGCGTGCTCCATCTGGCTCAGCTCACCCTCGCTAAGGTCATGGACGGCTCGGCTCACAATGCGCAATGCGTCATAATGCCCGCCCTCTAACGCCAGCTCCATGCCGCGGCTCAGGAAAAAGTCGCCCACGAGCACCGCCACTTTGGGTCCCCACAGGCCCATGAGGCTCCACTGCCCGCGCCGCGTGTAGGTCTCGTCCACCACGTCGTCATGCACGAGCGAGGCGTTGTGCAGAAGCTCAATGAGGGCCGCGGCGGCATATGTGCCCTCTGTGACGCCACCCGCCGCCATGGCGGAGAGAAAGACCAGCAATGGCCTCATGCGTTTGCCTTTGCGGCGGAAGGCGTAGTTGGTGGCCAGTGTGAGCAGCGGGTTTGGTGAGTGGAGGTTCGACCTGAAGTATGGCTCAAACTTCCCCAGATGTTCGGCCACGGGCCGTTGTATGTCTTTAAGATCCATATTTTTTCGTGGTGGCGCGGTTCTCAGGCCCGTGGCCGGTGCGCCAAATGTTGCAAAATATCAGTTATCTTCGCATCCATGAGTAACACAGAACGACCACTAATCCGCGTCACGAAGGAGTTCTGCTTCGAGATGGCGCATCTGCTGACTGAGTATGACGGGCTCTGCCGCAATATACATGGCCACTCCTACAAGCTGGCCGTGACGGTCCGCGGCAGGGCGTGTGAAGACCCGTCATCGCCCAAACTGGGCATGGTCATTGACTTCTCTGTCCTCAAGGGCATTGTCAATGAGGAGATTGTAGGGCGTCTAGATCACGCCCTGATGGTTAGGGCCGACACGCCGCAGGCGCATCGGCTAGAGGGTATTGCCGAGCGCATTGTCCTGGTCGGCTATCAGCCTACGTGCGAGAACATGGTGACCGACTTCGCCCGCCGCATCGCGGCTCGTCTGCCAGATGGCGTCGCGCTTCACTCCGTGCGTCTGCACGAGACGGCCACGTCGTTCGCCGAGTGGGTGGCGTCGGACAATGGCCTCTAACGCGCCCGCGCCCGAGTGCCGAGTTGGCTCTTGATGGCGTCTATCACCTTGGCGCGGTCCGCGGCGTTGCTCACGAAGTCTGTGTTGTCAATGTCTATGGTCAGGATGTCGCCCCTATACGTCTCCACCCACTCCTCATACCTGCGGTTCAGCATGGCCAGATACTCGTAGCTTATGCCAGCCTCGTAGGCCACGCCACGTTGACGGATGTGGCTCATAAGCGTAGGCACGGAGGCTTTGAGGTATATGAGCAGCTCCGGCGGCTTGATGAATGATGACATGACATCGAACAAGTCTCGGTATGTGTCATAGTCCTGCCGCGAGATAATCTGCATGGCCAGCAGGTTCTCCACGAAGACGCATGCGTCTTCATATATCGTCCGGTCTTGCACCACCACGTCGGTTGACCACATGGCGCGTTGGACGGACTTGAACCGCCGCGTCAGGAAGTATATCTGCAGGTTGAGGGCCCAACGGGGCATGTCGCTGTAAAAATTTGCCAAGTATGGGTTCGTGGCGTCTTTGTCGCCGTCAGACGTGCGGAACCCGAACTCGTCCGCCAGGAGCTGCGACATCGCGCTCTTGCCGCTCCCTATGTTGCCCGCTATGCCTATGTACATTTTACTGATTCATTTTTAGCAACTCGTCTATGAGCTGGCGGTCGTTTTTCAGCCGTGGCACCTTGTTCTGCCCGCCCAGCTTGCCGTGCTTGGCCAGCCAGTCGGTGAAGAGTCCGTCGCGGGCCACTGTCAGGCGCAGTGGGGCCAGGGTTATGTCTTTATATCGTTTGGCCTCGTAGTCCGAGTTGACGTCTTGGAGGGCCTTGTCCAACTCTTTGGCAAAGTCGTCCGCGCTCTCCGGCTTGCGCTCAAACTCCACGAGCCACTCATGGCAACCCCTCGATGCCGCATCCATAAACACGGGGGCGGCCGTATACTCCCTCACCACAGCTCCGGTGGCGGCGCACGCGCGGGTCATGGCCGCCTCGGCGTTGCTTATCATAAGCTCTTCGCCAAAGGCGTTGATATACAATTTTGTGCGCCCGCTTATGACAATCTTGTACGGCTCCGTCTGCGTGAAGCGCACGGTGTCTCCTATCATGTATCGCCACAAGCCCCCGTTGGTGCTGATGACCATGGCGTAGTCCACGCCCGTCTTCACCCCCTCTAGCGGCACTATGCCCTGCGGGTGCTGCTGCCCGGCCTCGTCTAGCGGCACGAACTCGTAGAAGATCCCGTAGTCCAGCATCAGCTGCATGGCCCGGTCTTTCGGGTCGGTCTGGATGGAGAAGAAACCCTCGCTGGCGTTATACGTCTCCAAAAAGTGCATATTGCGCGGGGCCAGGGCTTTATACTGCTCCCGATAAGGGTCGAAGTTTATGCCGCCGTGGATGAAAAGCTCCAGGTTCGGCCACACGTCTTGCAGCGTCTTGGCCCCGCTCCGCCCCATGACATATTTAATCAGCACCAGGAACCAGCTCGGCACTCCCGCGAGCGATGTCACGTTCTGTTTCACCGTGGCGGCATATATCTTCTCCAACTTCTCTTCCCAGTTGGCAATGAGGGCAATGTCTTTCGGGGGGGTCTTGAACATCTCTGACCATAGCGGGGCGTTGCCTATCATGATGGCTGAGAGGTCGCCCGTCTGGCTGCCCGCGTCCGTGCTGGTCAGTTTCTTGCTGCCGCCCAGCGTGAGGCACTTGCCGCGCCAGGCCTGCGTGTCGGGGTTTTGGCGGAAGTAGGTGGCAATCACGTCGTTGTTGCCCCTCATGTGGCAGTGGCGCAGAGCGTCGTCTGTCACGGGGATAAATTTGCTCTTTGAACCCGACGTGCCGCTGCTCTTGGCGAACCATTTCACCCGCCCTGGCCAGCACACGTCGGCCTCGCCGGCCACCATCCGCTCCACGTATGGGCGGAAGCCCTCATAGTCTGTCACTGGCACTAGGCGGTCGAAGTCAGCGTAGGCCATGCCGCCCGTCAGGCCGTGGTCGCGCCCAAACGCCGTGGCCTCGGCTTTGCTCAGCAGCTTGGCCAGCTCGTTGGCCTGCATCGGGGCCGCGCCTGTCGCCATGCGATCCATCTGCCTCAGGCGGCCTGAGTAGGCGGCCAAGACAATTTTGCTTATGATGGACATCTTAATCGTCGTTTATTTTGCGGGGTGGTGGTGGGCTTGTCTTCAGAAATATTTCTCCGGGGCCTCTTTGCCCTTGGCTTTCAGAATCTTGGCGAGCAGTGAGTTTGCCAGGCGGCTGGCCCCGATGCGGAAGAGGGTGTTGACGAGCCACTCTTGGCCCAGGATAGATTTGACAATCTCGTAGTAGATGGCGGCCTCGGCTGGTGTCGATACGCCCCCGGCGGGCTTGAAGCCTACCTTGCGGCCTGTCTTGGCCGCGTAGGCCTTTATGGCCTCGCACATGACGATGGCCGCCTCCGGCGTCGCGCCTTCGCAATTTTTGCCCGTGCTGGTCTTGATGAAGTCGGCGCCGGCCTCCATGGCAATCACGCTGGCCTCCCATATCTGCTCGTGGGTCTGGAGGGCGCCCGTCTCCAAGATTACTTTCAGGCGAGCGTCGGCACACGCCTCTCTGATGGCCACAAGCTCCTCATATACAAATTGATAGTTGCGGCAAAGGAACTCGCCCACAGAGATCACCACGTCCACCTCCGTGGCCCCGGCCTCAACGGCCTTGCGGACCTCGGCCACTTTTATGTCGGTGAAAGCTTGCGATGACGGGAAGCAAGCCGCCACCACGGCGCGGTGTACGCCCTGCACGCGCAGCTCTGACTTGACCACGGGGGCGAAGACGGAGTATACGCATATGCCGCCAACGTTCTTGAGCGTGGGGTAGTCTTGGGCGAATTTGTTCACCTTGCCCACGAAGGCCTTGACGCTCTCGGCCGAGTCTGTTGCGCTGAGCGTGGTGAGGTCTATGCTGTTGAACATGGTCTGCAGGGCCTCCGGGTCGTTGAGATAGGCCTCGGAGCTCAGGCGCATGGCCTCAATGGTGCCCTTGAGGCTGTCTAGTTTCTCTGCCGCGTAGGGGTAGTCGTTGAGGATTTCGTCTATGTTTTTCATCTTCTTTTTGGTTTTATTCAGGTAGAGTAATGTTGGTGTCTCTCAGTGTTTTGGCTGCCACAGTTTCTCATTGGCCTTGTGCCTCTCGGCGTCGCGCTCCGTCTTTTTCTTCAGGCTGGCGCGGAAAGCCTCCGTCAGGTCCACGCCCGTTTGGTTGGCCAGGCACATCAGAACCCACAGCACGTCCGCCATCTCCTCGCCAAGGTCGTGGCTCTCGCCGGCCTTGAAGCTCTGGTCTCCATATGTGCGGGCCATCACGCGGGCCAGTTCGCCCACCTCCTCCGTCAGGCACGCCATGTTGGTCAGCTCGCTGAAGTAGCGGACTCCGTAGGTCTTGACCCATCGGTCCACCATCTGTTGCGCCTCGTGCAGTGTCAGGTCCGCCGTCATTCTTTTCGTTTTGTGTCCACAATTATGGTCACGGGGCCGTCCGCCTCCATGTCAATTTTCATGTCGGTGCCAAACTCTCCCGTGGCAATCTCTTTGCCCGTCTGCCTCTTCAGTTCCGCCACGAATGCCTCGTAGTACGGCACGGCCACGTCGGGCCTCGCCGCCTCGATAAACGACGGCCTGTTGCCTTTCCTCGTCTTGGCGAAAAGGGTGAACTGGCTCACCACCAAGATGTCGCCTCCGGCATCGCCCACGGAGAGGTTCATCAGCCCTTGGCTGTCGGAGAATATCCGCATCTGCGCCACTTTTTGCGCCAGCCACGCCACCTCGCCCATGTCCACGTCCGGGCCGTCGGCAGCCTCCACGCCCAGGAGCACCATAAGCCCGCGGCCTATGCGCCCGGCTTGGTGGCCGTCTGCCGTGACGGATGCGCGGCTCACGCGCTGTATCACTGCTTTCATTGGCTATGCCTGTCTCTTTTTGACTTTTTGTCTAAGATACGACTATCTTTGATGCCGTCAAATAAAAAACATTGATGGCAGACCCGTTTTTGCGCCGCCGGCTGACCGATGCCGAGGTGGCCTACGTCTTTCGGCATTTAAGATGCCTCGTGTCGGCCGACGTTCCGTTAGACAGCGTCATTGAGTGGCCGCGGTCTGACGCGCCTTTGCGCAAAGATTTCAGGATAGACGGCGTCCCGGTCCTCTTCCCGTGCTCCGGCGCCCCCGCGGCGCCTTTTGAGGTGGATGGGGGCAGGGTGGTGGTGAGGCACGATTTGGTCAAGAGCGCCTTCTACCTCCTCTCAGCCTATGAGGAGTGGGCCACGGGTCGGGTCGATAAGTGGGGGCGTTTCCCATATGAGGGGTCGTTGCAAGATGAGCTGGGCGTGGCCTTGAAACCCGTTGTGAACTATTACTTCAAGTGGATGGCGGAAGCCATTGCGCGCCAATGTGAGATGCGCGGCATCCGATGCTCTGCGCTCAGCCCCCTCGGAGGCCCGTCGCTCCACTTGTCTCACGATGTTGACCATGTTCGCTACTTCACGTGGCGCAAGGCTCTCTTCCGTTGCGCCCAGGTGCTGGGCCTCAGGCGGTGCGACACTGCGAGGAGGCGATTGGCCGGAGCGGCGGCGCGCTCTTTGGCGCGGATGGCGGGTTTGCGCCACGATGCCGACCCATATTGGAGTTTTGATGAGATTTTGGACAATGAGGCTTATGTGGGCTACAAGTCCGACTGGTTCTTCTTGCCCAATGACGGCGGCCCTTTCCCGCCAGACTACACGCTCGCCGACCCAGACATCGCCATGCTCATGACGCGTCTTGCGGGGCTTGGCTGCAATGTAGGTCTTCATGCGCCCATTTTATGCAGAGATACAGGGCAATACACCACTCAATTTAAAGCTCTTTCTGATGCCTGTGGGCATGCCGTGCGGCGTGTGCGACAGCACTTTTTGGCCATCCGCTGCCCGCAGTCCTACATTGCCATGGAGGCCGCGGGGCTTGAGGCCGATTTCTCATATGGCATGTCTCATCACGAGGGCTTTCGCAACAGCTATTGCCTGCCGTTCCACCCTTTTGATCATGACGGGCAGCGCGCTCTGGAGTTGACCGTGGTGCCGCTGGCCATGATGGACGTGACTGTGCTGCGCCACCGCTCGTTGGGCTATGACGACATCCTCCTCGCCGTGGGCGAGATGCTTGATGAGGTGAGGCTCTTTGGCGGCGTCTTCAGTCTCTTGTGGCACAATTCCACTTTTGACGAGGTTTATTACCCGGGCGTGCGCAGGCTCTATGAGGACATGCACCTCTTTTTTAGCCAATATCAGCTTCGCCAGTTCGTCTTGCCGAAGTTTTAGCCTCCGCGCTCGGACTTAACGTCCTGTGGTCAGGTATTTCCATCTCTTCAGGGTGTTTATGACTCTGCGGATGGCCGATGTGTCATAGAATTTTCGGAATTGCGCGGTGATGCGCGGGTCGGGGGCCACGCCTTGCGCGAAGTCTCGCAGCCCCACGTTGGCGGCCAGTGGCGTGTCATATCGGTGCGTGGCTCTCATGTTTGTGCCGGAGCCGTCTGCCCCCGTGTTGCGCACCAGGCTCTTGCGCGGATACACCGTGGGCTCGCGGCAGGTGAACCCCGCGTAGCAGAATCGTACGCTCCACGAGCGAATCTCGCCCGTCTTCCATCGCAAGAGCATGGGGCTGAGGTCGTCTCCGCACTCGTTGAATGCTCGGCGGCTCCGACTGTCGCGTATGAAGGCGTCGAAGGTGGCCACGTCCCAATCCACCTTTTCCCATTCTGCCCGCCACGTGGCCCAGCCCCACGAGCAGTTGCGGTGCATCATGTAGGTCGAGGCCGAGTAGTCTCGCGGCATCTCTATGTCTGGAGAGTAGCCCGCCACGGAGAACACTCCGCGGTTCTCGTAATAATCCAACGCCGCGTTCATATACCGCAAGAAGAATGCCGACACCTCAAGGTCGTCTTCCAGCACAATGGCTCGACCGCGCTCCCGCATCACGCTCCCCACGCCGTCTATGATGTTGGCGGCTAGGCCCATGTTGCCCTCGCGCTCCACCAGCTGCACGCTGCCGAACCCTTTGGCGGAGCGGCACAAGTCGCGCACCTCGGCCACGAGCTTGGCGTCGGCGCCGTCTTCCCGCGTCCCGTCAGAGAATATGACGAGGTCTGACCTCTCAGCGCCGTCGGCCGACGCCAGGCTGCGGAGGACCCTGCTGGTGTGCGCAGGTCTGTTATATGTGAAAAGGATTATCGGCGCGGGCATATTTGCTTTCTTTTTGAAAGCAAATATAGCTTTTTTGTGGCAAAAGGCAACGTGAACGCTTCGCTGCGGACGGCGGTTAGCGGAAGTTGTAGTGAGCCAGTTTTCGCTGTCGGCGCGAGGCTCGCACCACCGACAGCGTCTGGATTCCTACCGAGAGGAGGATAAGGCACAGCCCGCACACGAATGACGCATTGAGCTCTTTGGCCTCGCCGAAAAACAGCATGGCCAAGATTATGCTGTAGACGGGCTCCAGGTTGTTGGTCAGGTTCACTGTGAAGGCCGAGACGCTCTTCAGGGCCTGGAGCTGAAGCAAGTACAGGAATATGGTGCTGCCGATGGCGCACGCCGCCAGCCACGCCGTGTCTGTGGCCGACGGCAGGAGCGTCATGTCCGGGTCGGCCAGGGCGAAGATGGGCACCAGCGCCGTCAGGCACAGCGCGCCGCCCGTCATCTCGTGGAGCAGCACCGTGGTGCTTTTGTAGCTCACTTTGCCGTTGAGCCTCTTGTTGCTGACTGTGTATATGGCGCCGAAGAGCGAGGACGCCACGCCCAGGCAGATGCCTTCGCGATAGCGCGTGTCAAGGTGAAATATCAGCGCCACGCCCACCAGCGTCAGGCCGCTCACCATGACCTCGCGCGCCGATATGCGCCCGCGGGTGAGCCACGGCTCCAAGAAGGCCGTGAAGAAACCCACGAGGGTGAAGCATACCACGCCTATTGATATGTTGGACGCCTTGATGCTGGAGTAGAAAAGCACCCAGTGGATGCCAAGCATGGCGCCCACGGCGAACATCCGCCACACGTCGGCGCGGCCGACGCGTTCCAAGCGGCCCATGGCCCAAAACGCCACCCACAGCGCGGCGGCGGCCAAGAGCATACGGTACCACGAGAGGGCGAGACCGCCTAGGCTTATCAGTCTGCCGTAGAGGCCCGTGGTGCCGGCAATGATGACGGACAGGTGCAACTTGGTGAGCGCCTCGCGTGTGCCGCCTCGTTCCATATGTGTTTCGTTGTGAATGTGATGAGACAATGTTTCTCGCGGGGTGGGGGCTTGAGCCTCGCGCCACCCGCGCGGCCTGCTTACGCCACGCCGGTCAGCTCAATGTCAAAAATGAGGGTGGAGCCGCCGGGGATGTCGGGCTGCGTCATGTCACCATAACCCAGCTCGGCGGGGATGTAAAGCTCCCACCTGTCGCCCACGCGCATGTGCTTCAGCGCTATTATCCAGCCCTCAATGAGGTCTCGCAGGCGCAGGGCGCAAGGCACGTCCTCGTCGCGGCTGGTGTCAAATCTTTTGCCGTCTATGGTCCACCCGGTGTAGTGGACGCTCACTATGCTGTCGTCGTCGGGCCGCGGGGCGTCGTCGTCGCCGCTCTCCAGCACTTTATACATGAGGCCTTTCTCCAGGCGCGTCACGCCCTCCTCTTTTATCTTGGCTGCCAGCCACAGATGGTTGGCCTTGACATACTCTTTTCTGGTCATCTTGTCTTTCGGCCTGCGCGTTTTTTCACCGTGCCGCCCTGTTTTGTTATTTTGCGGGGCGAAATTACTTACGGGGCGCGACATTTCCAACATGTTTGGCCTCCCTGCCGCCAGGCTCTAGGGCATAAAAAGCGAGACGGCCAAGGCTCTAAGCCTCAGCCGTCTCGCTCGTACCCCGACCCGGGCTCGAACCGGGACAGATTGCTCCATTGGTGTTTGAGACCAACGCGTCTACCAATTCCGCCATCGGGGCGTTACGGGCTGCAAATTTAGCAACATTTTTGTTCCGCGCAAACATTTCTTCTCTCCACGCCGATATGAGGAAATAGAACGCTTTCAAATTAGGGAAATATTTCTTTAATCGACCCCACTCTTTAGTAACCTTACCTTACATTTGCGTGTAAAAATTGGCGTCTGGCGCGGGTTGTCCTTTGCGCCGGGGCTTTTGGCTTGTACCTACCAAAATTTAATACACATAATTATCAATTCTTTTTATGAGCTCAATCTTCAAATCCTCCATTGGTAAGAAGTTGATTATGAGCGTCACTGGTATCCTCCTGGTGCTCTTCCTTCTTTTCCACATGAGCATGAACCTTGTGGCAGCGTTCTCTGGCTCCGCCTACAATGCCGTCTGCGCGTTCCTCGGAACCAATTGGTACGCGCTCGCCGGCACGGCGGTCCTGGCCCTCGGCTTCATCATCCACATCATCTACGCCTTCATCCTCACGGTGCAAAACCGCAAGGCGCGCGGCAATGACCGCTACGCCGTCGTTGACAAGCCCGCGAGCGTGGAGTGGGCCTCGCAGAATATGCTCGTCTTGGGCATCATCGTCTTCCTCGGCCTCGCTCTCCACCTCTCCCATTTCTGGTATAACATGATGTTCGCCGAGCTGGCGGGTGTCGAGGGCCAGTTCGGCGCTGCCGATGGCGCCGAGTGGGTGGCCTACTACCTCGGCCAGTGGCCGGTGGCCATTGCTTACATCGTCTGGATTGTGGCCATCTGGTTCCACATATCTCACGGTTTCTGGAGCATGATCCAGACCCTCGGCTGGAACAATCTCGTTTGGCTGGAGCGTTGGAAGACCGTGGCTAAGTGGTACGCCACCATTGTCTGCCTCGGCTTCGCCATCGTGGTCCTTGGCTTCGCCCTCAAGGTCTTCCCTCTTTGCGCTTGCTAGTCCACTGACTTCCCTTTTGACAAAATAACCATTCCGAAAACCATGGCAAACACTATAGATTCCAAAATCCCGCAGGGTCCGTTGGCCGAGAAGTGGACCAACTACAAGGCCCACCAGAAACTGGTCAACCCCGCCAACAAGCGCAAGCTCGACATCATAGTCGTAGGCACCGGCCTGGCTGGCGCGTCTGCCGCAGCCACGCTCGGCGAGATGGGCTTCAACGTGCTCAACTTCTGCATCCAGGACAGCCCGCGCCGCGCGCACTCCATTGCAGCGCAGGGTGGCATAAACGCCGCCAAGAACTATCAGAACGACGGCGACTCCGTATACCGCCTCTACTATGACACCATCAAGGGCGGCGACTACCGCGCCCGCGAGGCCAACGTGTATCGCCTCGCCGAGGTGTCTAACAACATCATCGACCAGTGCGTGGCTCAGGGCGTGCCTTTCGCGCGTGAGTACGGCGGCCTCCTCGCCAACCGCTCTTTCGGCGGCGCGCAGGTCTCCCGCACGTTCTACGCCAAGGGCCAGACGGGTCAGCAGCTCCTCCTCGGAGCCTACTCTTCGCTCTCCAAGGAGATCAAGAACGGCACCGTCAAGCTCTTCACCCGCCGCGAGATGCTCGACGTCGTCGTCATCGACGGCCGCGCGCGCGGCATCATAGTCCGCAACCTCATCACTGGCGCCATTGAGAGATATTTCGCCCATGCCGTGGTCATCGGCACCGGCGGTTATGGCAACACATATTTCCTCTCCACCAACGCCATGGGGTCCAACGGCTCCGCGGCCATGCAGATTTACCGCAAGGGCGCCTATTTCGCCAACCCCTGCTACTGCCAGATCCACCCCACCTGCATCCCCGTCCACGGAGACATCCAGTCCAAGCTCACCCTCATGTCAGAGTCTCTCCGCAACGACGGCCGCATCTGGGTCCCCAAGAAGAAGGAAGACGCAGAGGCCATCCGTCTCGGCAAGAAGACCGCCAATGACATCCCCGATGAGGATCGCGACTTCTACCTCGAGCGCCGCTACCCGGCTTTCGGCAACCTCGTCCCCCGCGACGTGGCCAGCCGCGCCGCCAAGGAGCGTTGCGACGCCGGCTTCGGTGTCAACGAGACGGGTCTCGCCGTGTTCCTCGACTTCAAGTACGCCATCCAGCGTCTGGGCGAAGACCGCGTCCGCGACCGCTATGGCAACCTCTTCGAGATGTATGAGAAGATCATGGCCGAGAACCCATACAAGACCCCGATGAAGATATTCCCCGCCATCCACTACACCATGGGCGGCATCTGGGTCGACTATGAGCTCCAGACTTCCATCCCGGGTCTCTTCTGCATCGGCGAGGCCAACTTCTCCGACCACGGCGCAAACCGTCTCGGCGCGTCAGCGCTCATGCAGGGCCTGGCCGACGGATACTTCGTCTTGCCATACACCATCCAGAACTACCTGGCCGACCAGATCCAGGTCAAGCCCATCCCCACCACCGCCCCCGAGTTCGACGCAGCCGAGAAGGGCGTGAAGGATAAGATCGCCAAGATTATGTCCATCCAGGGCAAGCGTTCCGTAGACTCCATCCACAAGGAGCTGGGCCACATCATGTGGGAGTATGTCGGCATGGGCCGCACCAAGGAGGGTCTCACCACGGCCCTCGGCAAGCTCAAGGATATTAAGAAGGAGTTCTGGTCCAACGTCTACGTGCCGGGCAAGGCCGACGATCTCAACACCGAGCTTGAGAAGGCGCTTCGCCTCTCTGACTTCATTGACATCGGCTACCTCATCGCCATCGACGCCCTCAACCGCGACGAGAGCTGCGGCGGCCACTTCCGCGAGGAGTACCAGACAGAGGATGGCGAGGCGCTGCGCCGTGACGACCTCTTCTCCTACGTCTCCTGCTGGCACTACCAGGGCGAGGAGCAAGACCCTGAGCTGCTCAAGGAGCCGCTGGACTATGAGTTCACCGAGCGCAAGACACGTAACTACAAGAACTAGTAGCCCCTGCAGCGGAACACAAACTTTTTCAGACTATTCGCAATGGATAAAACTATAAACGTCACGCTCAAGGTCTGGCGTCAGAAAGGACCTAAGGAGAAGGGACACTTCGAGACCTACAATCTCCAGAATATCTCCACCAACATGTCGTTCCTCGAGATGCTCGACACACTCAACGAGCAGCTCGTGGCCAAGCATGAGGAACCCGTGGTGTTCGATCACGACTGCCGCGAGGGCATCTGCGGCATGTGCTCGCTCTACATCAACGGTCACCCTCACGGCCGCGATGGTCACACCACCACCTGCCAGCTCCATATGCGCCGCTTCTCCGATGGTGAGACCATCACCATCGAGCCTTGGCGTTCGGCCGGCTTCCCCGTGATCCGCGACCTTATGGTAGACCGCTCGGCCTATGATAAGATCATGCAGGCCGGTGGCTACACCTCCATCCGCTGCGGCGCCGCGCAAGACGCCAACGCCCTCCCCATCTCCAAAGAGGCTGCCGACGAGGCCATGGATGCCGCCAGCTGCATCGGCTGCGGCGCATGCGCTGCGGCTTGCAAAAACGGCTCCGCCATGCTCTTCGTCTCGGCCAAGGTGAGCCAGCTGGCCCTCCTCCCGCAGGGTCGTGTAGAGGCCGCGCGCCGCGCAAAGGCCATGGTGGCCAAGATGGACGAGCTCGGCTTCGGCAATTGCACAAACACCGGAGCTTGCGAGGCCGAGTGTCCCAAGGGAGTCTCCATAGCCAACATTGCCCGCCTCAACCGCGAGTTCCTCAAGGCCAAGCTAAAAGACTAGGCCAAGCCCCCGCGCCGCAGGCGCGGGTTATGGATATGGCCGCCGCCCCGCTTCGCGGGGTGGCGGCTTTCTGTTTTTTATGCCTATATTTGTCAGTCGGGGCCCAAAGCCTAGTCCTCACTCATTCTCTTTTTTGCCATGAAATATCCCATAGGAATACAGTCTTTCGAGAGCATCATTGAAGGTGGCTATGTCTATGTGGACAAGACTGCGCTCATCCACCGTATGATGTGCGAGGGTAAGTCTTATTTTCTGAGCAGGCCCCGACGTTTCGGTAAGAGCCTTCTTGTCTCCACATTAGAGTGTTTCTTTCGCGGGCGTCGCGAACTCTTCCGCGGCCTGGCCATAGATGAGATGGAGACAGGTTGGCAGGCTAGCCCCGTGCTGCATATGGATCTTAACTCTTGCGACTTCACTGTCCCAGGGTCATTGGAAGCTGTGTTGGACAGCTATTTGCAGACGTGGGAGAAGTCCTATGGAGTGTCCGTGGTGGCTAGTGAGGCGTCGCAGTTCGGGTTGCGATTCAAACGTGTCATATCTGCTGCCAGGGAGGCCGCAGGTCGCGGGGTTGTGGTGCTGATAGATGAGTATGACAAGCCAATCCTTGATGTGATGGATGGATGTCCGCCTGCCAATCTTAGCCACGGCCTCTCTTTGGAAGATCGTAATCGGAATACGCTGCGAGGATTCTATTCTGCCCTCAAATCTGCCGATGCCGACTTGCGTTTTGTATTGCTCACGGGTGTTTCGCGTTTTGCTAAAGTGAGTGTCTTTAGCGATCTTAATCAGTTGAAAGACATAAGTATGACGGAGAGGTATGAGACCTTGTGCGGAATTTCCCAACACGAGGTTGACACCGTCTTCGCCGATTCTGTCGCGCATATGGCTTCTTGCCGCGGCGAGACCCCACAACTAATGAGCCGGCTCCTCAAGGAGAGGTATGACGGCTACCACTTCAGCAAACGCATGACCGATGTCTATAACCCTTTCAGCCTGCTCAATGCCCTGCAAGATTGCGAGCTGTCAGATTATTGGTTTGCAAGTGGGACGCCATCTGGTCTTGTCCGTCTCCTTGCTCGCTCCGACGCAAACCTGCAAGAGATGGTTGACCGATATTATGACGCTAGCCAGATTGAGACCTATCGGGTCTCTTCGCGCAACCCTCTCCCTTTAATCTTGCAGTCTGGCTACTTGACCTTGGCCAGTTATAATCCGCAAATTGAGGCTTTTACGCTTAAAATTCCAAACAAGGAGGTCGAGAGAGGGTTTCTTACATTGGTGGCGGACAATTATCTGGATGTTTCCGAGGGATGCACATTCGGACTTATACAAAAGACAGTCATGTCGTTGTCTGCAGGGCGGATAGAAGATTTTCGCATAGGCCTAACGGCCTTTCTCTCTTCCATTCCATATCATGTCCGCCGCAAGTCTGACGAGCGGGAGAAAGAGCGTTATTTCCAATATACCATTTACCTCCTGTTGCGAATAGCCTCAACATATATGGTCCTCATTGAGAAGCCGTCTAGCAGAGGCCGTGCTGATTGTGTGGTTGAGACCACGTCATTTGTTTATATTTTTGAGTTTAAACTCGATGGCTCCGCCAACGAGGCTCTCCGTCAGATAGATGCTTGCGGCTATGCGGATCCGTATGCTGCCGATCATCGTTCTCTTTTCAAAGTCGGCGTTTCGTTCTCTTCGCGGTCTGGCTCCATTGATGGGTGGAATGCCATTCGTGTGAGATGAGGCAAGGCTTCATCTAAAGAAAACATCTTATGTTAATGACCTGTTAACACAGCCTCGCCGTTATGCAATATCAATATAAGCAACTAAATTCGTACTCTCAAAAGAATGGTAGGTGACACCGAACAGAATATGTCCCAATGGTCTCATGCTCCTTTTCAAAGACACCATCTTTTCGCCTGTATGTTCACTTCCCAAACCTAGCCGAATGCTTCACGCCCTCAATTGGCATAAATAAAGTTCTCTGTCAGGCTTTCTTTCGTCTACTAACTAGAAATTCTAGGCGTTTAAGATGCAACGCCAAAACAATGCGCAGCTGGTATAACTGTTCGTTCTGTACGGTGGTATGTCTTGCGATAATATTTATTTTATGTATTTGTCTGAAGAATAGACTCTTATTTGTAAGCGGTTGGTGACAATTTGAATTTTGTGAATATAATTCAAACTCAATGGTGCTAACGTAAGAAATAAAGATATACCTTTGAGCCGTCGGACGAATGGGATGACACCGGATCCATAATCTGTACAGGGTTTCACCGCCGCTTCCGCCAGACAATCAAGTTTCGGTAAGTTTTAATAATCATTAAGCTCTAACATGAGAAGAACATTTTTGGCATTGACTGCCGCCCTAGTTTCCCTTATATCTTGCTCTGACGACGGCGTTAAGCCGGAGGCTCCGCCGTCACCCGAAGTGTCCGTTTCTTCTGCCACCGCAGAGAAGGCCGTCTCGGAGAGTAAAACCGCTTTCGCTCGCATACTTTCTGCCGCTGTGTCTGACAGCAAGGATGTGAGGGAGTTCCTCAAGGCTGAGGCTTTGAAGAAGTTCGACAAGAATTACGATGTCCTCTATCTGGCCGTCAAGGACGAGATGGTCGGAGACAAGACCTTCCGTCAAGTGCTCGCCTCCTACGCTTCAGAGGAGGCTATCGACAGCATTGAGGCCAACGTGCCGCTGCTGAATATCTATCTCACCCGCACCGCTTTCCTAGACATATATCCAGAAGACCTCGACGTCGAGGACAAATTCACGCCAGTCGCTGTGGAAGAGAAAGACAGTGTGGCTTTCTTCTGCGGAGGCGTGAAGGAGTTCTCCCTTGCAAAGGGAGAGGTTCCTGACTGCCACGTCTTTGTGGTCGGCGAGAATTCCCGAGTGGTTGTCAGTGGGGAAAATTCTGGAAACAAGTCCCTGTCCGTTAGGGGCTTTGAATTTATTGATGAGGCTTTCGATGGCTCGATTCCAGACGGTTCGACCCTAAAGTCGGTCAGCGTCTCGTCTTCCAATGTCGGTCAGCGCGCCCTTGACTCGTACAAGTATTTCTTTAGCGATGGGAACGATATTCATCAGAAAGGTCTCCAGAGGGATTATATATATTACGGCTTAACCCCGCAAAACGACACCAAAGGCAAACTCGTAACGTCTGCCTCAGAGTACATTGGGAGCATAAGAGTGCCCATTGCTGCCATGTACACTTTTTCTGATGACAGAACCAAGGAGGAGTACTCTGATCCCTACATTTTAACAACAAAAATTGAGCATAAGGGGTCTAGCCTTAGCTATGAAGCCTTGATGGACAAGATTTGGTCTAAGGGTGCCTTCAACTTTATGTTTGAGGTTATCACTTCCAACCAGGCTGTTGCGGGTGTGACGTACGTATCTTTGACACCAGACGATTTGTGGACTCTGTCCTACACGCATACAAGAAAGCATAAGACGTGGTTTCATCGTTCAAGGCACACGTATGTTGTAAATGTTGACAAGTTTGAGTCTAAGGATGTAATTCTTGATAAGCCTGTCAATATGGGCAAGTGGAATGTCGCTCAGGAGTCTGTCTACCGTTACGTGAGAATTAGGGAATTTGACAAAGGTCGAGAGATCTCTGTAAAGACAACCTATGAGATGGACCAGATGAAGTCAAGCAGTTTTAGCGGCGACTTTAAGTTAGAGCTTGGTTTTGGAACAAAGAAAGGAAACAATGGCACTGTGGGTGTTGATGTTGACACTAAGGTTGACAACACCAATACGGTCAAGGTGACAAGAGAAGTTACTGAAAAGTGGACTGAAAACTCTGACGACCTGGGCCTTGTGCAAATATACTACTACGACCCGGTTATTGAATCTATGAATGGAAAGAACCCTGTTCTCCGCACATATAACACAGGCTCTGTTGAATTCGGAATCTTTGTCAAATAATTGCGAAATATGAAACGGCTAATATTTGTCATTATTGTTTGTTCTTTGTCCGCCCTCTGTGTCAAGGCGCAGGAGTCTTACAACAAGGTGGCTTTGGGCTTCGAGTCTATGCATATCACATATGATGAGGACCCGACCGATGTGACCAAAGGCATCTCACTCGGCTATGCTCATGGTTTCGGCCTTAGCCCCAATATTCCCCTTTTCATTGAGACGGGAGCGAAGTTGGCTTGGACGCACAGTGTGACGCACCGAAACGAATCTCTTCTTTCTTCTACTGAGAAGGTTGATTTTCTAAACGTCTCTCTGCCGGTCGATTTCGGCTATAAGTTCGGCTTTTTCAGCGACAATCTTGGCCTGATGCTCTTCACCGGCCCTAATTTTCGCTTCAATGTCATAGGCCGCAGGCAGATGACAATAGGGGAAAAGGAAAAGCATTATGACTCTGAGAATTTCTTGAAGCGCGATACCGATTATGCCGCCAATATTTTCCAGTTCGGGTGGCGTCTTGGCGCGACGGTGTCTCACGGCCCGTTCAGTATCGGCTATGCGCTGACCTACGACTTCACTGACTATCGTGACGTCGCGTCGGTCAACTCTTTCTCCCACACCAAGCATTTTGGGGAGCATAAGACGGCGTCTCACTCCCTTACCATAGGCTACACATTCTAGCCCTGCGGCCTAAAACACGGAAAAAGTTCGCCCGCCGCAAAGACTATTTGCGGCGGGCGAACTTTGTTCATTTGTTGGACAGTGCCGCCGAAGATTACATCTCCTCAAGCACAGATTGGCACTTCGCCAGGTCGGAAGGCTTGATTATGGCTCTTGCCTGACCGTCATGCTGAAGGGCGTACATATATTCCACCGAGATGTCGCCCGCCGCTATCTTGTCCAGCAGGCCCGCTAGGGCGCCCGTCTCGTTGGGGCACACCACGCTCACCACGTCCGTCACCATCGTGGCGAAACCCGCGTCTTTCAGCACTTTTTGCGCCTTTTCGACGTCTTCCACCACTATGCGCAGCACGCCGAATTCAATCATGTCCGCCGTGCTGAACGCCAAGATGTCTATCCCTGCTCCCGCCAACAGGCGCGTCACCTCACGGGTGCGCCCCACGCGGTTCTCTAGGAACACCGAAAGTTGCTTTATTATCATATCGCTCTCCGTTTTTCTGTCTGATATTCTCTTACTTCAGCACTCGCTTGTCCATCACTCTGTTGCTCTTGCCTTGGCTGCGCTCAATGGAACCCGGCTCCACCAGTTGGACGTTGGCGTTGATTGACAGCACGCTCTTGAGTTTGTCGTGCAGCTCTTTCTTCAGCCCCACCATCTTGGCCAGGTCGTCAGAGTAGAAGCCCTCTTTCACCTCCACCTGCACGTCCAGGGTGTCCAGGTTGTCTTTGCGGTCCACAATGAGCTGATATTGCGGCTCGAAAGCCTGCAGGCCCAAGATCACGCTCTCAATCTGCGAGGGGAAGACGTTTATGCCGCGGATTATCAGCATGTCGTCAGACCGCCCCATAATGGGGTCAATCTTCACTTCCGTGCGGCCGCAGGCGCACTTGCCGTGGCGCAGGGCCGTAAGGTCGCGCGTGCGGTAGCGGATCAGCGGGATGCCCTCTTTCGTCAGGGTCGTTATCACCAGTTCGCCCTTCTGCCCGTCGGGCAGCACCTCCAGCGTCTGTGGGTCTATTATCTCGGGGTAGAAATGGTCCTCGTTGAAGTGCGACCCGCATTGGCACTCGCATTCGTGAGCCACGCCGGGGCCCATTATCTCGCTCAGGCCATACATGTTATATGCCTTGATGCCCATGTTGGCCTCAATCTCGCGCCTCATGTTCTCAGTCCAAGGCTCGCCGCCGAAGCACCCTATGCGCAGGGCGAATTCGTCCATGGAGTAGCCCATCTTTTTGATGGTTTCATAAAGGTGCAGGGCGTAAGACGGCGTGCAGGCCAGCACGGTCACCTGCAAGTCGTGCAGCAGGCGGATGTGCTTCTCCGTGTTGCCTGTCGATGTGGGCAGCACCGTCGCTCCCAGATGCTGCGCCCCGTCATGGAATCCCAGCCCGCCCGTGAAGAGGCCGTAGCCATAGGCTACGCTCACGGTGTCGGTCTCCCTCACGCCCCAGGCGTAGAGGCTGCGCGCAATGCATTCTGACCACACGGCCAGGTCTTTGCGCGTGTAGCCCACAATGGTGGGCTTGCCCGTGGTGCCGCTTGAGGCGTGGATGCGAATTATCTCGCTCCGCGGCACGGCAAAGAGGCCGCAGGGGTAGTTGTCCCTCATGTCTTGCTTGGTCGTGAAGGGCAGCTTGGCAATGTCGTCTATGGTGTTGATGTCGCTTGGCAGGAGGTCCATCTCCTGCAGCTTCTGGCGGTAGAACGGCACGTTGTGATACAGCCGCTCCACCAGCTTGCGCAGCCTGGCTCCTTGCAGCTCGCGGCGCGCCTCGGGGTCCATGCCCTCTTTGGTCTTATTCCACATGGTGGTCTTGTCTCTCTTCTTGGTTTCTGTCTTTTTGCCGCCGCGGCCTCAGCCTTTGGCGGGGTGGTCTTGCCGAAAAGCCTCCAGTCTCTCGCGCAGGGTGCCATATTGCTCCGGCCCCACAAAGGAGACGCACACCCTCAGGCCCTGCTCGTGGCTGCCCGTGGTGTCCAGGCTTATTATGCTCACTCCGTAGTAGAGCAGCTCCTCCATCAGCTCCGCCCCGCTCATGCCGGGGTAGCCCACGGTGAAGTAGAAACCGTCCGCCACGGGCTCGCCCATGTCATCGGCATAGACCAGGCTGAAGCCGTTGTCGGCGAATATCTCTTTTATGGCAGCCGCCCTGCGCCCATACTCCCGCCCTGCGCTCAGAAAGTCATATCGGCCGTCGGCCGCCGCCCCCAGCATGGCCGCCAGGGCATATTGGGCGGAGTGGGCCGTGCCGCTGGAGAGACAGTAGAGGATGCGGTTGACAAAGACGGAGCCGAAAGCCCCCACGCCATAGCGCCGGGCCAGGGCCTCATATTTGCGGTCATATTGCTGCTGGCTCATCACGGCCACGCCAATGCGCTGCCCCGCGTAACTGAATGCCTTGGAGCCGGAGATGAGCATGACGTAGCGGCTTGTGTGGCGACCCACCGATGGCTGGAACGGCGGCACGCCGGGGTGACTTATGTCTTTGCGGAAGTCCATGCCGAAGTAGGCCAAGTCTTCCACAATCACCACGTCATATTTGTCCGCCAGGCCGGCCAGTCCCCGGATCTCGTCATAGCGCAAGCACATCCATGACGGGTTGTTCGGGTTGGCGAAGAGCATGGCAGAGATGTGTCCGTCGCGGAGGCGAGCCTCCACCTCGTCCAGCAGGGCCTGCCCGCGGGTGTGGTGGATGTCAAAGGCCTCGTGCCGCAGCCCAATGATGTCCAGCTGCGTCTTCTGCACGGGGAAGCCCGGGTCAATGAACAGCACCGTGCCGCGCTCCGGCAGGGCGTGATATAGCGTCAGGAAGGTGGCGAACGCCCCTTGCATGGAGCCGCTCACGGGTATGCAGCAGCGCGGCTCCACGTCAACGTCGGTAAAAGCCTTCACAAAGCGCGCAGCGGCCTCTTTCAGGGCGGGCAGGCCGTCTAGCATGGGGTAGCGGGCGGCGCACCCGCAGCGCAGGGCCTCGATCTCGGCCTCGGTGCCTATGGCGTCGGGCGGCAGCCCCGGCACGCCCATCTCCATCCTCACATATTTGAGACCCGTGGCTGCCTCCACTTTATTGGCCACGGAGACAATCTCGCGGATGTTGGCCCGCGAGAAGTCCGGCAGTCCGAGCGAGGCCTTGGCCTCGTCCACCGCTTGGCGCGGCATGGGTGTCTCGTGTCTCATCCCTATTGTGCTTTCTCGGCCCCGAGGCGCAAGGCCCTGACGTTGCTCTCCACCACTTTTTCGCCTTTGCTGGCGAAGACCCTGCCCACGCTCTCGGCCAGCGTCTCCACGTCCAGCTCCAGCACGCGCGCCGCGGCCCCGAGCAAGATCATGTTCACCCCCCGCGGCAGGGAGTTTTCTTTGGCCAGGGCGTCGGCGTCTATCAGCACCGTGTGGCCAAAGGCGCGCAGCTCGGCCATGATGGCCTCGGGGTCAGGATAGTTGGGGATGTTGACAAAGGGCTGCGTGCAGCTCACAATCCACCCCTCGGGGCGCAGGCTGGCCTTGTAGCGCAGGGCCTCCATGGGCTCCATGGCAATGACAATGTCCGCCTGCCCTTGCGGGATCAGGTCAGACGCTATCGGGTTGTCCGATATGCGCAGGTGGCTGTGGACGTCGCCGCCCCTCTGGCTCATACCGTGGACCTCGGCCTGCTTGATGCACATGCCGCGGTTCATGGCGGCGTCGCCTATTATGGTGGCAATGGAGAGGATGCCTTGCCCGCCTACGCCTGCCAATATTATGTCTTTCTTCATTTCTCTTTTGTCTCTCGTCCGTAATGAAATAAAGTTACCCATTAGCCTCAGCTTGCGCCTTGGCCTTGGCTTTGGCCTTGCGCGTCAGCGTCTGGATGCATTCGCGCCGCGGGATTATGACGGACAGGCCGCGATAGTCCATCTCACGCTTTATGAGGGCCGCGATCTCCGGCATGTTCTTGGGCAGCGGCTCCACCACAAAGAGGTGGTCGCGGTCTAGCCCCAGCCCCAGGCAGATGGCCTCATATTTGTTCAGCCCGGCTGAGTCTTGCCCGCCCGTCATGGCCGTCGTCAGGTTGTCTGATATTATCACGGTCATGGCCGCGTTGGCGTTTATGGCGTCCAGCAGGCCCGTCATGCCGGAGTGGGTGAACGTGGAGTCTCCAATTACGGCCACCACGTGTTCCAGCCCCGCGTCGGCGGCCCCTTTGGCCATGGTGATGCTGGCGCCCATGTCCACGCAGCTGTTCAGCGCGCGGAAAGGAGGCAGCGCGCCCAGCGTGTAGCACCCGATGTCTCCAAACACTTTGGTGTCGGGATATGTGTTTCGAATCACTTCGTTCAGCGCGTCATACACGCTCCTGTGGCCGCAGCCTTGGCACAAGGCCGGGGGGCGGCTCACCACGTTGGCGCTTGGTGCGTGCAGCTCGTGAGGCGGCAGCCCCATGGCGGCGCGGACGTTGTCTGGCGTTAGTTCGCCCGTGCGGGGCAGCGCGCCGCTCAGTCGCCCTTCCACGCTCACGCCGCTGGGCAACACTCCGGCCAACTGCTCCTCCACAAAGGGCTGGCCGTCTTCCACCACCAGCAGCCGGCCCGTCTGCGCGGCCATTTTGCGGATGGTCTCGGCGGGCAGCGGGTATTGCTGAATCTGCAAGACCTCGTAGTCGTCCATGTCGCGCAGGTTCTCCGTCACGTAGTTATACCCAATGCCGCAGGCCACTATGCCCACCTTCGGGCGGCCCGAGGCCACAATGCGGTTAAGCGCCGTCTGGTCGGCCATCCGCGTCAGCTCCGGCTGCAAGGCCGTCAGGCGGTCGTTGCGTTTGCGGGCGGCGGCGGGTAGCAGCACCCAGTTGTCTTCCGCGGGGCGCAGGGCGTTCTCGGTCTGCGCCTCGGCCTTCACCTCCACCACGGCGCGAGAGTGGGCCATGCGCGTCACCAGGCGCAGCAGCACCGGCAGGCGCAGCTCTTCTGACAAGGAGAAGGCGCGGCCCATCATGTCATACGCCTCTTGCTGGCTGCTCGGCTCCAGGGTCGGGATCATGGCGAATTTGCCATAGAAGCGCGAGTCTTGCTCGTTTTGAGACGAGTGCATTGACGGGTCGTCTGCCGCCACCACCACCAGGCCGCCGTTGACGCCCGTCATCGCGCTGTTGACAAACGGGTCGGCGCACACGTTCATGCCCACGTGCTTCATGCACACCATGGTCCTCTTGCCGGCATAAGACATGCCAAGGGCCGCCTCCATGGCGGTTTTCTCGTTGGTGCACCAACGGCTGTGGACGCCCCGGCTCCGCGCCAGTGGCGAGGCCTGGATGTATTCGGTAATCTCTGTTGACGGGGTGCCGGGGTAGGCATACACGCCGCTCAGCCCGGCATGGAGCGCGCCCAGTGCCACGGCGTGGTCGCCCAGGAGCAGCTGCCTCTCTTCTTGAGTCATTAGTATGGTTTTCTGTGTTTTTGTCTTTAGTCTCGCTTCGCTGGAGCGGGCCGCTATGTCTCTTTGACAAAGAATATGCTGGTGGAGATGAACACTTTGTGGCCGTCCTCGTCCGTTATCTCCGCGGCGTAGGTGGGCATCTTGCGGTGGGAGGCAATCTCCGTGGCCTTTGCCGTGAGTCTCCCATTGCTCGCGCCGCGCAAAAACTGGGCGTTGCTCTGTAGCGTCACGGCCATCCGCCCTCGGCTGTTGGCGGCGGCGGCCGTCACTGTGTCCGCCAGGGTGAAGAGCGCGCCGCCCTGCGCGCTGCCAGCGGCGTTGAGGTGCCTGGGCGTCAAGTCCATATGGCCGGTGGCGCATCCGCCCCCTGCGCTGTCTATCACCACGCCGCACGATTTGGCAAACTGGTCTCGCTCGCCGAATATCTCTTTCAGCTCTTTCTCGTCCATCTTGTCCCTTATGACATCATTACAAATGTCACACTTTTTAATTTAAGTTCAAAGCCATGGTGTGTAATTCTTCGGTGATGGTTTAAATCTTAAACCCGAAAAGGCACAATGTCCATCAGGCCGCGCCTCGTGGCCTTTGTCATCATCCTTTTGTTCAACGCTTTTTAGCGGTGGCGCGTGTGTGGTGGGTGCGGTGCTGCGTGTTCTGTGGCCGCGCTCTACGCCTCACGGCCGAGGCGTCAGCGGGAGCGTTATGCGAAATCGCGTCCCGACGCCGGGGCGGCTCTCGGCCACCCACACCCGCCCGTGGTGATACTCTTCCACAATGCGTTTCACCAGGGCCAGGCCAATGCCCCAGCCGCGTTTCTTTGTGGTGAACCCTGCGTCGAAGACGTGGCGGCGTGTGGCGGGCGTCATGCCTTTGCCGGTGTCCGCTATGTCTATCACGGCGCGGCCGTCTTTTTGGCCTACGTTTATGTCAATGCGTCCCGAGCCGTCTATGGCGTCGGCCGCGTTTTTGCACACGTTTTCCACGGCCCATCGCAGCAGTGTCGGGTCGTGCGGCGCCGTCACGTCGCCAGCGGGCTCGTGCAGCTCAATGCATATTTTTTTCGATGTCCGCCGGTTCATATATTCCGCCACTTGCCGCAGGCTGTCGTTTATCGGCGCGGTGGTCATGGCGGGCTGTGAGCCTATCTTTGAGAATCGTTCAGACACGGCTTTCAGCCTGTCCAGGTCTTTGCCCATCTCTTTGGCCACCATCGCGTTGTCGGCCGCCCCGCTCTCCAGGAGGTCGCGCCACGCGTCCAGAGCCGAGATTGGCGTGCCGAGCTGGTGCGCCGTCTCCAGGGCCAGGCCTTTCCACAGGCTGTCTCTCTCCCTGCGGCGCGAGCTGGTCAGCAGCATCCACATGAGCGCCACCATCAGGGTCACCACCGTGGCCTCCATCCACCTGACATACGCCACGCTGGCCAGCAGCTTGTTCTCGCCGTAGTAGAGGGTCTGCCGTCTGCCGTCGCCCAGGTCCACGTTCATCGTGTCGCCCTCGGCCATCATGGCTCTGGCGGCCGCCGTCACCTCTTGTTCCGTGGCCTCCGGCCTGTCTTCGGCAATGTTGCAATATGATATGATCGTGTCGCCGTCGCACAGTGCCATCGGCACCTGGGTGTTTCGCCGCAGCACGCTCGTGGCATATTCCAGGGCGTTGGCGTCGTCGGTCTGCTGAATAAGCCTCTGGGCGTCCCTCACGGCTCTCACAATGTCTTCACTCTCGCGCCTTATGCTGTCCGTCAGGCTCTTGCTCAGTGCCATGGTGGCCCCGATGGCGGCCGCGCAGGCCGTCAGCAGGGTGAGGGTGGAAAGTCGGGTCTTGATGTGCGGGGTCATCTTTTTTCTTCTTCGGCGTGGCAGTAGGGTGGGGGTGGGGTCAGAATCTGCCGTTCGTCACCCAAAACCAGAAAAATTTGGCTGCTATGGGAATGTGCTGCAGGGCTGTGGACGCCCATCCGTAGTGGTGGCACATTATCTCAAACCTCTCGCTCAGCGCGCGGGCAATGTTGTGCCGCGTCATGCCGCCGTCGAGAAACCTCACCAGCGTCTGCCGCGTGTTCACCACTTTTTTGCTCCGCGACAGAATCTTCACGCACCAGTCGAAGTCGGCCGACAGGCGATAGCGGGTGTCATAGGCGGGGCACAGCGAGCGGCGCGCCACGAAGGCCTGATGGCACACCAGCATCCCGCGGCGGAAGCTGTCGCGGTTCAGGCTCTCGGGCGGGGTCAGGCGGCGTTGGCCAATCTCGCTGCCGTCCATGCGCGTTATCACGGTGTCGCCGTAAAAGACGTCCGTGTCGCGGTCTCCCTTGCCCACCATGTCGCTAACCGTTGTCGGGCCATAGAGCTCGTCGCCCGCGTTGACGAACCACACGTAGTCGCCCGTGGCCATGGCCAGGCCTTTGTTCATGGCGTAGTAGAGGCCGTCGTCGGGCTCCGACACATATTTGCTAACCGTGGCCGCGTGGCGACCCACAATCTCCATTGTGCCGTCGGTCGACGCGCCGTCCACCACAATGTATTCAATCGCCGCGTAGTCTTGCCTCTCCACCGAGGCTATTGTCCGCTCCAGCGTCTCAGCGGCGTTATACGTGATGGTGATAATGCTCACTGTGGGCGACATCTCACTTGCCATTCAGCATCTTTTCGTACACTCCTATATACCTGGCGGCCACCACGTCCTCGCCAAACATGTTGCGGGCGTGCTCGGCCACGGAAGTGCGGAGCCTGTTGTGGTCGAAAAACATCATCTGGTATATCCCGTTGGCCAGAGACAGGGAGTTCTTGGCCTCAGCCAGGTAGCCGGTCTCGCCGTGCGTCACCATCTCCGGCACCCCGCCAATGCGGAATCCCACCACGGGAGTGCCGCACGCCAGGCTCTCCACCACGGTGTTCGGCAAGTTGTCTTGCAACGAGGGCAGCACGAAGGCGTCGGCCGCGTTATACAGGTCCACAAGCGTCTCCTCGTCTGTCACAAAGTCCATCTCGTGGATCTTGAAGCCGCACTCCAGCTCGCCGGCGCCTTTTCCCAGCTTGCCAAACACCACCAGCTCTATCTGTCTGGCCATGGCGGGGAAGCTGTCGGCAATTATGCGCAGCGCCTCGGTCAGGTAGCGGTACCCTTTGCGGATGTCCGTCACTTTGGCTGCGCCGAAGAGCAGTAGTTTCTTGTCTTCCGGCAGCCCGAGCCTGCGGCGGCTGGCCTGTTTGTCCTTTGGGGTGAAGACGCTAGTGTCTATGGGGTTGGGAATGTTGCAACACTCCTTTTTGTGAAACAGAGCGCTGCTCCGCGCCAGTGTGTCTAGCCATTGGCTGCAAGACACCACGCCGATCCGCATCTTGGCGTAGAGCTCTTTTTTAGCCTTATACTCTTGGGCCGACAGGTCGTTTTTTGCCGGAGTGCGCAAAAATGGACAATAGCCGCATCGCTCGTTAAATTCCAGGCACGTGCCGGCGTAGTGGCAGCCGCCCGTGAATGGCCACATGTCATGCAGCGTCCAGACGAAGGGCTTGCCCAGGGCGGCCAGCTTCGTCAGGCCATCCAAAGACAAATACCCCTGGTTAATCCAGTGGAGGTGGATTATGTCCGCCTCGCGCACCAGCGGGTGTGTCGATATGTCTCGACCGTCACTCGCCAGGGAGAAGTTGTAGCGCATGGTCCTATGGCTCTCGTGGGGCAAGATGCGCAGACGCTCCCTCACAAAGTGGTAGAAGTCCTCTGCCCGATCCCATGCGCTGTGGCTTGTGGCCTCAATGTGGCTGTAGCCAGTGGTGCTGCTCTGCTCCACCAGCATTGACGAGTCCACGCCTGCCTTCCGCAATGCCGTGTGTATTCGCCTCACGGCCACCGAGGCGCCGCCGCCTGCGTCTCCCTTGTTTATGTGGACAACTTTCATACTCCCAAAGTTATGCTTTTTATCCTTTTATTCCGCTCGGCCCACGGTCACGCTCTCTTTGCGCCGCTCGCTTCGGCCGTCTGCTCCCCACGTCTCCACCACCACTGCATATGTGCCTGCTGTCACTTGTGCGCCGTCATCGCCTCGCCCGTCCCAAATTAGGGTTTGCTCCGCCGAAGATGCAGGCGTGTTGTTATATGGCATTGCCATTCGCCGCCCTTTTGCGTCATAAATCGTCACGCTCACGGCTCTTGTGCCTCTGGCGGCTCTCATCTCCACTTCCATGCGCTCCGGAGCCAGTCGTCCGCCTCCGTCAGGTATTATCAGCTTTGAGCGCAGCCGCAGCCGTGTCTTGTCACATTCGTTCAAGCCATTGACCGTCACGGAGTTCTTGGCTGTCGGGGTCCCGAATCCCGCCGAAGGCAGTGCCGATGTCCAGTTAGCGGGGTCGTTAGATGCCCCGTCGGCGTCAATGCGCTCCAAGGCCACGTCGGTGTGCCGCGCCAGCGTGGCGTTGTGCCATGTCTCAAAATATGTCACGCTGTCTAGCCGCGTGCCGTGTCTGTCGCTCAGTGTCAGCGTGCCGTTGGCGGCCAATGTCGGCATCTTTGGCGGTTTGGCAATGGCCTCGGGGTTTTGTATGTTGTGTCTCGCAGCCACCTCTTCTGGGACGTTTGTAAAAACGAAGAATGCATATTGACGGATTATGACCTGCTCTTCGCATAAAGTCACTGTCTTTCTTTTACCGTTTTTGGGAGTGTAGGCCAATGTCATCCCCGTCATGTCCATGTCGCGGTCCGTAGCGTTATATATCTCCACGTAGTCCGCCTTTCCGCCCTCCGACGAGGCCATTATCTCGTTTATTATTACTTTTTTGCCGCTCAGCGTTTGTCCTGTGGCTGCTGAATTATACGCCAACGGTAAAAAAATAACACAAAAGGTGGCTATTGTTGCTTTAAGTCGCGCTTTTTTCATACTTTTGAGCCGTTGTCGGCGAGGTTCCAGCCCCCTAGGCGGGGTCGCTTGGCTCTTCCTCTTCGGCGGCGGACAAATTTATATCTAAATATTTACTTTAAAGTCAAAGATGAGAGTTGCTATCGTAGGCACTAGCGGTGCCGTTGGCCAGGAGTTCCTCCGTATTCTTGAGCAAAGGAATTTCCCGCTCGATGAGTTAGTCCTCTTCGGCTCGGAGCGTAGCGCGGGCCGCAAATATGTGTTCCGCGGCAAGGAGCTCGTTGTCAAGGAGCTCAAGCACAACGACGACTTCAAAGACATTGACATAGCCCTCACTTCGGCCGGCGCGGGCGTCTCTAAGGAGTTCGCAGAGACCATCACCAAGTATGGCGCCGTCATGATTGACAATTCCAGCGCTTTCCGCATGGACAATGACGTGCCCCTTGTCGTGCCGGAGTGCAACGCCGAGGACGCCCTCAACCGCCCGCGCGGCATCATTGCCAACCCAAACTGCACCACCATCATGATGGTTGTCGTGCTCAAGCCCATTGAGAAGCTCTCACACATCAAGAAAATACACATATCCAGCTACCAGAGCGCCAGCGGCGCAGGCGCGGCGGCCATGGCGGAGCTCCAGCAGCAATATAAGGAACTTGTCGAGACAGGCGAGGCCAAGACGATCAGCAAGTTCCCCCACCAGCTCGCCTACAATGTCATTCCACAAATCGATAAGATGACCGAGAATGACTACACGAAGGAGGAGATGAAAATGTTCAACGAGACCCGCAAGATCATGCACTCCGACGTCCGCACCTCCGCCACCTGCGTCCGCGTGTCGTCGCTCCGCTCTCACTCCGAGAGCGTCTGGATCGAGACGGAGAAACCACTCACCGTCGCCGAGGTCCGCCAGGCTCTCGAGGCCGCGCCGGGTGTCACGCTCGTTGACGACCCGCAGAACTACGTCTACCCCATGCCTCTTGAGTCCGCTGGCAAAGATGACGTATACGTGGGCCGCGTCCGCAAGGACCTTGCCGACGACAATGGCATAACCCTCTGGCTCACGGGCGATCAGATCAGAAAGGGCGCCGCCCTCAACGCTGTCCAGATTGCCGAGTACCTCATCAAGGTCGGCAACGTCAAAGGCTAAGCCATAAATACCAACACGCCGAGGCGCGCCCCCTGCTCTGTGCGGAGGCGCGCCTCGCTTTTTTTCGCATAGCCAGAAGTCATTCTTATTCTCAACAAACTTTAACACCCACCCCAACCCCCTGAACCACACCGCCCCCGCCCCTGTCCCGCCTCCCCCTCCCTGA
>CAKUYZ010000002.1 GCA_934717675.1 uncultured Bacteroidales bacterium
CCCCGCGCGGCGTGAGGCCGCCCACAGCCGCCATGTCCCGAACCCACCATGCGGAGACGGCACGCGTGCCGTCTCCCCGCCCCATACGCAAAATCCTCACGCGGCATTATTTCCCTCCCATTACGTGAGACGTGCCACGACCCGTCTCTAAATGTCACTCCGCCGTCATTTCACCGTCTCTAAAAAACTCACCATATGTCTGGGCTCTCTTTGCATAATTTTGCTTTATCCCCATAATACGCCACATATGTCTACTCGAATGTTATTTTTTGTCCACTGTTTAAACATTGGTATTAAATAAATTTGTCACCAGTCAAAGCTTTCATTATTAATATACCTCAAAAATATGCCTTCGAATACACCATTATTGTCTTTTCGGCGAGTGGCCGTCATCTCGGCCTTGTCAATTCTCTCTTGGGTGGCTGTGGCTCAAGATGTCACCCTCTCTTCTAATGCCGTGGGAAATGCCGACAACACGTCACTTTGGTGGACTGCTTTCTCCGACGCCGTAGAGATCCCTGCGGGCCAGTGCCTGACGTTTGAGTTTGTCAACCACACGAGCAAGGCGAACAACTACAACAATTTTGCCTACGTAGCGGCTTCAGCCAAACGCGATGGCGATGACTACAAGGAATATTTTGTCCGTCGAGCGGATAATTTCGGGTGGGGGCTTGATGGCTCCTACGATG
Source organism: uncultured Bacteroidales bacterium (assembly GCA_934717675.1). Lineage (GTDB taxonomy): Bacteria > Bacteroidota > Bacteroidia > Bacteroidales > Marinilabiliaceae > W3P20-009. The sequence continues at coordinate 690 of CAKUYZ010000002.1, forward strand.
CGACAAACTCGTGGACCGACTTTTTCTCTTCGGGCGTAAGTGGCGATTTCTGGAGCTATTTCAGAGAAAATATGGAGGGTGCGCAGGTCTTCCTCCAAATAGCTAATTACCATGGAACCGTCATTTCGGGCTTTACGCTCACTTTGGCCGATGGCCGTGAGTTGCGCAACGCATATACCCAGAGGTTGGCCGATGCCTCGGCTCCCGTTTGGGCGTTCCTCACCGTTGATGGCTCACATGTTGACGGCCTCAAGGCTTCCCTTAGGAGTTTTGCGCCATCACTCAAAGTCTCGGTGGCCGGTAGTCTTTGGGCGGCGGCGGGGGCTGCCGCGGTGTCTGTGCCGTCACATTTCCTCCGTGCCTATTATCAAGATGCTGGCGGTGTCACATTGCTGCCGGCTCAGGTGAACGCTCCATCGGAAGTGAGCGTGTCTTCTGGCTCATTCGTTGTCTCTGATGCCGCTGGAAATGAGGTCGTTGGCCAGATTCCCGTGGTCAAGGGTTGCTCCACTTTTGGTGCAACGGATTGCTCGTCTGCTTTCTTGTCCGTCTTGTCTTCGGGCGTGCAGGTCAAGAGCGGCGCCAGCGTCAGCGTGGCGTGCCAACTCAGGTCCTCGGGCGCAAATAACTACAACTGCCCAACCCTCATTCTCAAAAACAAAGAGGGCGTAGAATATGCCACGTTGCGGCTCGACAACTATGGTTGGGGCAACGGTTTTGCCAATGCGCAGATGACGTCGGACTGGGATTGGGACTTCTTTAAGGATAGGCTAGACGGTATGACCCTCTCGACCACGATAACCAACAATGCGGACGGCACCATGGCTGTGGCCGTCTCCGCTACTGACGGAGCTGGCGTGGCGCATAGCCAAACTTTCAGCAACGTCAGCCTGTGGCTAGACGACAGTGGCTCGCTCCCTTCTGATTTCTCCGATGTCTATGCCCATTTCACTGTCGATGGCTGCTATGTGCTTCTGCCTCCAGGCTCGTCCACAGCGTTGGGAGAGGCCGAGGCCGACTCGTTTGTGGTGGTGGCGCGTGGTGGCGTGTTGTCTGTGCAGGGCGTTGATAGCTTTGAGGTGTATGACGTCAATGGCCGTCGCGTCTCGCCGTGTGGGTTGACCCGCGGCCTCTACGTGGTGCGCGCCGGCTCGCTCTCGCGCCTTGTGAGCCTGCGCTAGGCTGTGCGGCGCTGTCTTTAAGTTCCCTTTTCCCTTGCGATGCGGGCGGGAGGCGCATGCCGCGGTGGCGGCTGCGCCTTCCGCCTTTTTATTGCCGTCATAATTCGATAACTTCGCGCCTCGAAGTCAACCTAACATAAAGCGACACAACAGAATGAAGAAGCTCCTCTCTTGTCTGGCGGCCTTGGTCTGCGTCATGGCCACAGCCTTTGCCGGCTCAATATCCGGCACGGTGGTGGATGCCGTGCGGCAGCCGCTGCCTTTTGCCAACGTCATTGTGTATCAGGGTGAGACGCTCGTAAAGGGCACTGTGTCTGATGCCGCGGGCGATTTCTCCATAGATGGACTGAAAGATGGCGACTATCTCGTCTCGTTCCAGATGATGGGCTATGAGACGCTCTCTCGCCCAGTCAAAATATCGGTCGCCGCCCGCTCCATCAAAATGGGGCAGGTGACCTTGGCCGAGGAGACGCGGCAGGTTGGCGAGGTGTCTGTGGTGGCGCAGAAGTCGTCAATGAAGCTGGAGATTGACAAGAAAGTCTTCAATGTGGATCAAGACATATCTTCGGTCGGCGGCAGCGCGTCAGACGTGCTGGAGAACATCCCCAGCGTGGAGGTCGACGCCGAGGGCAACATATCGCTCCGCGGATCTCAGTCCGTCACCGTGTGGATCAACGGCAAGGCGCAGGGCATGACGGCAGACAATCGCGGAGACATCCTCCAGCAGCTGCCTAGCGAGAGCATAGACCACGTGGAGGTCATCACCAACCCGTCTTCAAAATATTCCGCCGAAGGCTCCGCCGGCATCATCAACATTGTCCTCAAGCGAGACCGCAAGGCGGGCTATTACGGAGGCGTGCAGCTCAACGCCAACACCAACAAAGGCGGTCGCGTGGGAGCTAATGTCAACTATAGCAGCTCACTCCTCGACGCCTACCTCAACGTGGGCTACGGACGCCGAGTGCACAAAAATGGAGGGTGGACTGACCGCGACTTCTTGAGCCAAGGCCAGGCCACGGGCTTCCTGAACTCCACTTATAAGGGCAAAGGCACTGGCAACCACCTCTTTGTCCGCGCCGGCCTCACGTGGCACATGACGGAGAAAGACGAGTTCTCGGTGGGCTATATGGGCATGTTCGGCTCCGGAGACCGCAAGGTGACATATCACTACACGTCTGGCAACTATGACGGACACGACCTCATTGACCCCTTCTGGCGCACGCGCGTGAGCGACCAGGATGACGACATGACGATGCAAAACGCCGATTTGTCATATCGTCATCAGTGGGTCACGGGACATTTCCTTGAGGCCTCGGTCTCGAAGTTTAGGTGGAAGATGGACGGCGACACCTATTACGACCAAGACACGTATCCCAACTCCAGCCTGCCCGCCGAGGGGCCGTGGACCGACGCCGACCTCGACGCCGCGCGCGTCAACGCCTATCAGAGGCAAAAGAACACCATCAAGACGGGCGACGTCGAGACGCGCCTGGACTATGAGAGGGCCATTGGAGACGACGCCCGTCTTCAGGCGGGCTACGAGGGCGCTTTCTCGCGAGAGAACAGCCCGACCGAGACTTTTGCCGACCGAGACATGACGCAGAGCATCAAGACCCTTTTCAACCGCTTCAAGTACGACACCGACATCCACGCCCTCTACGCCAACTGGAGCGACCGCCCGGGTGCCGGCTCCGTCTTCGGCTATCAGCTTGGCCTGCGCGGCGAGTGGTGGCAAGTGCGCACGTCTAGCAGCAACTATGAGCAGGAATATGAGGGAGAGAGGCCCGAAAAGTTCACCAAGAGCTACTTCAGCCTCTTCCCCACGGCCTATCTCTCTTTCAAACTCGGCGAGACGCAAGAGCTGCAGGCCAACTACACGCGCAGGCTCCAGAGGCCATGGGGTGGGCAGATGAACTCTTTCAAGAACATATCTGACTCCACAAGCATATCTTACGGCAATCCGGAGCTTACGCCGGAATATACCAACTCGCTAGAGCTTAACTATATCAAGAATTGGGACAACCAGACGCTCTCTTTCTCGGCCTATTTCCGCCCCTCTTCCGACGTCATTCAGCAGATAGCCTACCTGGACGGCGGCGTGAGATACTCCACCAACCGTAACATTGCCAAGAGCCAACGCTCCGGCTTTGAGCTCATTGGCAAGAACAAGGTCTTCACGAGGCTCGACCTCACGTCCACCCTCAACGTCTTCTACTATTCGCTAGATGGCGGCACCTTCGCCATGGCCACAGACGAGGGCCGCATGGTGGACGTGGTCGTGGCCAGTGATGAGGATTTCTCCTGGTCGATCCGCGAGATGGCCTCCGTCATGCTGCCGAAAGAGGTGACGTGCCAGGCCACGTTCAATTTCGAGGCCCCGACCGTCATCTCGCAGGGCAAGCGCAAGGCGTCTTATAATCTAGATCTGGGCCTGCGCCGCCAGTTTGCGGGGCGCAAGCTTACGGCCGCCCTCAATTGCCGCGATGTGCTGGACAGCCGCGCGTGGCGCACATCCACCGGGGCCGAGGGCTTCCGCCAAGAGAGCCGCGACTGGCGCGGCGGGCGCCGTTTCATCCTCCAGCTCAGCTGGAGCTTCGGGAACATGGCCGGCAAAGGCAAGCCCGATGGCCGACCCTCCGCCTCGCCCGACATGGAAGGCGGCTATGGCGGAGGCGGAGACGATTAGCCTCCATGCGCCCCATGACGCCTATTGCCGCCCGGCGCGCCTCCTGCCTCGTTTTGGGGTGGGGCGCGCCGGGCGGCCTCCTTTATGTGAGTGGCGCTTGGCCCGTTGAGAGAAGTTTTTCAGTATCTTTGGAGAGAATAACATCCGCTCCCTATGTTCATATTGTCCAGGGTCTTCAACCTTTTCCGGGCCTCGGCCGATGCCGACCTCTCGGAAGAGGCCAGTTTCAAGACGGCGTTCTCCAACGTCGTCAACATCCTCATGCTCGGCCAGAGCCTTATGCTCGGCCTCATATCGCTCATCCGCGAAGACCCTGTCCTCTCGTCCATCAACCTGGTCTTCAGTCTTTTCTTCATCACATATTTTGTGGTGACGTATATCGTCAGGGTCGATCGCTATGTCAGTTTCGTAGACCGTGTGGCCATCTTCTTCTATTTCATTGTCATCTACGTCACGTGCGCCCACTACAATGTCATAGGCCTCACCATGACCATCTACCCCTTCATCGCCATCATCCTCCACGGGCGCCATGTGGGGTCCATCCTCTCCGTCATTCAGGTCGCCATTGTCTTGGCATACTATTTCGTGGCCGTGGAGCTGTTTGGCGCCAAGGTGTCGGCCATCTTCACCCTCTCCGGCACCATCACCATCGTCATTGTGCAGCTCATCTCCATCTTCATCTTCTACGTGGCCGTGCGGTGGCTCTCTAGCCTAGTCTATGAGAAGAACCGCGAGGTGGCCATGCTCTATGAGGAGCAGACCACGCAGCGCGACCTCATAAGCCGCCTCTCCACCTGTGTGGAGAAGCCCCTGCGAGACATATCTGAGGCTTCGGCCATCCTCGTCACCGAGAGGCTCAACCCCATGCAGTCCGACCTCTGCTCCATAGTCCGCTCCTCGGCGCTCAACGCCATCAACAACGTCAACGCCGTCCGCAAGGCCTCAAGCCTCAACATCCCCATTGTCCCGGCGGAGCAGGTGCGCTTCAACCTCTACAACCTCATGGGCGGCATGCTCAAGCTCTACCGCTCCAAAGACCCGCAGAAACTCCACTCCTTCACCCTGGCTGGCGGTGTGCCCGAAGAGGTGAGGGGCAACAGCATCCTCACCCGTCAGGTCATCCTCAACATCCTCGACGCTTTCGACCGTTGCGCGGGCCTCACCAAGAGTGGCATGAAGATTGTCGTGAGCCGAGAAAACGTGCTGACCCGCGGCGTGGTGCTCCATTTCAGCATGACTCTGGAGTATAACCTGGAGTTCGACCGCCGCGAGATTTCGGTGAGCGAGGGCCACCTGGTAGAGTTCTTGGGCCTTGGCGTCACGCGGCGCATCATCGAGAGCGAGGGCGGATATTTCAACGCCGTCTCTGAGGGTGGGGGCGTCATGGTGGAGTTTACCATCAAATATCGCTCCATTGACGACTGCGATGACCTGGAGCCCGACCTCATCCGCAACGCCCGCGCGGCCCTCAGCGCCAGCATCCCCATGACGGAGGCCGCGGCACTCGTCATGACGGCCAGCGACGCCCTGTGGAGCAAGATTGAGGCCGCGCTAGACGGCTACTGCGCCAAGCTCATCCGCGCCAGGTCGGCCAGCGAGGCGGTGAGGCTCTTTGCCAACAATAAGGTGGACGTGGTCTTGACCGACCTCAGCTCTGACGGGGGCTCGGGCGTGAAGCTTGTGGGCATGGTGCGCGACGCCGAGAGCGGCATGGTGCGGAAGGTGCCGGTGGTGGACATTGTGGACCCCGACTCGCCCGAGCAGATGTCCGCCAGCGTCCATTCTTGCTTCGATTTGAGCCTGCCGCTGCCGTTCAACGCCTCAATGACGCGAGACGCCCTGCGCTCCTTTTTCGTATGACAGAATTACTAGAAAAGAAGTATTTTCGCGAGCATGGAAAATGTCTTGAAAATATATAACACGCTCTCGCGCCGCAAGGAGGAGTTCCACCCCATCCACGAGGGGCGCGTGGGTCTCTATGTGTGCGGCCCCACCGTCTATGGCGACGCCCATCTGGGCCACGCCAGGCCCGCCATCACGTTCGACGTGCTTTTCCGCCACCTCACCCACATGGGCTACAAGGTGCGCTACGTCCGCAACATCACAGACGTTGGCCACTTGGAGCATGACGCTGACGAGGGCGAGGACAAGATTGCCAAAAAGGCGCGGTTGGAGCAGCTGGAGCCTATGGAGGTGGTGCAATACTACCTCACCCGATACCACAAGGCCATGGACGCGCTCGGCGTCTTGCCGCCTTCCATTGAGCCGCACGCCAGCGGACACATAATTGAGCAGATAGAGTTCATCAAGAAGATTCTCGCCGCAGGCTACGCCTACATAAGCGACGGCTCCGTATATTTCGACGTCGAGAAGTATAACAAGAAATATCACTACGGCAAGCTCTCCGGCCGCGACCTGGAGAACACGCTGGAGAACACCCGCACGCTAGACGGCCAGGGAGAGAAGAGAAACCCGTATGACTTCGCCCTCTGGAAGAAGGCGCAGCCGGAGCACATCATGCACTGGCCTTCGCCTTGGAGCGAGGGCTTCCCGGGCTGGCACTTGGAGTGTTCCACCATGGGCACCAAATATCTGGGCGAGGAGTTCGACATCCACGGCGGTGGCATGGACCTCATCTTCCCCCACCACGAGTGCGAGATTGCCCAGAGCACCGCGGCCCTTGGTCATGAGACTGTCCACTACTGGATGCACAACAACATGATCACCATCAACGGCCAGAAGATGGGCAAGAGCCTCGGCAACTTCATCACGCTCGACGAGTTCTTCCGCGGAAGCCACAAGAACGCGCAGGGCGAGGAGATGCTGGCGCAGCCCTACGACCCCATGACCATCCGTTTCTTCATCCTCCAGGCGCACTACCGCAGCACCGTCGATTTCAGCAACGAGGCCCTCCAGGCCGCCGAGAAGGGACTGACGCGCATGCGCGACGTGGTGGCCAGGCTCGCCAAGATAACGCCCGCCAAAGAGACGACGGTGGAAGTGGCGGGGCTTCGCCAAAAGTGCGAGGACGCCATGAATGACGACCTCAACACGCCCATTGTGATCTCGCACCTCTTCGACGCCGCCAAGGCCATCAACACCGTGGCCGACGGCAAGGGTGCCATATCCGAGGCCGACCTCAAGGAGCTGCGCGACGTATTCAAGACCTATGGCGAGGACGTCATGGGCCTCCGCCTCTCAGAGCATGGCGGGGCCAACGCCAAGGCTTTCGCCGGGGCCGTGGACCTGCTCCTTGAGCTGCGGGCGCAAGCCAAAGCCAATAAAGACTGGGCCACGAGCGACAAGATTCGCAATGAGCTGACAGCCTTGGGCTTTGTCATTAAAGACACTAAGGAGGGCGCCGAATGGTCTCTCTGCTAAGTGATAACAATCTGACGAAAAAAATGCCCACTCCCGTATCTGCCGCCATACTGAGCCTGCTCCATGAGCATGACTGCGTGATCGTCCCCGGCCTGGGGGCTTTCATCACGCGGAGGGTGGCCGCTGCGTATGATGAGAGGCGAGGCCTTATGCTGCCACCTTCAAAAGAGGTGGCTTTCAATGCTGACATCCGTCACTCCGATGGCATCTTGGCCGACTATCTGGCACAAGCCGATGGTGAGGACTACACTGCGGCCATGCGCCGAGTGGAGGCCTTTGCCGCCGACGTGTCTCGCCGCGCGGCGGCGGGAGACGTGGTGCTGTTGCCTCGGCTAGGCTCGCTCTCCCTCATTGAGGGGCGTATGGTCTTTGAGCCGGCGCAGGGGCTCAACGTGCTCGTTGAGAGCTACGGCCTCTCCCCCGTGGCGGCGCGTCAGGCCCGCTCGCGGCACATTGGCATGGTGGCCAGGGCCGAGGTGCGCAAGGTGGCGGCTTCCGTGGCCGCCGTGGCCGCGCTGCTGCTCATCTCGCCGCGCACGGGCGACCCTGCTTTCGTCAGGGCCGATATGTTGGCGTCCGCCATCCCGGCCCCCGCCACGGAGGCTCCGCAGACTGTGGCCGAGGTGACCGCCGAGGCCGAGACTCTCGCCCCACCGCGGCAGCGGACGTTCTGCCTCGTGGTGGCCTCTTTCCTCACCAGGCAGGAGGCGCAAGACTATGTGGCCTCCATGCGAGCCCGGGGGGTGGACGACCTCTCCATTCTAGACTATGAGGGCCGCTGCCGCGTCATTGCCGCCACTTTCGAAGACGAGGGCAAGGCCAAGGCCGCGAGCCGAGACCTGCGCTCTCTCCAGGGCTTTGAGAAGGCCTGGGTGCTCAAAGTGGAGCAATAGGGCGCATGTGAGGTAAAGACAGTACGAGATAAAAAATTATGGTCATGAGCATCAACATCTTGGGTCGCCCGTTGGTGGCGGCTGCGTGCGTGGCTTTGAGCCTGTCGCTGACGGGTTGCGCCGTGTCGTCGGGTTCGGCGCCCGCGCTGTCGTCTCTCAGGGGCGCAGTGTCGGGCTCTGGCGCATTGTCTCAGGCCGAGGTGGCCGCGGGCCTCAAAGAGGCTCTAAACATTGGCATCAGCACGGGCGTCAAGGTCCTCTCTGCCAACAATGGCTATTACAATGACTTGGCCACGCGCATAGGCCTGCCGCCCGAGGCCAAGATAATAACGCAAAACGTGGCCAAGCTCCCCGGCGGGCAGGCTCTCGTCACCAAGGTGGTGAAAAACATCAACGCCGCGGCCTCTGACGCCGCCACCAACGCGGTGCCAATATTCGCCTCGGCCCTCACCAGCATGACCATCAACGACGCCATGGGAATCTTGAAGAGCAAGGGAACGGCCGCCACGGACTATTTCAAGACGAAGACCAAAGCCCCGCTCAAAACGCTCTTTGGAGGCTACATAGACAAGTCGGTCAATAAAAAGCTCATTGGCGACATCTCTCCGCAGTCTTGCTGGAACAGCATGACGAGCGAGTGGAATCAGGTGGCCACCTCCACCGTGGGGCGCGTGGCAGGCCTCACCACCGTCAAGACCAACCTTACGGACTATCTCACCGATAAGGCCGTGGACGGGATATACTACAAGGTAGGTGAGCAGGAGAAGAAGATTCGCTCTGACGCCCGCGAGCGCACCTCGGCCTTGCTCAAGAAAGTCTTCGCCAGGCAATAGGCCGTCATGAAGATTCTGTCCATCGTCACGGCTTCCGCCGCGGCCGCCATACTCCCTGCCACCAGCATCCGGGCGCAGGCCGACGGCCTTTTTGACGACCTTGCCCATGCAGGCAGGTATGAGGTGGAAGACGAAGACCGTTTTTGGAACTTTGGGGCGGGGCTAGACGCCACGTTCTTTTTCAAGAACAACGAATATTTCTCGCCTCACATTGAGGGCTACACCCTTGTGGGCTATCAGGTTCGGCCCACCCTGACCTACGCCTTGCTGCCAGACCTCACGCTCACGGCCGGTCTGCAAGCCTTGCGCTACGGCGGCACCTCGAGCGCGACCTACGTCCGTCCGCACTTCGCCGTCAAGTGGCAGGCCACGGAGTGGCTGGGCGTGCAGGCAGGCTCGTTGCCCGGCTTGGCCTCGCACCCCCAGCACGAGGCCATACAAGACCCAGAGGGGCAGCTCACAGAGAAGCCCGAGTTCGGGGCGCAGCTGTGGATTTCGCGCCCGCGGCTGCGCGGCTCCGTGTGGCTCAATTGGCGCAAATTCATATTTATGGGAGACACGGTGCCAGAGCGTTTTACGGCGGGTGTGTCTCTCACCTTGGGCTCGTGGAGCCGGTCCGGCTCGTGCTTTTTCTCCATGCCCGTCAGCTTGGCCTTTGACCACATTGGCGGCCAGATAAGCGACTATCCTGACACCATGCAGAGCGTGGCCAACGTGGGCCTCTCGCCCACGCTCAACGTGGAGCGCGACCATTGGCGTTTTGTCCAGAGGCTATCATTCTCGCTCCATGTGCTTGGCTTCCATGCCATGGCGGGGTCTGAGGTACGTCCTTTTTCAGACGGTGTGGCCATAAGCTCCGAGGCCCGCCTCACGGCCAAATATCTTCAGGCCAATTTGGCATGGTATCACGCCAACGACTTCTATGCGCCCCATGGCAATCCGCTCTTCTCTTCGGTCTCTAACTTCGACCCGGCCTATTATGCCTGCAAGCGAGACCTGGTGGCCTTCGGGGCGTCGTTCGTCAAGGCGCTGGGTGGCATCGGCAGGTTCGCTTTCGACGCCAAGGGCTATTTTGACGCCCGCGCCTCGCGCCTCGACTATTCCTACGGCTTCACCTTCGTCCTCACGCCTGGCCTGTGCAGGGCTCATGCTCCCTTCCGCCGCGAATATGGGGCAAAGGCGGAAGAGAAGTGACGCAAGCGGCGGGACGATGATTGGCTTTTACTCCCATTTTTTGCTAACTTAGCACGAAACCATTTATATATTCACTCTTAAATACTTCGATGAATTTTGTAGAGGAGCTAAAGTGGCGCGGCATGGTTCACACCATGATGCCAGGCACAGAGGAGCAACTTCAAAAGGAAATGACGACGGCCTACGTGGGCATTGACCCCACGGCAGATTCGCTTCACATTGGCCACTTGGTCAGCATCATGCTGCTCAAGCACTTGCAGGCCGCAGGCCATAAGCCCATCGCGCTGGTGGGTGGGGCCACGGGCATGATTGGCGACCCCTCAATGAAGAGCGCCGAGCGCAACCTGCTAGACGAGCCTACGCTCAACCACAACGTGGCCTGCATCAAGAAGCAGTTGGAGCGTTTCCTAGACTTCGACTCCAAAGAGCCCAACGCCGCCATCCTGGTCAACAACTATGACTGGATGAAGAACTACACGTTCATCAACTTCATCCGCGACATAGGCAAGCACATAACAGTCAACTACATGATGGCCAAGGACTCTGTAAAGAAACGCCTTAGCCAAGAGAGCCGCGAGGGCATGTCTTTCACAGAGTTCTCTTATCAGCTCATGCAGGGCTACGACTTCCTCTACCTCAACCAGCACTACAACTGCAAGCTCCAGCTTGGCGGCTCAGACCAATGGGGCAACATCACCACTGGCGCGGAGCTTATCCGCCGCACGACGGACGGCGAGGCCTTCGCGCTCGTCTGCCCGCTCATAACCAAGGCCGACGGCGGCAAATTCGGCAAGACAGAGAGCGGAAACATTTGGCTAGACGCCGAGAAGACGAGCCCTTACAAGTTCTACCAGTTCTGGCTCAACACTTCCGATGCCGACGCGGAGCGATATATCAAGATATTCACCATGCTCCCCATCAGCGAGATTGAGGCTCTCGTCCGTCAGCAGGCCGAAGATCCGGGCCTCCGCCCCTTGCAAAAACGCCTGGCCGAGGAGATGACCATCATGGTTCATGGCCGCGAGGCTCTGGACACGGCCATCGAGGCCAGCCAGATTCTCTTTGGCAAAGGCTCCACAGAGACCCTCCGCAAGATGGATGAGCAGACGTTCCTTTCCGTCTTCGAGGGTGTGCCGACATTTGAGGTGAACCGCGACGTCTTGGCCGCCGGCGTGCCTGTGGCCGACCTGCTCACCACACATGCCGCGGTGTTCCCCTCCAAGAGCGAGCTGAGGCGCAACGTGGCAGGCCTCCAGGTGAACAAGCAGAAGGTCTCCGCCCCAGAGGATTTGGTAGACGCCTCCTCCCTGCTAGATGAGAAGTACATCCTCATTCAGAAAGGCAAGAAGAACTTCTATATCATTGTGGCCAAGTAGCCCCGCCCACGGGCCAAAAATCAGAAATCCCGTCACTCCGCATAAGAGTGACGGGATTTTTTGCCCCATCGGCTTGTGGTGAAAAAAGAGCAACCCCCGCGGGTCATTGCCGCGGGGGTTGCCTGTGTTTAAGTGTCAGGAGGAATGTCCCTACTGCTCGCTCTGCGCGGCCTTCTGCACCTTCTTGCGGTCCGCCTCGTTGAGCAGGATCTTGCGCAGGCGCATGGCGTGCGGCGTCACCTCCACATACTCATCGCCTTGGATGTATTCCAGAGCCTCCTCGAGGCTGAAGATGACGGGCGGGGCCAAATGAACGGCGTCGTCAGAGCTCTTGGAGCGCATATTGGTGAGCTTCTTGCTCTTGCAGACGTTGATGACAATGTCGCCCTCGCGCGTGTTCTCGCCAACCACCTGGCCGGCGTAGACCTCGTCTTGCGGGCTGATAAAGAATTTGCCATGGTCTTGGAGCTTGTCTAGCGAGTAGGCGTAGGCAGTGCCGCTCTCCATGGCAATGAGCGAGCCGTTGGTGCGCTTGTCAATGTGGCCTTTCCAAGGCTCGAAGCCCATGAGGCGGTGCGCCATCACGGCCTCGCCCGCCGTGGCGGTCATGAGGGTGGTGCGCAGGCCAATGATGCCGCGGCTCGGGATCTTGAAGTCTTGGTGAATTCGGTCGCCATGACGCTCCATATTGATCAGCTCGCCCTTGCGCTGCGTCACAAGCTCAATGCTCTTGCCGGAGCAGTCTTCGGGCAGGTCTATGGTCAGCTCCTCCACAGGCTCGCACTTCTGGCCATCAATCTCCTTGACAATCACTTGCGGCTGACCCACTTGCAGCTCATAGCCCTCGCGGCGCATGGTCTCAATGAGCACCGAGAGGTGCAGCACGCCGCGGCCGTAGACGTTCCACGCGTCGGCGCGGTCGGTCTCCTCCACCCGCAGGGCCAGGTTTTTCTCCAGCTCCTTGTACAGGCGGTCCTTGATGTGGCGGCTGGTGACGAACTTGCCGTCTTTGCCGAAGAAAGGCGAGTTGTTTATGGTGAAGAGCATCGACATGGTCGGCTCGTCAATTGCAATGGTTGGCAGCGGCTCGGGGTTGAGGGCGTCGGCCACGGTGTCTCCGATGTCGAAACTGTCGAAGCCCACAATGGCGCAGATGTCGCCACAGCCCACGCTGTCCACCTTCTGCTTGCCCATGCCGTCATAGACATACAGCTCCTTGATCTTCTGGCGGACAATCTTGCCGTCGCGCTTGCAGAGGCTCACGTCCATGCCCGCCTTGAGCTCGCCGCGGTGCACTCGGCCCACGGCGATGCGGCCCGTGTAGGAAGAGTACTCCATGCTGGTGATGAGCAGCTGGGTGGTGCCCTCGTTCATGGGTGGCGCGGGGATGTATTTGATAATGGCCTCGAAGACTGCGTCTATGTTGTCGGTCTTGTGCTTCCAGTCGGTGCTCATCCAGTTCTCCTTGGCCGAGCCGTAGACCGTGGGGAAGTCGAGCTGCTGCTCTGTGGCTCCGAGCGAGAACATGAGGTCAAACACGGCCTCGTTCACCTCCTCGGGGCGGCAGTTGGGCTTGTCCACCTTGTTGATGACCACGATGGGCTTGAGGCCAATCTTGATGGCCTTCTCCAGCACAAAGCGCGTTTGTGGCATAGGGCCCTCGAAGGCGTCGACGAGCAGCAGGCAGCCGTCCGCCATGTTAAGGACGCGCTCCACCTCGCCGCCAAAGTCGGAGTGGCCCGGGGTGTCTATTATGTTGATCTTGTAGCCGCCCCAGTTGACGGCGCAGTTCTTGGCCAAGATCGTGATGCCGCGCTCGCGCTCCAGCTCGTTGTTGTCCATCAGCAGGTCGCCCACCTGCTGGTTCTCTCTGAAGGTCTTGGCGGCCTTGAGCATCTTGTCCACCAGGGTGGTTTTTCCGTGGTCTACATGGGCGATGATGGCCACGTTCCTGATCTTTGTGCTATTATCAGCTACTGACATATATATTTAATACGTGTTCTTCGTCTCTGTTATCAGATGTCACAAAAGTAGCTATTCCAACGTTTTGAGTTGCAAAACTCCTTGTTAAAGTTTCCTTTATGGAGTGCGGCGGGCGCATCGTGTGTGCGCGGGATGATTGCTGTTTTGTTCTTTTTGCTAATTTTGTCCTGCATCGGGGTGGGTTCCCTCTGATTATTTATACGGGTTCTACCCCCCCCCGTTAATTAGACGTTTTTTAAATTGAGGGATAAGGTAGAAATGGTGGACTTGGCAGCGGTCCACTCTAGACTCGGCCCGCAGCTGACAGAGGCAATGGCCAAGGTGGCGATGGGCGGTCGCTACATACGCGGGTCCGAGGTGGCTATGTTGGAAGACGAGCTGGCCCGGTATGCGGGCTCTCGTCACGCCCTCACGTGCGCCAACGGCACCGAAGCCATCCAAATTGCGTTGATGGCTCTGGGCCTGAAGCCGGGCGATGAGGTCATAACGCCATCCTTCTCTTTCATATCGGCCGCCGAAGTGGCCAAGCTGCTAGGCCTCAAAGTCATCTTCGCCGACATCGACCCTGACACTTTCAATATTGACCCGCGGAGTGCGGAGAGCCTCATAACGCCTCGCACGCGCGCCATCATCCCCGTCCACCTCTTTGGCCGCATGGCGCCCATGGAGCCGCTGCTGGCGTTGGCCCGCAGGCACGGCCTGGCGGTGGTGGAAGACGGCGCCCAGGCCTTTGGAGCGGAGCAGCAGGTGGATGGCCGCAGGCGCAAGGCCTGCTCGGTCGGCACCATAGGCTGCACCTCTTTCTTCCCCACCAAAAACCTGGGCTGCATGGGAGACGGTGGCGCAGTCTTCACTGACGACGACGCCCTGGCGGCCCGCATGGCCGAGATTGCCGCCCACGGGGCAAAGCGAAAATATCACAGCGAGGTCGTGGGCCTCAACAGCCGGCTGGATGAGATTCAGGCCGCCGTCTTGCGCGTCAAGCTTCGTCATCTTGACGAATACATAAGCCGCCGGCGGGCTGCGGCGTTGGCCTATCGCAAAGCGTTGGCCGGCAACGACTTCTTCGTCTGCCCCGCCGATGCCGACGGACACACCTTCAATCAGTTCACGATTCGGGTGAACTATGGCTGCCGCGACGACGTGCGTCAGTTCTTGGCGCAAGGCGGCATAAGCTCCATGGTCTACTTCCCCGAACCCATACACCGCCAGCCCGTCTTCGGGTTGGCCGACGTCAGCCTGCCACGGACCGATGAGGCAGTGGCGCAAGTGCTGTCACTGCCCATGCACAGCGAGTTGGACGCGGACGCCGTGGCCGCCGTCACCGGCCGCTTGGCGCAGTGGCGCATAGGGGCGCATAGGGAGGTGGCGCGGTGACGGCTTTCAGGGCTCACCCCACGGCAGTCATCGACGCCGGGTGCGTCATCGGCGACGGCACCGTGGTGTGGCACTTCAGCCACCTTGTGGGCGGCTGCCGCGTGGGGGCGCGCTGTTCTTTGGGCCAAAACGTGGTGGTGATGTCATCCGCCGTGGTGGGAGACGGCTGCCGAATCCAGAACAACGTCTCGGTCTTCGATGGCGTGAGGCTGGAAGACGATGTCTTCGTGGGTCCCTCGGTGGTCTTCACCAATGTGCTTAACCCTCGCGCTTTCGTCTGCCGCAAGGGCGAATATCGGCCCACGCTCATCAAGCGCGGCGTGTCGATAGGTGCCAACGCCACCATCGTGTGCGGGGTCGTGGTGGGCGAGTATGCCCTCGTGGGGGCGGGCAGCGTGGTCACGAAAGACGTGCCGCCATACGCCCTCGTGATGGGAAACCCGGCCCGCAGGGTGGGGTGGGTGTCTCGCTTGGGCCATAAGCTCCACTTCGGGGCGGACGGCACGGCTCGTTGCCCGGAGTCCGGCGAGGCCTATGTCATCAGCGGTGACGGCAAGGCCGTGACACCCATTCCTTCAGTCAGTCAAACGAAAACCAAGTTATGAAAAATAAGATTCGCTTCGCGGTGGTCGGGTGTGGCTGCATTGGCCACCGCCACGTGGCCATGATTGAGGCGAACCCCGAGATGGAACTTTGCGCCGTGGCGGACGTGCGTCCCGCCGAGGCATGCCGCCCGCCCGCGGGCGTGCCTTTCTTCGGCAGCCTTGAAGACATGATGGAGAGCGTTGGCGACCTTGACGTGGTCTCGGTCTGCACGCCAAACGGATACCATGCCGACATGGCCGTCAGCATCCTTCGGCGCGGTGTCAGCGTGCTGATGGAGAAGCCTATGGCGCTGAGCGTGGAGGATGCGCTGAGGGTGCGGGTCGCCGAGGAAGCCTCTCGGGGACGCGTCTTTTGCGTGTTTCAAAACAGATATACGCCCGCGTCGCAGTGGCTCAAGACCGAGATTGTGGGCCGCGCCCTGGGCGCGTTGCGCTCGGTGCAGGTGAGCTGCCTGTGGAATCGCGACGACAGATATTACGTTGATGGAGGCTGGCATGGCACGGGCGACCTGGACGGCGGCACGCTCTTCACGCAATTCTCTCATTTTGTGGATGTCTTGCTGTGGCTGGTCGGCCCGGTGGACGTTGAGGCCGCCGCGGGCGCCGATTTTGCTCACGCGAGGCTGACAGATTTCGAGGACACGGGAGCTTTCCTCTTCCGCGTGCGGAGAGGCGGTGCCATTGGCACGTTCGCCTACTCCACGGCTGTGCCGGGGGAAAACTACGAGAGCGTCATTACGCTCGTGGGCGATAAAGGCTGCGTAAAAGTGGGCGGCCAATATATGAGCGACGTGATAGACTGCAAGATAGACAATTACGAGATGCCCCCCCTGCCACCTTCCAACCCGCCCAACGACTATGGGCCATATAAAGGCTCGGCCGCCAACCACGGCTTCGTCTTCGCCAATCTGGCCGACGTCTTGCTCCGCGGGGCGGAACCCACGGCCACGTGGCAAGACGGCTTCAGTGTGGTGGAGACCATATGCCGCGTCTACGACGCCATGGGGGGCGACTTTCGCTCCCCTGACAAACTGGAATATAGGCCATGACGGGGGCAAGCACAAATCGTGTGGTCTCCGTGACCGGCTTGGGCTATGTGGGCCTGCCCCTGGCGTTGGCCTTCGCGCGCCATTGGCACGTGGTGGCCTATGACCACTCCGAGACCCGCGTGGAGATGCTGCGACGTGGCGAAGATCCAAGCGGGGAAATGAAAGAGGCCGACTTCGCCGGGGCCGACGTGGAGTTCTCCTCATCCGCCG
Source organism: uncultured Bacteroidales bacterium (assembly GCA_934717675.1). GTDB lineage: Bacteria > Bacteroidota > Bacteroidia > Bacteroidales > Marinilabiliaceae > W3P20-009. The sequence continues at coordinate 17,458 of CAKUYZ010000002.1, forward strand.
CCGATTTGGCCAAGGCCAACTTCCACATTGTGGCCACGCCCACGCCCGTAGACGAGTCGAGGGCGCCGGACATATCGCTGCTCCGCGAGGCCATGGTCTCACTTGGGCGCGTCATCCACCGCGGAGACGTGGTGGTGGTGGAGAGTACCGTCTATCCCGGCTGCACGGAAGAGGAGTGCCTGCCCATCTTGGAGCGGGTCTCCGGCCTGAAGGCCGACTCCGACTTCCTCCTGGGCTACAGCCCCGAGCGCATCAACCCCGGAGACAGGCAGCACACCCTGGCCACGGTCCGGAAGATTGTCTCTGGCCGAACGCCGCGGGCCCTGGACATCGTGGCCGAGGCCTATGGCCAGGTGGTGGACGCTGGCGTGTATAGGGCGCGGAGCATCAAGGTGGCCGAGGCCGCCAAGATAATTGAGAACACGCAGCGCGACGTCAACATTGCACTGATGAACGAGCTGTCGCTCATCTTCCAGCGCATGGGCATCGAGACGGCCGACGTGCTGAGCGCCGCCGCCACCAAATGGAACTTCCTGCCTTTCCACCCCGGCCTCGTGGGCGGGCACTGCATTGGCGTGGACCCCTACTACCTGGACTACAAGGCCCGCAAGCTGGGCTATCACACCCAAATAATCAACCACGGCCGCTACGTCAACGACAGCATGGGTCGCTACGTGGCCAAGCAGACGCTCAAGAGGCTGCTGACGGGCGGGGCGGACGTGCGCAAGCTCCGCGTCTTGGTAATGGGGATGACGTATAAGGCAAACGTGGCCGACGTGAGGAACACCAGGGCCGTGGACATAATCGACGAGCTGCGCTCCTTTGGCGTGGGGCGGGTTGACGTGGTCGACCCCGTGGCCTCGAAGGCCGACAGCCTCGCGCTCTACGGCCTGGAGCCGCAAGATGAGCCGCATGGCGTCTATGACTCCATCATCGTGGCCGTGGCTCATGACCGCTTCCGCGGCCTCGGGGCTGGCTTCCTGCGCTCGCACTTGAGGGCTGGCGGCGTCTTGACCGACGTTTATGGCCTCTTTGGCCGCGTGGATGGCTACAACTCCTGGAGGCTATGAACGTGCGCCGCGCCGTCATATGCTCGCAGAGCAACTTTGACACCGACTATCGCGTGGCCAAGATGGCGGGCACGCTCCGCTCGTGCGGCTACGAGGTCACGCTCCTGGGCCGCTCCCACCCCCGCGAGGCGCGCAAGGCGGCCCCGGGCGTCCACTATATGAGAATGCTCTTTTGGCGCGGGCCGTTGTTCTATGCCGAGCTAAACGCCCGCCTCCTCCTTCATCTGCTCTTTTGCCGCAGGCCGGCGCTCATTGTCTCAATAGATTTGGACACGTTGGCCGGTTGCCTGGCCGCCTCCAAGGCCCGTGGCGCGCGGCTTATGTTTGACAGCCACGAGCTGTTCCCCGAGGTGCCGGAGATTGCGGGCAAGCCTTTCGTGCGCCGCGTGTGGCAGCGCGTGCAAGATGTCTGCGTGCCACGCATGAGGGCGACCGACGTGCGCGTCACCGTCTGCCGCTCCATTGCGGACATATTCCGCTCGGCCTATGGCCGCGAGTTCCTGGTGGTGCGCAACGTGCCGTTGGCGGCGCGGGCCGAGGCCGTCCGCCACCTGGCGGCCGAAGCGGGGCGTCGGCCATTCACCATCCTCTACCAGGGGGCCGTCAACGTGGGGCGGGGCGTAGAGGAGGTCATAAAGGCTCTCCCGCAGCTGCCGGGCTGCCGCTTTGTGGTGGTGGGCGGCGGCGACGTGCTAGACGAGGCCCGCCGCCTGGCCGAGGCCGAGGGCGTGGCCGACAGAGTGGAGTTTGTGGGGCGCAAGCCTTTTGGGCAGTTGGCGCCCTACATGGCGGCGGCGGACCTGGGCACGGTGCTGATGCGCGACGTATGCCTCAACTATCGCCTTGCGCTGCCCAATCGCCTCTTCGACTTCATCCAGGCGGGCCTGCCCATCTTGGCCAGCCGCCTGCCGGAGGTGGAGCGCATCGTGGATGGCGAGGGCGTGGGCCTGTGCGTGGGCGAGCTCACGCCCGCCTCGGTGGCCGAGGCCGTGAGGCGGGTGATGGCGCACCCCGAGCTCACGGCGCGCTGGCGCGCCAACATGGCGGCTTTGGCGAGCAGGCAGACGTGGGAAGAGGAGACGAAAGGCCTGGTGAAGACTCTCGCGGGGTGAGACGAGACGCGTAACATTACGGGTGGAGCGCCGTAAAACGGGAGTGACACATTTAATGTAACACTACCTAAAATGAAAAGACTCCTATTGATCATTTTCACAATATTGGCGTGCCAATTGGCGGAGGCTCAATTGGCCAAGTTCCAGGCCCTCTACATCTTCAACTTCGCTCGAAACACGTCTTGGCCGCAAGAGGACAATGGCAAGGACTTCACCATCACTGTGGTGGGAGACAATGCCGTGGCCTCGGCTCTGCGCGCGGTGGTCAAAAACAAGAAGGTGGGGGACAGGGTGGTCAACATAAATGAGACTTCATCGGTCTCTGGCCTGCCGAAGAGCGACATTGTGTACCTTGGCGAGTCTAAGGCCTCGCACATAGGGCAGCTGGTGGCCTCGCAGGCCGGCAATAAGGTGCTTATCATCAGCGGCACGCGCGGGCAATGCTCCCAAGGCGCCGGAATAGCGTTTGCGCCGGATGGCGGCAAGTTGAGCTTCGAGATTCACGAGGCCAACATTGCCAAGCACGGGCTCAAGGTCGCGCCCAAAGTGGCGCAGCTGGGCCACCAGGCGAACTGACGCCGCACGTTGCGAACTGACTGCTGCGCGCCGCGGGATGAAACAATCCCGCGGCGCGCATTTTTTATATAAATGCTGGCACCGCATGCTGCCATTTTTAGGGCGAACGGCCTCGCTGCCGCAAACGATTGAGAAAAGTGCCTTTTTGTGGCTATGAAGGGCTAATTGTTTGAGAATAAGACGAGAGGTTGTTGTGTGTGTCATTTCTTGGCATTCGTAATTGTCAATAAAAAGATAAAATCATACACGCCAGGGTTAATACTTTATTACAATCATATTTAAAATCCTTGCTATTTTTGTTTTCAAATCGCAACAGTTGTTTGCAAGGCGACTGTTTGAGACCTCTAAAACTTAAAGAAGAGCAATTATGCGAATAACAAACAGAAGAGCAAGGCTCGGGTTCTCCAGCCCGAGTTTGCGCACGGCCGCCACGGCGGCACTCCTCTTCCTGACGGGTTCGTGGGCATTGGCGCAAGACACCGCCATCCACGGCCGCGTGGTAGACAACCAGGGCTACCCGCTCCCTGGCGTGAACGTTGTGGTTGAGGGCACCACCATCGGCACAATCACCGACGCCGACGGCAACTACACCCTCACCGCGCCCCAAGGCGCCAACCTCCTCTTCAGCTTCATTGGCTTCGACGACTCCAAGGCTGTCGTGTCCGCCGGCCAGACCACCTATGACGTGGTGCTGGCGGAGTCTTTCTCCGACCTTGACGAGGTTGTCGTCGTGGGCTACGGCACGCAGAAGAAAAAACTCGTCACCGGCGCCACCGTGCAGGTGTCGGGAGACGACATCGCAAAGCTCAACACCACCAGCGTCCTCGGCGCCCTCCAGAGCCAGACGCCGGGTGTCATGATCACCCAATCCACCGGCCAGGCCGGAGACGGCTTCAAGGTCAACATCCGCGGCCTCGGCACCGTGGGCAACTCCGCGCCTCTCTACGTCATTGACGGTGTGGCGGGCGGAGACATAAGCAGCCTCAACCCGTCTGACATTGAGAGCGTCGACGTGCTGAAAGACGCGGCCTCCGCCGCCATCTACGGCGCGCGCGCCGCCAACGGTGTCATCCTTGTCACCACCAAGCAGGGCAAGGAGGGCAAGATGCAGGTGACGTATGACGGCTACGTGGGCATGCAATATCTCGCCAAGAAGCCCGACATCCTCACGGCGCAGGAGTTCATCTACGCTTCGGAACTCAAGGCCTTCAATGGTGGCAATGCGGCCTATGACTGGAAGAAGAACCTCCCCGAGAAACTCTATAACAGCGTCATGGACGGCTCTTGGAGTGGCACTGACTGGATTGACGAGAGCTACCACAAAGGCGCCGTCACCCAGAACCACGCCGTAAACATCGCGGGCGGCAACGAGGCCTCCAAGTTCTCCATGGGCGTGGCATACACCAGCCAAGATGGCATCTTTGGCGGCGAGCGTCAGAGCGGCTACGAGAGGTACACCGCGCGCCTCAACTCCGACCACGTGCTCTACAAGAGCGACAAGGACGGCCGCGACGCCATCACCGTGGGTGAGAACTTCACCTTCAACAAGATCAACACCAACGGCGTCTCAACGGGCAATATGTATTGGAACAACATGCACGACTTGCTCGTGGGCAACCCGCTCCTCCCCGCCTACGCCGAGGACGGCAGCTACTACACCAACGCCCAGATGGCGGCCGACGGCTGGAACTGCGGCACGCCCTCTAACCCTCTGGCCATCGCTGCCACCACGGCGCAGGGCCTCAAGGAGAGTCGCAGCTGGGGCGTCAACATGAGCACCTATCTGGCCATCAAGCCCATCAAGGACCTCACCCTCAAGAGCCAATTCAGCTATCGCCTGAACACCTCCACATACCGTGAGATGACCAAGATTCACGCCACGGGCACCGAGGTGGCCACGCAAGATGGAGCCAAGCAGCAGATGAACACCTCTTCCAACATCACGTGGGAGAACACCATCGCTTATGACCTCAAGCTCAACGACCATGCCCTCAACGTCGTCATCGGCAACTCCATCGAGCAGGCGCGCTACGGCATGAGCCTCGAGGCGTCGTCTAAGAACAACCTCTTCGGCAACGACTGGGGCCGCGCCTACATCAGCAACACCAAGCCGTCATCCATCGACCAGATCGCCATCAAGGGCGCGCCCTCTGAAGACAGCTCTCTCGCGTCGTTCTTCGGCCGCGTGTCATACAACTTCCGTGAGACCTATATGGCGCAGTTCACGCTCCGCGCCGACGGCTCCTCAAACTTCAAGAGCGGCAACCGTTGGGGCTCTTTCCCCTCTGCCTCTGTGGGTTGGGTGGTCTCTAACGAGAACTTCCTCGAGGGCGCGCAGGGTGTGCTCGACTTCCTCAAGATCCGCGCTTCGTGGGGTCAGAATGGTAACTGCTCCATAGACAACTTCCAGTACCTCACCACCTTCTCCTTCGACGACTCCGACGCCTACTACTTCGGTAACGGAAACCACGACCAGTCCACCACCGGCGGCTTCGCCAACGTCTTGAAAAACACGGACGTGACCTGGGAGACCTCCGAGCAGCTCAACATTGGCCTCGACGCGCGCTTCCTCGACAGCCGCCTCAGCCTCACTTTCGACTGGTACAAGAAGACCACCAAAGACTGGCTCCTCCGCGCGCCCATCCTCTCTGTCTACGGCCTAAACGCGCCCTATGTCAATGGCGGCGACGTGGAAAACAAGGGTGTTGAGCTTGGCCTCAACTGGAACGACAAGATCGGCGAAGTGTCTTATGGCGCCAGCGTCAACATCTCAACCAACAAGAACGAGGTCACCCGCATCGCCAACGGCGAGGGCATCATCCACGGCCCGGCCTCTGTGCTCAACCAGCAGGAGGGCGAGATCTTCCGCGCCCAGGTCGGGCAGCCCATCGGCTTCTTCTATGGCATGAAGACCGCCGGCATCTTCCAGACCCAGGCGCAGATTGACGAGTGGCAGAAGACCCACACCGACAAGATCCACAGCACGCTCCGCCCCGGCGACATTATCTATGTTGACAACAACGGCGATGGCGTGGTAGATCTTAACGACAAGACCAAGATCGGCGACCCGCATCCCGACCTGAACATGGGCATCTCCGTCAACGTAGGCTGGCGCGGATGGGATCTCTCCGCCACGGCGGCAGGCGCCTTCGGCCATCAGATTGTCCGCACGTGGAACAAGGGTGAGGACCCGACGGCCAACCTGAACAAGAAGATCCTCTACGGCTCGTGGAAGGGCGAGGGCACAAGCAACTTTCTCCCCCGCCTCGACAATATGGCGAACACCAACTGGCAGACCATGAGCGACATTTGGCTTGAGGATGCCGACTACATGAAGATCCAGAACATAACCCTCGGCTACGACTTCACCACCATCTGGAAGAACCGTTGCCCATTCAGCCAGCTCCGGCTCTATGTCACCGGCCAAAACCTCTTCACCATTACCGACTACAGCGGCATGGATCCTGAGATCGGCTCCGATGGCGGCACGGGCGACGATGGCTACTCCTGGGCTTCTGGCATCGACAACGGCTTCTACCCGTCGCCACGCACCTATCTCGTAGGCCTTAACCTCAAATTCTAATCATTGAGCATCATGAAAAGTGCATATATAATAGCCGGGGCCGTGGCCGCCCTCGCCCTCACGGGTTGCGAGGATTTCCTCGACTCCGAGAACTACACGGGCAAGGACTCCAGCAACTTCCCTGTCAGCGAGAACGACGTCAACCAGATGGTTGCCGCCGTATACAACTCCACATTCTACCAGCAGTTCGCCAACAACGACTGCGCCGAGTACATGACGTGGGCCAACTTGGCGTCTGACGATATGTATGGCGGCGGCGGAATGAACGACCAGCGCACGCAGGCCCTTGAGCACCTCCTTGTTAACGATATCAAGGATATGGCTCAGCTCTGGACGGCCGGCTACGAGGCCATCGCCCGCGCCAACTCGGCTCTCACGGCTGTGGACAACGTCGCGTCTGAAGAGCTGCGCAACCAGACCAAGGGCGAGCTGCTCTTCCTCCGCGCATACAACTACTTCGACCTGGCCAAGTGCTTCGGCAACATCCCGTTCGTGGAGCGCGCCCCGGAGACGGTGAAAGAGGCGCAGACATCGCCCGCGCAGCTCGACGCAAAAGAGATCTTCAAGCACATTGCCGCGGATCTCTACGAGGCCACCCAGATCATGCCAGCCTACACCTACGACCAGAGCTACACCAAGCTGCAGTATGGCAAGGTGACGCGCTGGGCGGCTGAGGCCCTCCTGGCACGCGTCTATCTCTTCTACACCGGCTTCTACAACGCCTCCTCGCTCCCGACAGCCGAGGGCTGCGCCGTGGCCGAGATCTCTAAGGACTACGTGGTCTCTTGCCTCAACGACATCATTGAGAAGTCCGGCCACGACCTCCTAGCTGACTACCGCTCCCTCTGGGCCTACTCCAACGAGTATACCGCCAAGGACTACTCCTACGTCAAGGACGACCTCGCCGAGAAGTATAAGGAGGGCGACAAGGAGGTTCTCCTCGCCATCAACTACAAGTACCTCTCCGAGTGGAGCGGCACCGAGCTTCAGAACACTAACCAGTATTGCCTCTTCTTCGGCGTGCGCACTGGCAATCAGGATGACAGCCGCTTCAACATCGACGACCCCAACAGCGTCTACCCGTTCGGCATGGGCTGGGGCGTGGGACCTGTGGCTCCCAACCTCGTGGACGACTGGAAGGCCGAGATGACCGCCGAGGGCGTGAAGGACCCGCGCTACGACGCCTCGATCCTTGAGCTGCCCTCTGGCTTCGACTACAACGTGTCTGACAACTGGATGGAGGCCTCCGGCTTCCACAACAAGAAGCTCGTGGCCGTACGCTCAGGCGGCGGCAACGCTCAGAAAGACGGTTTCTACTCTTGGTGCGCCGAGGAGATGGGTGGCGCCTCATCTGGCCACTATCAGGCCTCCAGCTACCAGCGTCTCATCCTCATCCGCTACGCCGACGTGCTGCTTATGCACTCTGAACTCACCGCCACGGCCGACGGCCTCAACAAGGTTCGCGCCCGCGTAGGCCTCCCCGAGGTAGGCTACAGCCTCGAGGCCATCCAGAAAGAGCGCCGTTGGGAACTCGCCTTCGAGGGCCTGCGTTGGGACGACATCCGCCGCTGGCACATTGCGCCTGATGCCCTCGCCAAGCAGCTCGGTGGCAAGATCTACAACCAGGGCATGCAGACCGTTATGAAGGATCAGGGAGACGGCTACGTGGCGCGCTACAACGCCACGCAGGGCTTCTACAAGATTCCGCAGGAGCAGATCGACCTGGCCAACGGCTCGCTCAAGCAAAACGCAGGCTGGGAGGGCGCAGGATGCACCTACAACCAGTGGAACTAACACTTTAACAATTTAAGAAACCATGAGACCTATATATCTTTCTCTGGCTCTCGCCGCCGCAGTGGCTTTCTCGGCCTGCGACCCCGTCGAGGACGACTACTCAGACAACATCTCCGTGGTCTCCGCCAACCAGATTGACGCGACTGTCCAGGTTGTCAAAGAAAACGGCAAGAACGTCAACGGCGTGGTCGTGGATGTGGTGGCCAAGAACCCCGTCCAGATCTCCAACGGCGTGAACACTGTCTACTCCACTCACGCCGAGCTCACGCTCTTCGGCACTGGCGAGAACACGGTCTACGTCACCGAGATGAACCCCGACCGCTCAACCGTCACCAAGGAATATAAAGTGACGGTTGACGAGATGTCGGAAAACTTCCCCGTCCTCCCGCAATACGGGCTCCTGACCAATGGCTCGCAGAAGAAGTGGAAGTGGGCGTCATCTGCCAACACCAATCCTCCCGACGCTGTCTTTGGCACGCGCTGCTGGGGCAACTGGGGATGGGCAAACCCCAGCAAGTTGAACACGGGAGAGGCTAGCATCTGGTGGGGTGTCGACTCGCCGTCTGATCTTCTGGATCAGCTGAACCACAGCTCAGTGGGAAAGGCGACAGGCGAGGAAAGCCCTGACGCATATATGATTTTCTCCCTCAACGGCACTAAGATTGAGACCTATGCGGCCGACGGCACGCTCATCCGAAGCGGTAAGTTCGACCTTGGCCGTTGGAACAAGCCAAACATATCTTATGAGGGTCTCTTGGTCACTACGGCTGAAAGCATCCTTTTCCCTTGGCAGATCAATAAAGGAGGCTACGCCCCGACTGATTTTGACGTTCTCCGCCTCACGGAGACTGAGATGGTGCTGTGCGTTTGCGATGCGTCGGCATATAACACCACTGGCAATTCGGTAGATGGCGAGGGTACTTTCTGGCGCTTCGTAGCGGCGGAATAATCTCCTTATAAGTCAACAGTTTTAGGCGGGGGACTGCACTCAAGCAGTGCGACCCCCGCTTTTATTGAACCCGGCCGTGGCTGTGAAGAGCGGCGGGCCTCCGGCACGCTTATGTGGCGGAGACGTGTTCCCGATGGCGGTGGCGGCAAAACAATGAGCCTTGCTCTTGACAAGCGCCGCCCGCGTTCAGATTCGGGTTGTTTTTCATAAGTTTGGCCCGCAGGGTTGGCAAAAGTGCCATACCCTGCGGGCCTTTTTTATGTTGATATGGGTCTCTTGCCCCTTCAGCTGTTAGCGGCTATCAGCTCGTCTAGGCATTCGCGTACCTCGGCCACGGTGTCTGCCCTGAGCAGCCTGACGCGTTTCTCCTTGAAGTTCGGCACGCCCTTGAAACTCACGGCCATATGGCGACGGATGTGGAGAATGGCTCTCCGCTCGTCTCCAATCCAAGCCACGGTGTCGTCTAGCTGCCTCTCCAGTCTCCTTGCCGCTTCGGCCACGCTCACGGCCGGCAGCTCCTCGCCTGTTTTGAGGAAATGCTTCACCTCCTCAAAAATCCAAGGTTTGCCTATGCTTGCGCGGCCTATCATGATGGCGTCTACGCCATAGCGGCCGAAGGCCTCTCGCGCGGCCGTGGCGCTGTCAACGTCGCCGTTGCCTATCACAGGGATTGTCATCCGGGGGTTTCGCTTCACCTCGCCAATGAGCGTCCAGTCGGCCTGCCCGGTATACATCTGGGCGCGCGTCCGTCCGTGGATGGTTATGGCGCTTATGCCCACGTCTTGCAGCCTCTCGGCCGTGTCCACCACAAATTTCGACTCTTCGTCCCACCCGAGCCTCGTCTTGACGGTCACGGGGGTGTGGTCCACGGCCCGCACAATCTGGCGCGTCATCTCCACCATCTTGGGAATGTCGCGCAGCATGCCCGCTCCGGCTCCTTTGCCGGCAATCTTCTTCACCGGGCACCCGAAGTTTACGTCTATTATGTCCGGCCCGCTCGCCTCGACAATTTTTGCGGCCTCCACCATGGGCTCAATCTCGCGTCCGTAGATCTGCACGCCCACGGGCCTCTCGGCGTCGTCAATGTCCAGTTTCTTCATAGAGCTCTTGATGTCGCGCACAATGGCGTCGGCGCTCACGAACTCAGTATACATCAAGTCGGCCCCGTAGCCCTTGCACAGGCGGCGGAACGGCATGTCTGTCACGTCTTCCATTGGCGCCAGCAGCACGGGCCGCTCACCAAAGTCCAGGTTTCCTATTTTCATGTGTCGTGGGTTCTGGCCGTCTCCTGTCAACCTACGGCCAGACGGCGCGAAGATAGCTCAAATTTGCCCGTCGCGGGGTGGTAAGGGACTGTTGTCTGTTGGCAAGATGTAGCGCGACTTGACTTTGTTGACCTGCACTTTCACAAGCAGTCCAAGTTTTACGAGCCTGTCCAAGTCAGCTCTTGCCGTGGTGTGGCTCACGTTCAGAAGTGACTCAACATCGCGCGCAGTAAGGGCGAGAAACTCCCGCTCTTCATTTTGCCCAAAATATTAGCCTGACGGTCATTTAATCCTGCCTGTACCGCACTTTCTGTGGCAATGCGGTTTGCGTCTTCGCGCTTCAAGGAGTTCTGTAACCGGACAAAGGCGTTTCTTATGACACGTAGGTGATACATGATAAAGTAGCCTATGTCGCCGCCGTCAGCCTCGCTTTGCAAAAATGCCTTCTCGTAGAGCCTCTTGCTCCTTGCTATTTCGCCAGATATTGACAGGTACTGTAAAGCCAATAATTGTCTTTTAGCATACACCAGTAGAAGACAGCTCGCGCCGTGCGTCCATTGCCGTCTATGAACGGGTGAACATATGACAAGACAAAGTGAGCGACTATCGCCTTTATCACTGGGTGAATGTAGACTGTCGGAATGTCATTGTTTGCGAAATCGCATAAGGCATCGACAAGCCCCTCTGTTTTTTTCGCACTTGGGTGGGATGTGGACAATCTCATTAGTGATACCGTTGGCCACCACTACATCGTCATTGTCGCGGAATCGCCCCTCATATTCTGGCTTGTCCAAAGTCCCCGATGTCATTGTGGAGTGAAGGTGCAAGATGAGCTCTTTGGTCAGCGGTTCTGTCTTGTTATCCATAATGAAGTTGATGGCGGCAAAATTGTTGGCAATCATTGCCTCGGACCTGTCTTTGGGCTTTTTCTTGCTCGCCAGCATCTCCATGGCGACCCTTCTTGTCGTAGATGCGCCTTCCATTTGGCTAGACCAAATGGCTTCTTCCATGACCGACGAAACAAGGTGTAATGACTGACTCCGTTGCGACACCTTAATGTCGCTAACCCACGAGCATCCATAATTAAGGTCGAAGTCGCGGCACATCTTGTTCATCTCGCTAGTGATCAAGGCGTGTAGTCCAAATTGTGGCAGTCGCATTACGGGGCCTACTTGCCGGCTCGCCTTGACTAAGGCCCAAAGCTCTTCTGCCGAGTTGAATCCGTCGTGCTTATACTTCACATCCGTCCAGTAGGCGTAGTTTGCATTTTGCTCTTGCACAACCTCTGCCAGGCCATCTTCGCTCAATAGCCTAAGTATCGCCTTAACTTTTTCTTTTTTAGATGTTTGGGGTGGTTTCTCAATCATATGACTAATTTACGCCCTCTTGCCAAAACTTGCAAGTTCTTGCCAAAACTTGCAAGTTTTGGCAAGAACCGGATCTTTCACATCAGACCGGCCTTTCTCATTGCGTCGGCCATTCTTTGCATCATCTCCTTAGCCTCTCTTAGCTCGTCTTTCGTCTCTCTTAGCTCGTCTTTCGTCTCTCTTAGCTCGTCTTTGGCTTCATTCAATTCATGTTTCGTCTTCTCCAATTCCAGTTGTTTCTCCTCCAGCGCTTGTCCCGCAGTCTTGGCGTTTTCTATTATGGTCAGCAGCTCGTCTTCGAGCTGCATCTCTTTCTTCAGTTTCTCGTTGGCCGCGGCCTGTTCCAGCCTGCGGAGCACCGTCACCATTCCGGAGTCCTCTTCATCCTCTCGCTCGTCATACTCAATGGTCTTGTCTGACCGCCTTTCGGGTTTTATCCTGAAAATGTCCAGCAGCCTGCCAAGCAGCGTGTTGGGGCGCGGCTTGAGTTTTAGCGTCTGGACTATTATGAGGTTGTGCGTCATGGCCTCCACAAAGACCAGCTTGGGCATCTTCAGAATTTGCAGACCCTCGTCGCGGCACACGTGGTCCACATACATCACGGCGGGGGTCTCATCCCTGTCCAGGTTGTGGCCAAGAAAATATATTGATATGATATGCAGCGGATTCCCGTGTTTGTCCACGTTGGCCTTGTTGGAGTATTGTGTGGCCAGATATTGCCTGAACCTCTCCACCTCTGTCTCCGTCGAAGCTCTCTGCAACTCTATGCACACCTCCACCTCGTTCCCGTTCTCGTCTTCCACCACGGCGGCGTAGTCCAACCTCAGGAGGCGAAGGCCGTCCACGCCAGCCTGCGTCACGTCGTTATTCCTTTGCGTGATGGACTTTATTTTCTTTTGGAGCAGCCTCCCTATTATGATTGAGCTGACGCGCCTGTCTTCCATGAGGAACTTGAAGACGGTGTCGTACAGTGGGTTTGCTATGATGGCCATATGATTTCGCTTTTGTGCAAATGTAAGAAAAGGGATGCGCTTTTTCAATTTGTCAAAGGCGTGTCGGGTATAAAATAACAGCCCCTGACGTCCGTATGGACGTCAGGGGCTGTCGCTGTGGTACCACCAGGAATCGAACCGGGGACACACGGATTTTCAGTCCGTTGCTCTACCGACTGAGCTATGGTACCATCCCTTTGCGAGTGCAAAGATATAACATATCGCCCACATTCCAAATTATGCCGCCGCTTTTTCTCTTCTCTAGCTTAATTAAAATATTACTACCTTTAAGCCGCACATTACCATTGTTGCTACGTTTCATTTTTACCTGCGTCATAAAGAACATAATGAAGAGAGGTTACTGGGTGGCGTCTTTGGCCGCCGTCTCCTGCGTTGCCGTCGCGTTCACCGCCTTCCGCGGTGACGACCGCGACTTCAAGATAAGCAAGAATCTAGACATTTTCTTTTCCGTCTTCAAGGAGCTGAATATGAGCTATGTGGAGGAGCCGGATCCAGACCGCCTCATCCCCACGGCCATACAGTCAATGCTCTCTGAGCTTGACCCCTACACCACCTATATCCCCGAGAAGGACAGAGAGGCGTATAAGTTCCACATCGATGGCGAATATGGCGGCGTGGGTTCCATAATAGCCCTCTCGGCAGACACCAACCTCATCAACGTGCGCGAGGTCTATGCCGGCACGCCCTCCTACAAGGCCGGCTTGCGTGCTGGAGACCGTTTCTTGGCCATCGACGGCGAGAGCATGAGGGGCAAGAAGGTTGACGAGGTGAGCTCGCGGCTCCGCGGCAAGGCCGGAGAGACCATCAAGGTGGAGATTGAAAGGCCGGGCGCGCCAAAGCCGCTGACGTTCAACATTAAGCGCGAGGCAATTAAGCTTGAGGCGCTCGAATATTACGGCATGCTCAATGACGAGGTGGGCTACATAAGCCTCACGGGCTTCGAGTCGGGCTGCGCCGAGGCCATACGCAAGGCGTTCCTCGACCTGCGGGATAATAAGGGGGCCAAGAGGCTCGTCCTTGATCTCCGCGGCAATGCGGGCGGCCTGCTCGACGAGAGCCTCCAGATTGTCAACTTCTTCGTCCCCGAGGGCCTCCAGATTCTCTCCACCCGAGGCCGCCGCAAGGCTGCGGACCGCATCTACACCTCTTTCCGCCTGCCGCTAGACACTGTCATACCCATGGCCGTGCTCATCAATCGCGCTTCGGCCTCGGCGAGCGAGATTGTGGCCGGGGCCCTGCAAGATTTGGACAGGGCCGTGATCTTGGGCCAACGCTCTTTCGGCAAGGGGCTGGTGCAGGCCACCCGCGAGGTGGCCTATGACGGCTACCTGAAAGTGACCACCGCAAAGTATTACACCCCATCGGGGCGCTGCATTCAGGCCATCGACTACAGCACCCGAGACGAGGACGGGGCCGTGGACTATGTGCCGGACTCGCTCATCACGGCGTTCAAGACACGCCACGGCCGCACGGTCTATGACGGCGGAGGCATCTCGCCAGACGTCATGCTAGCCGAGCGCAAATATAATCCCGTGTGCCTCTCCGTGGTCATGGGAGACTACCCCTTCCGCTACGCCCTCAGCTTCCTGGAGAGCGGCAAGCCCATGCCACTTGGGGCCGACGGGCGTATGGACGACAAAGCCTATGCCGACTTCGTCTCATTTATGAAGTCGCAACCCAAGTTCACCTATAAGACGGCCTCGCAAGACGCTTATGAGAGGCTCGTCAAGATGGCCAAGGCCGAGGGTCTTTATGACGATGCCAAAGACGCCATTGACGCGCTGCGGGTCCCTATGGCCGCCAATATAGACCGCGACATGGCCGACGCCAAGGAGCAGGTGCGCCCGCTTGTGGAGGACGAGATGATAAGGGCCGTCAAATATCGCAAGGCGGCCATCGCCCACGCCCTGCAATATGACGAGCAGCTCAAGACAGCCGTGGACGTCCTGACCGACGACGCTCGCTACGTTGGCCTGCTCAATGGCTCCGTGGCCAGCCATGCGGGAGACAAGCGCGCCAATCTGTCGAAAAAGAAGTAGGCCTTGGGCGCGGGTTTCTTCAAGGGCCTTTGGGCTCCCATGCGGCCACTGCCTGTCGGCAGGGCCGCTTTTGTGCTTGTGGCCTCGCTCGTCGCGGGTTTCCTTGTGGCTTCGCTGCTGTCCGCTGCCGCTTTCGCCGTCACGGGCGGGTGGGGATTGGCTTTGGTGCTCAATTCGTTGGTGTGTTTCGGAGTGCCTGGCGTTGTGGCCAGGCGGTGCGTGATGGGCGTCAGGTCGCGGGTTGGCGTGTCAGTGCCGGGGCCGTCGCTTGTCATCATCTTGGGCATCTTGGCTCTCGTGTGCCAGCCTGTGGTGCAGTGGGCCGCCTATCTCGACCGCGTCTTCTACGAGGCCGTGTGGGGTGGGGCGGAGTCCATGGCCTCGCAGTCTGCGGCCGTCATGGCCTCGGTGTGCCGTTTTGACACTGTGTGGCATTGGGCGGAGGCCGTCGTGGTGCTGGCCCTGCTGCCCGCCGTGTGTGAGGAGGCCTTCTTTCGTGGCGCGTTGCTGCCGCTTGTGCGCCGCGCCACGGGCAGTTGGCATGTGGCCGTTGTGGTCTCGGCCCTCATTTTCAGCCTGGTGCATCTAGACGCCACGGCATTCTTGGCTCGTGCCGTCTTGGGCTGCCTGCTTGGCGTCGTCTTTGTCCAGACGCGGTCTCTGCTAGCTTCCATGCTGCTCCATTTTTGCAACAACCTGCTCGTTGTCATCGCTCTCTCGGAGTCGGACGACGTTGTGAAGACGCTCACGGCGCCTGCCGAGCTTCCGTCTCTCAAACTGTCGCTCCTCTCCTTGGCTTTCATTTTCTTTGAGGTCTACTACATCTCCGCCATCACAAAAATGAGGGCTGCCATCCGTAAGGATTCAAGGTAAGTCGGGAATCTAAAAGCGTCATTTCTGCCGTATTGTCACACCAGCGGTGACAGTACGGCTTCTTTTTGTCATAATGTCATACGGCTCAAATTAGACAGTTTTCTTGATAATGCACAATAATGCATTGATTATCTTGTTGTTGAACGCCTAATGCGTCACATGGTCGTCTGGGTATGGCACGCGTGTTGCAATATTGTGTGTCGAACGCCGATGAGGCCTGGGAGACCAAGCCACGGAGGAGTTCAAAAAGACAAACAATAAAGAACTAAAAAATAAACGGAGGTAACTACTATGGTACCGATGAACAACAATAACAATGCAAGGCACGCCAACAGTTGGCTG
This sequence comes from uncultured Bacteroidales bacterium, assembly GCA_934717675.1. Lineage (GTDB taxonomy): Bacteria > Bacteroidota > Bacteroidia > Bacteroidales > Marinilabiliaceae > W3P20-009. The sequence continues at coordinate 33,441 of CAKUYZ010000002.1, forward strand.
CCTGACGTATTCAACGATTTCTTTGGCGATGATTGGAATTGGCTCACAACCAGCTCCAAGTCCACGCCGGCAATCAACGTGGCCGAGACCGACAAAGAGTACAAGGTCGAGGTGGCAGTCCCGGGCATCAAGAAGGAGGATTGCAAGATCCGCCTGAATGACGACGTGATGACCATCTCGGTGGAGAAGGAGAAGAAAGGCCACGAGGGCGACTCTAAGCGCTACTTGCGCAAGGAGTTCTCCTACACCAAGTTCGAGCAGAGCTTCACTCTCCCCGAGAACGTTGATCAGAAGGCCGTCCATGCCGAGGTCAAGGACGGCGTCCTCTACATCGACCTGCCAAAGCACGAGGTGAAGAAAGAGGATGAGAAATGGCAAAACGTTGAAATCCAATAAGCTTGTTTCTCCCGTCAGGCTCAGGCTTCAGAAAAAATGAGGCGCGGGTTTGCGCGGTAAGTAAAAAGTTGTAACTTTGCGCTCGCAATCGGGAAGCAATCCCTGGTTGCGAGTGCTTTTTTGTTGGTACCATAGCTCAGTCGGTAGAGCAACGGACTGAAAATCCGTGTGTCCCCGGTTCGATTCCTGGTGGTACCACCCAGTGCTTCGACCCTGGTTTCCCTCTCACGGGAAATCGGGGTTTCTTTTTTTTCCATAGTTTGGTGGGCCGCGTGACCCTCGGCGCGTCGCGGGATGTCCGCCGCTGCCTGCGCTTCGCTCGCGCATACGAAAAAGTGCGGGGCGTTTCACAACGCCCCGCACCCGTGAAATTAATCACCAAACACACTTATCAACTAATCAACGAAAAACTATTCTCTGATTCTCACCCTCTGATACGGAGGCGCGGCCGCCAAGGTTGCAAAAATCTTTATTTCGCGCTATCTTGCGAAGACGTAAACCCCTCATTTACCCCACAAAACTATGCAGCAGACGGTCTTCCTTGTCGATGCCTATGCCATGATATACCGCGCGTACTTCGCCTTCATGCGCTCGCCGCGGATCAACTCCAAGGGTGTCAACACTTCCGCCATCTTTGGCTTCGTCTCGTCTTTTACTGACCTTGTGCTGAAGCGGAGGCCCACTCACGCGGCCGTGGCTTTTGACCTTCACGGCCCCACTTTCCGTCATGACCTCTACCCCGACTATAAGGCCAACCGCCAGGCGCAGCCTGAAGACATTGGCGTGGCAGTGCCTTTCGTCCACCGTTTCGTCCGCGCGCTGGGCATTGCCGAGGCCTCCTGCCAAGGCTATGAGGCCGACGACGTTGTCGGCACGCTCTCCCGCCGCTTCGCCGCCGAGGGCTGCGACGTTGTCATGGTCACGCCAGACAAGGACTACGCCCAGCTCCTGGCCCCCAGGGTGTCAATGCTGCGCCCGCACACAGGCGCCGCGCCGCAGACCATCACGGAGGCCGACGTCATGGAGTGCTTCGGGGTGGCCTCGCCTGCCCAGGTCATCGACCTGCTGGGGTTGTGGGGCGACGCCTCCGACAACATCCCCGGGTGCCCGGGCGTGGGAGAGAAAAGGGCCAAGGAGCTGCTGGCGGCCTATGGCTCAATAGACGGCATATATGGCCACATTGCCGACGTCAAGGGCAAGATGAGGGAGCGGCTGGAAGAGAACCGCGACACCGTGATGCTCTCGCGCAGGCTGGCCACCATTGCCACCGACGCGCCGTTGTCAATAGATTTGCCCGACGTCACACTCTCCGCGCCGGACTGGCAGGAGCTGGACGCCCTTTTCAGCGAGCTGGAGATTCGCGGCATGACGGACCGCATACGTGCGGCTTTGGGTGTGGCTCCGCCATCGGCGCAGCCCACGCTCTTTGACGCTCCGCCATCAGAAGGGTCGGCCGTGGCGGCGGAGCCGGGCTACGCCACGGCGGCCGACACGCCCCACACCTATCACCTCCTCAAGACCGAGGACGAGATCTCCGCACTGCGCGACGCTCTGCTGCGCGCCGACGCTTTCTGCTTCGACACCGAGACCACCTCGCTCAACGCCATAGAGGCCTCCATTGTGGGTTTCTCCGTGGCCGTGGTGCAGGCCGAGGCCTGGTTCGTCCGCCTCCCGCCCGATGAGGCCGAGGCCCGCCGCCTGCTGGCCATAGTGGCGCCGGCCTTCGCTGACGAACGGATCTTGAAGATAGGGCAGAACATGAAGTTCGACATCATGATTCTCGCCCGCTACGGGGTCGAGGTCCGTGGCCCGCGCTTTGACACCATGATAGCCCACTTCCTGCTCCACCCTGCGGCCCGCCACGGCATGGACGCCATGGCGCAAGAGTTGTTGCGCTATAAGCCCATCGCCATTGAGGAGCTCATTGGCGCGGGGGCTAGGCAAAAGACCATGGACACCGTGGCGGATGACAAGCTGGCCGAGTATGCGGCGGAAGACGCCGACGTCACGCTACGCCTCCACCACGCCCTGGCCCCGCGGCTAGAGGCCGACGCGGAGTTGCAGAGCATATTCAACACCATGGAGATGCCGCTTGTCGAGGTCTTGGCGCAGATGGAGATGGACGGCGTGGCCATTGACAGCGGCGCTCTGAGCCGCTACGCCGACTTCCTCCGCGGCCGCATAGCCGAGAGCGAGCGGAAGATATTCAGCCTAGCGGGCTTCAGCTTCAACGTCTCCAGCCCCAAACAGGTGGGAGACGCGCTCTTTGACAAGCTCAAGATTGACCCCAACGCCCGCAAGACCAAGAGCGGCGGCTACGCCACTAACGAGGAGACCCTCCAAAAGCTGGCCCATGAGAACCCCATCGTGGCCGAGATCCTGACCTATCGCGGCCTCTGCAAGCTCCTCGGCACCTACGCCGAGGCTCTGCCGCGCCTCGTGTGCCCGCAGACGGGACGTATCCACACTTCGTTCAACCAGACGGTCGTCGTCACGGGCCGGCTCAGCAGCTCCAACCCCAACCTGCAAAACATACCCGTGCGCGATGAAGACGGCCGCAGGGTGAGGGAGTGCTTCGTCGCGAAGCCAGGATGCAAGATTCTGTCGGCGGACTATTCGCAGGTAGAGCTACGCATAATGGCTCATTTCAGTCAAGATGAGCATCTGCTCTCCGCCTTTCGCAACGGAGAGGACGTCCACACCGCCACGGCGGCCAAGGTCTTTGGCGTGGCCGCGGCCGACGTGACGCCAGACATGCGCCGCAAGGCCAAGACGGCCAACTTCGGCATCATATACGGCATCTCCGCCTTCGGCCTGGCCGAGAGGCTGGACATCCCACGCAAAGAGGCCAAGGATCTCATTGACGGCTATTTCGCCAACTTCCCCGGCGTGAAGGCGTATATGGAGAGGTGCGTGGAGCAGGCCCGCGAGACGGGTGTGGTAAAGACGCTCTTTGGCCGCCGGCGCGAGTTGCCAGACATCAACTCCCGAAACGCCACTGTCCGTGGCGTGGCCGAGAGAAACGCCATCAACGCGCCCATACAGGGCACGGCGGCGGACATCATCAAGCTGGCCATGATAGCTGTTCACGACGCTTTGCGCCAAGGGGGCTATGCGGCGCGCATGATTCTCCAGGTGCACGATGAGCTCGTCTTGGAGGTGCCGGAGGCTGAGCTGGAGGCAGTGTCAGCCCTCGTCAAGGAGAAGATGGAGTCGGCCTGCGCCCTCGATGCTCCTCTCACGGCCGAGGTGGGGGTGGGAGACAACTGGCTACAGGCTCACTGACACCAACGCTTTTTAGTGATATATTTGCAGACACTTACTCTTTCAACAACACATTCGCTTTGCTAGACAACGCAAACCAAGACAAGGACCTGGAGAGGGTAGTCCTCTTCTCCGTCCGCACGCCCATGACAAGCCTGCAGCAGGTGGGCGACTACCTAGACGAGCTGGCCTTTCTGGCCGAGACCGCCGGTGCCGAGACCGTGGGGCGTTTCACGCAAAATCTGCCCATGCCCGACTCGCGGACCTATCTGGGCTCTGGCAAAATTCAGGAGATCCGCGCTTTTGTGGAGGAGAACGAGGTCGAGACCGCCATATGTGATGACGAGCTGAGCCCGTCGCAGCAGAAAAACCTTGAAGAGGGGCTGGGCATTGCCGTGCTGGACCGCACGTCGCTCATCCTCGACATCTTCGCCCGCCGCGCCCGCACCGCCCACGCCAAGACGCAGGTGGAGCTGGCGCAATATCAGTACCTCTTGCCCAGGCTCACCAGGCTGTGGACGCACCTTGAGAGGCAGAAGGGCGGAATTGGCATGAGAGGCCCCGGTGAGAAGCAGATCGAGACCGACCGCCGAATTGTGCTGGACCGCATCTCGCTCCTCAAAGAGGAGCTGCGGCACATTGACCGCCAGATGAACACACAGAGGCAAAACCGAGGCAAACTGGTGAGGGTGGCGCTCGTGGGTTATACCAACGTGGGCAAAAGCACCCTCATGAACGCGCTCTCAAAGAGCAACGTCTTTGCCGAGAACAAACTCTTCGCCACGTTAGACACCACGGTGCGCAAGGTGGTGATTGAGAACCTGCCCTTCCTTGTGGCGGACACTGTCGGCTTCATCCGCAAGCTGCCCACGCACCTGGTGGAGAGCTTCAAATCCACACTCGATGAGGTCCGTGAGGCCGACATCCTGCTCCATGTGGTGGACATCTCGCACCCGGCCTTTGAGCAGCAGATTGAGGTGGTGGACAAGACGCTGGAGGAACTGGGATGCTCCACCAAGACTTCCATCATCGTGTTCAACAAAGTGGACGCATTCTCCTACACGCCCAAAGACGAGGACGACCTCACCCCTGTGCGTCGAGAAAACCTGTCACTAGACGACCTGAAAAAGACGTGGATGGCCAAGCAGCGCAAGTGCGTCTTCATCTCGGCCAAGGAGAAGACCAACTTCGACGAGCTGCGCCAAGTGGTCTATGACGAGGTGCGGAAGGTGCACACTCAGCGCTTCCCCTACAACGACTTCCTCTACGACACCTACGATGACGAGGCGCAGCCGCGGTAGCAGCGAAAAAAATTATCCTCTCGCGGCTTTTTGACAAGACTTGTCAAAACCCTGACGTACCTTTGCCATTGTTCAAGGAAAAGGAAAACAGAAAAACACATACACAGATATGGCAGACAACGCAGAAGAGCTGAAGGCCAAGAAGCTGGCGGCCCTCAAGCTCACAATGGATAAGATAGACAAGGCCTACGGCAAGGGCACCATCATGCGCATGGGAGACCGTCAGGTTGAGAAAGTGCCAGTCATCCCCACAGGCTCGCTGGGGCTAGACATGGCCTTGGGCGTGGGCGGCTACCCGCGTGGCCGAATCATTGAGATCTTCGGCCCCGAGTCGTCTGGCAAGACCACCTTGGCCATACACGCCATAGCCGAGGCGCAAAAGGGCGGCGGCATAGCGGCTTTCATTGACGCCGAGCACGCCTTCGACCCCACCTACGCCGAGAAACTGGGCGTGGACATGAACTCGCTCTACATGAGCCAGCCAGACAACGGCGAGCAGGCCCTTGAGGTGGCGGAGCAGCTCATACGCTCATCGGCCATAGACATCATCGTCATCGACTCCGTGGCCGCCCTCACCCCCAAGGCCGAGATTGAGGGTGAGATGGGCGAGGCCAAGATGGGCCTCCACGCCCGGCTCATGAGCCAGGCCCTGCGCAAGCTCACCGGCGCGCTCTCCAAGACCAACACCACCTGCATCTTCATCAACCAGCTCCGCGAGAAGATTGGCGTCATGTTCGGCAACCCCGAGACCACCACGGGTGGCAACGCCCTCAAGTTCTACGCCTCCATACGCATCGACGTCCGCAAGGTAAGCCCCATCAAGGCGGGAGACGAGGTGCTTGGCTCGCTCACGCGTGCCAAGGTGGTGAAGAACAAGGTGGCGCCCCCATTCCGCAAGACCGAGTTCGAGATCCGCTTCGGCGAGGGCATCTCCAAAGTGGGTGAGATTCTCGACCTTGCCACCAATCTGGATATAGTCAAGAAGAGCGGCTCCTGGTTCAGCTACGCCGGCACCAAGTTGGCCCAAGGCCGCGAGGCCGCGCTGCGCGTGCTGAAAGACAATCCCGAGCTCCAAGAGGAGATTGAGGCCAAAGTGCGCGCCGCGTTCTCACAAGGTCAGGAACCCGAAGACTCCATAGGCGAACCCGAGACCGACCCTGAGGAGGACATCGAGCCGGAGTCCGGAATGGAATAGCATTGAGTGAAAAAAAACAATGGGATGGCACCCGTAATAATGGGGGGCCATCCCTTATCCAATTCTGGCAGGCAGGATGCGCGTCTTCTTGTATTGGACTAGCGTAGAATGAATCATGGAATCGCAACTGTATAGTATAGAGCAAGTTTCTGAAAAATTAGGGACCACCATAAAGGCGGTTCGCCGTCTCGTGGCATCTGGGGCAATATCTTCAGTTCGTCGTGGAGGAGTGCTGAAGGTAAGTGCGACTGATTTTTACGACTTTGAAAAGAATCGAAAAGGAGGTGAAGAGTGTAAGATTGATAAATTAAAAGTAAAACGGGACGTCAATTGGGTTGAAATAGCGGATGATTGGCAAAGCCCCAAAACGTCCAATGAGACTTTTGTGGACCTGTTCTGCGGCGCGGGAGGGTTGAGCAAAGGCTTAGAAATGGCAGGCTTGGAGGGAATTTGTGGTTTGGATTGGTTTGACGAAGCTGGGCAAACGTACCGTAGGAACTTTTCGCATCCATTTGTTAATGGCGACATCAGGTTACAGGAAAAGAAGGATGAATTTTATGAGGCTGTGTCCTCACGCCTTGCGGGGCGTCAACTTACGGTAGTGGCCGGAGGTTTCCCGTGTCAAGGTTTCAGCATGGCAGGCAATAGGATCGAAGACGATCCAAGGAGCTCCTTATATAAGGAGATGCTGGAAATTGTCAAGAACCTGCAGCCTGAGTATGTGATATGTGAGAACGTCAAGGGGCTGCGCAGTATGCTTGGAGGGCGAGTGGAGCAGAAGATTATTGACGACTATGCGGCGATAGGCTATAAGATGAATGTAGCCACACTTTGTGCAGCGGACTATTATACGCCTCAAAAACGCGAGAGGGTAATTTTTATCGGAAATCGTATTGGAGCCATAAATTTTCATCCGAAACCTATCTTGCAACAGCAGGACTACGTCACGACTGGTATGGCCATTGCGGATCTTATGAGCCGTCCTGCCGATCCGGCTTTTAACCATGAGCCGACCCATCATAAGCCGGATATGGAGCGGCGTTTGCGTGAGTTGCCGGAAGGGCAGAGCCTCTATAAGGGATACTCTGACGCATGGAAGAGGTGTCCGTGGAATCAGCCAAGTTGCACCATAAAGGAGAATCATGGTGGAGTCAATGTCCACCCAAAACTTCCCAGGGTTCTGACTGCTAGAGAAATGGCTCGTCTCCAGTCTTTCCCAGACGATTTTATCTTTATGGGAGGGAAGAGCAAGCAGCTGGTTCAGATCGGCAATGCCGTTCCACCACTCCTCGGCAAGGCTGTGGGTTTGGCAATTCTGAAGTCCATTGCGAAGTTTAAGGAAGACAAAGCATCTTGATATGGGTTCTAACTTATACTATGAGAAGATTAAGAGTTTCGAAAATGCTCTGTTGCAATACGCAAGCAGTATTTTCAAAACTTACGGGAAGGAGCTAGTTCTTCGCCTTGAAGAATACAACCTTCTTCAAAACAAGCACAATTGCATTGAGAGCTCTACCGCCATAGGCTTTTTGTTGGAGGAGTTCATTGTTTCAAAACTTGAGATGTATACCCATTGTGACTCTTCTTCGGAATATGTTATTGACAGGTTTGTAGGTGCGACAGCAGGAGAGAGCTATGATTTTTATTCAGAATCTGAGGATATTCGGTTTATGGTAAACGTGAAAGTGGAAAGGAATGGCGGAGCTGATGACGCTATAGCTGCCATTGGCCAACTGTATAAAAATTATTGCCTTGAGCAACCTGAGCGTGTGAAATCATATATCGTGTTGAAGGTAAGCTATTCCATAGGTGAAGGTTGTGAGGACTCAGAAAAGAGACGTGCTAAACCACGAAACATTAAGATCGGAGACATCGGAGCATATTGTCTGGAAGAGGTTGACTTTTCAAAAGGGCATAAGCAAGACAATCGCAGATGGTCTGCGAACGCTTCCAGTGGCAACAATGGTCGCCTTATAGTGTCAACCAAATTCCGTCAAGACAACAAGGTGCCAGATGAAGAGGTGTCCTATGAGAAGACTTTTGGGATGATAGAGAGTATTTTCACAGGAAATTCATAGAAGACATTTCTGCTCTTGAATGATATGACAGATGGGCGCATCGGCATTTGGCCAATGCGCCCATCTGCTTCAAAATGAGTTTGCACGAGCCATACCAATACCCCCCCAAAAAAATGTGACCCTATCCACCGTTCCCAATCAAAGCTGTCTTATTAAGAAATCACAGATAAAAACATCGTCATTGATTTTTTGCATATATTTGTGCAAATCATATAGGTCAATTCCCGCTTCAAAACAGATCTTATGAAGTAGCGAACGCCAAGTTTCCATCACCTCGCAAGAAGATACGAGATAGATGACGAAATTGATCAAAGAATGTTAATGTTCGGAGATGAAGAGTGCTATATAGGAGATAGTATCGTCATTTCCAATGAAACTTGTGCGGCGGCTGTTCAAGCCCCCGTAGATATGGCTATTGTAATCACGGCCAGAACGCCAACGGAGAGTGATAACTTCTCTTTCTCTGTGGAGCGCATCGGCTCTTTCAAAGACATATGCCTGCGCACAACGTCCTGCTCTTCGCCCGATGATGTCTCCGCTTGGTGCCGGTCTGGCGCCATAAAGAAAGATATGGGCGATACCCAGAAAAAGATCGTATTGGCCAGGGGGGTGGAGTGTGTGGCCACAGACACCTATGGGGTGGAGCATTCGCTTTTTTGCAATCCGTCATCTTGGACAATAAACGGCGGCTTGGCCACGTTCAGGCCCAATTTTCGTCGTCGTGCCGATGCCGAAATGGGTACGTTGTTCCCTGCTTCCTCATTGGACGTGTCTTTTACAAGCGATGCACCTAAGAGCATAGACGTAAGGCTCTATAATCAGACGTCCATCAGGAGCGTGGCGTCTCCATCGCTCTCCGTCTCTGCGGAGGGTGGTTCCATTGTTGTGGACGATGGGCAGGAGTGCGATGTCTACGATCTTGGCGGCGTATGCGTGGGCCGCACTGTCGGCGGGCGGCTGGCCGTTGAGCCTGGTGCCTACGTGGTTCGTGGCGCAAGCGGCTCGGCCAAGGTGACGGTGGCTCCATAGCCGTTTTCTAGCACCAAGAGGCAGGGGGAGGAACGCGGGGCGCGCCTCCCCCTTTTTGCTTATATTTGCGCGGCGCGTGCGGCGGCATTCCTTTTCGTCTGGCATTTCGGCGTGCGGCAAACGAATATCCCGATGTTAGTTTCAACACTTCCCAATGGCATCCGAGTGGTGCATCTCTCAGCCCCTGGCCCTGTGTGCCATTGCGGCCTGGTCATAAACGCAGGCTCAAGAGACGAGATGGAGGGCGAGCATGGCCTGGCTCATTTTGTGGAGCATACGGTCTTTAAAGGCACGGCCAAGCGTACGGCGCACCAGATTCTCAACAGACTGGACGAGGTGGGTGGCGAGCTCAACGCCTACACCACCAAAGACGAGACGGCCATCCACGCCTCTTTTCTTGAAGACTATCTGGCCAGGGCGGCTGAACTCATTGCCGACATGGCTTTCTGCTCCACTTTCCCCGCCAAGGAGCTGGACAAGGAGCGCGACGTGATTCTTGACGAGATAACGAGCTATCAAGACACCCCGTCGGAACTCATTTTTGATGAGTTCGAAGACTTGGCCTACGCGGGTACGCCACTGGGGCACAACATATTGGGCACGGCCTCTTCCGTGTCGGCCTTCTCTGCCGACGACGCTCGCCGCTTCATTGCCCGCACGCATTGCACCGACCAGATGGCGTTTGTCTTCATTGGCCCTACAGAAAGGGGCAAGGTTGTCAGGGTGGCGGAGAAATATTTCGGCCAACATCCGGCCAACATCCGGCCTGCCAGGCGGCCTGGCGTGGGGGCGTTCTCCATCTTCGACAAGCGCGAGGAGCGAGACACGCACCAAGGGCATGTGCTGCTGGGCTTCGCCGCGCCAGACTGTCACTCTGAAGACAGGCTCTCCATGGCCGTCTTGTCCAACCTCTTGGGCGGTCCCAGCATGAATTCGCGCCTCTCCGTGGCGTTGCGCGAGAGGCATGGCATTGCCTATAACGTCGAGACCAACTACACGTCGTTTGACGACGCCGGCCTCTTCACCATCTACTTTGGCACCGATGGGCAAAACATATCCCGCTCCATGTCCATTGTGCGCCGCGAGGTGGACTGTCTCCTGCAGTCGCCACTCTCCGCGGCCAGGTTCGCCAAGGTGATGCGCCAATATGTCGGCCAGTTGCTCATGTCGGTAGACGACAGCGAGAGCTTCATGCTGGCCGCGGCTCGCTCTGTCGTCATCTATGGCCAGTCGCTCTCGGTATATGAGATGGCCAGCGTGGTGCGTGAGCGCGTGACGCCGGAGAGCCTCTTGGCCGTGGCGCGGAAGGTGCTTGCGCCCGAGAAAATGTCGCGACTGATATATTGCTGACGGTCAAGATGGAGAATATCAATTCGATAGAGATGGAGCGTTATCTCCTTGATCACTCCGATCCCGAGACGGCGTTGCTACATGAGCTTGACCGCCAGACACACCTGCGCACCATCCAGCCCCGTATGGTCTCCGGCCACCTGCAAGGCTCGCTCCTGAAGATGCTCGTCCGCATGGCACGCCCGCGCCTCATTCTCGAGGTGGGCACTTTCACGGGCTATTCCGCACTCTCCATGGCCGACGGCCTCTCCGACCCGTCAGCACGCCTTCACACGGTGGAGATCAATGACGAGTTGGAACCTCTGATCAGCCAATTTTTCGCCCGCTCGCCACACGCCGCTCAGCTGGTGCTGCACATTGGCACCCTGGCCGAGGCCCTGGAGGCTATTGACGGGCAGATAGATTTCGTCTTCATCGACGCCGACAAGCGGGAGTATCTCGAATATTACGAGGCCATCTTGCCGCGCGTGCGTCAGGGTGGCTTCATCTTGGCAGACAATGTCTTATGGGACGGCCATGTGCTGGAGACACCGCGACCGTCAGATCATCACACGCGGGCCGTCAAGGAGTTTAACGACTTTGTGGCGGCAGACGCCCGCGTGGAGAAGGTGATAGTCCCCATCCGCGACGGCCTCACCATCATGATGAAGAAATGAGGCCCATTAGCGCGTAAATTTGCGTAAGCCTGTCCATTGAGAATACTTGGCCTCTGAAAAAATGTGGCGCGCCTCGGCCGTGTAGCCCAAGGCCGTGCATAGGCAGATGAGGTTCGTAAGGGATATTTTATGCGATTACGCGCCTGCGCGACTGCAAAAAAGGCCGCCATCCGCAGGGTGCGGGTGGCGGCGTCTTGCCGTGTTGGCCAGATTGTCTAGTTTATTTGGTGTTGTAGCCCCACTTGATGTAGAGCGCGCCCCATGTGAAGCCCGCGCCAAAGGCGGCCAAGATGAGGTTGTCGCCCTTCTTGAGCTGCTTCTCCCACTCGTATAGGCAGAGGGGGATGGTGGCGCTGGTGGTGTTGCCGTATTTCTGGATGTTTATCATCACTTTCTCGGTCGGGATGCCCATGCGCTCCTGCGTGGCGGATATGATGCGCAGGTTGGCCTGGTGAGGCACCAGCCAAGCCACGTCGTCCGCCGTCAGGTTGTTGCGTTTCATCACGTCCACTGTGGCGTCCGCCATATATGTCACGGCATATTTGAACACTTGCTTGCCCTCTTGATAAACAAAGTGCTTGTGGCCGTCCACCGTCTCATGGCTGGCAGGCATGGCGGATCCGCCGGCGGGAATCTTGAGCCACTCGCGGCCGAAGCCGTCGGTGTGGAGGTTGCTGTCCATAAGGCCCACCTCCTCTTCCGTTGGCTCCACAAGGACGGCCGTGGCGGCGTCGCCGAAGAGCACGCACGTGGTGCGGTCGGTGTAGTCAACGATGGATGACATCTTCTCGGTGCTGACGAGTATGACCTTTTTCTTGGAGCCGGAGCGGATATACTGGCTCACCAGGTCGAGGCCATACAAGAAGCCGGAGCAGGCTCCGTTTATGTCGAAAGCCAGGGCTTTGTGGATTCCCACTTTGTCGCAGATGATGGCGGCCGTGGCGGGCAGAACCATGTCGCCCGTCACTGTGGTGCAGACCACCAGGTCTACCGTCTGGAGGTCGAGACCCGTCTTCCTCACGAGATCCTCTATGGCCTTGACGCCCATGTCCGACGCCCCTACGCCCTCGTTCTCTTTGAGGATTCTGCGCTCTCTGATGCCCACGCGGGTCATGATCCACTCGTCGTTGGTGTCCACCATGCGGCTGAGCTCATCGTTTGTGAGGCGATATTCGGGAGTGAACGCGCCCACGCCCGTGATTACTGCGTTTATCTTTGACATTCTTATCAAATGGTGTTTGTTCCTTATCTGTTGGTCTGGGAAGAGGCCGGCCACGATCCGACCCACGAGCCGCAAAAATACAAATTTTATTTCTACAAAGCAGACCTAAACTCCTTTGCGTAGCCTTTTTAGAGGGCGTGAGTCGCAGGCTCACCATGTCTCGTCATAATATTTGCGGCACTCCCTCACGTCGGCGTTTTGCTCAAAGTCGCCGCGCAGGGCGGCAAAGTCGCGGTCTTGATCCTCGTCCGTGCCGTCTATGCCGTAGCTCGTCTTCATCTTCGCGCCCCATTCGCGTGTGGCGTCGGCCAGCGTGGCCTCTTTAAGGTCGTGACAGGCCTCCGCCACGTGTTGGATGGCGTCTTTCACGTCGTCTTCGGTGTCGGTGTAGCCATACCACTCTCTGGCGCGGCCCACGCACCAGCGTATGGCCATTCCTTTCGCCTTCTCGGCCAGGTCGCGGAAGTCGGCCACAATCTGGGCCACGTTGGCGTAGGCCCCGTCGGCAATCTTGCGCTCAATGGCGCGAATCTCCGGCAGCGGGGCCACGAGGCCGCCGGCGTCGGCCCACTCGCAGTCTAGGCTCTCGCTCTTGCCGCCGTCATGGGCGTAGGCCTTGGCCACGTATATGTCAATGGCAGAGCGGTAGGCCGCCGCGGCGCGGGGCAGCAAGGCGCGGCGAATCCGCAGCCCGCCCTCTATCAGGTGCTCTGACTTGCTCTCCATCAGCCCGCCCTCTATGCGGCGCACGGCCTCCATCATGCGGCCTGCGGTTATGGGGTTTAGAATGTCGTAGCTTATGGCGTCGCTCTTTATCTTGCGCTTGTCGCGGATCTTCCATTTGAGGCCGTCGCGAAACAGCCCCATGGTGCGCAGGTTCTGTGCCACAATGAGGTGGCTCTCGCCATCGCGCTCGGCCAAGACGGAGAATGGGAATGCCGTGGTGTCGGGGTTCGTCCGGTGATGCCCCACCACCATGGTGAAAGCCCCAATGTGGGCCGGCTCCAAGACGTAGGCCCCGGAGCCCGTCTTGGCCCCGCGGTCATACACGGCCTGCTCTATGGGCCCAAGGCGGTAGTGATGGTTGCTGCCGTTGGTCGAGCTGCCGGCGTTGTAGAAAGAGTAGGCGGCGGCAATGAGCAGCGAGCCTTTGTGATGGCTCACAGTATATGGGCCTGCCAGCACGGAGACTGCCTCGCCGCACAGCAACTGGCTGTTGGCGAACGCCAGCAGGTTCTCTCCCACAAATCCGCAACCCACGGTGACGCACTGGCCCACGAAGCAGTTTTTCAGCTTTGTGCCGCCATCCACCGTGGCTCCCTCGGCAAAGACGAAGTCCTCGGCCGTCACGTCGGCCCCCACCAGCGTGGGCTGCTCAGGGGCCGAGACAATGGTGCCGCGGCGCAACGCCGAAGCTCCGTCCACCACGGCGCGGGGGCCAATCCTCACGCCCTCCACCGCGCGGGTGGAAAAAATGTGGACGTCTTTGCCAATCTCCGCGCGAGCCTCGGTGGCCTCCTGTCGCGTCAGGCGCTCATAGCCCTCCACCAGGCCGTCAACGTAGCGGTGCATGGCCACGCAGTAGGCAATGTTTGACGTGAGCGAGGCCGAGAGCGCCACCTCGCGCCCGCCGCCCTCGTTCACCACGCTCACGCGCGTGCCTATGCCGAAAGGCCCGTCGCCTCCCACAACGCGTCCGCAGCCAACGGCCACAAACCGTCCGCCTATGGTGTAGTCGGCCAGCAGGTTGACGTCTTGGACGTAGAACCAGTCGCCAAGCGTGACGTCTTTGAGCGTGGAGCGGACAATGGCGGACTCCATCCGCCCCATGTCTAGCCTCGGCGTCGTCACGTGCACCGTGCCGCTCATGTCGCCAAGGCGCACAGTGCCCACGAAGCTTACGCCCCTCACGCGCTCGGCGGCGAACTGGCCGCGCACCATCACGTCCGCCCAGTTGGTGGCCGTGCAGCCTTGCTCTCTGAGTGTCCGCACCTCGGCCTCGCTAAGGTGGCGGTAGTCTTGTCCCATCTCTACGCTCATGGTCTTCTCTCTTGTGTGTTGGTTACTCTTTTCGCCCCTCGCCGGCCGGCTCTTTCCGCCGCAAGGCCAGGGCCGCGCCCGCCATCATGAGCAGCGCGGCAATGACAGATGCCACCGTGGAGATCATGTTGCCCACCCTGAAGCTTGTGGGGGCGAATGTGAACTCAATGTTGTGCCGCCCAGCGGGTATGCGCAGCGCGCGCAGCGCGTAGTTGGCGCGGACAATCTCGGCTTCTTGCCCGTCTATCGTGGCCTTCCATCCGGCGGGGTAATAAACCTCACTGAAGACGGCCATGCCGTCGGCTGCCGACCGGCTCTCATACGTCACCTTGTCGGGGGCGAAGGCCGTCTGGCGTATTGTGGCCGCGCTGTCGGTGGCAAACGTGCCGCCCTCGTCACCTTGCACAATGGCTTCGCGGCGCAGGTCGGCCGTGCCAATTCGCCCAATGGCGTCGTCGGGGCTGGCCGCCTCGGTGGCTTGCGCCACGAACCAGGCTTCGGGCATGGCGTAGGGGTTCACAATGGGTTTCTGCTGCGGGTTGTATATCAGGTATCGGCAACCGAGCATGTTGAGCGCCGGCGAGTTGCGCAGGGCGGCTTCTATGCCGGGGTAGTCTTTTGCCTGGAGTGCGCCCATCAGCGCGCGCCACTCGGGCTCCAGGTGACGGTCTATCAGGTCTTGGTACAGGCGCAGCTTGGCCCCGTGGTAGCCTCCGACGGAGTGGTGGTAATATGAGGTGTAGACTTCGTTAAAGGGGTTGCAATAGAGGGCCATGACGCGGTGCGGGGTCTTGTCTGCCAAGATGGCGCGGTCGGCCTCGGACATGGCGAAGTTGCGGCTCTCGGTCTTGCTCACGAAGTTGTCTGTCGAGAGGTAGCGGCGATCCACGCCCCACAGGTCGAAGAGGGTCAAGATGCCCACCGTGGCCAACATAATCTTTGTGTTTATCTTCCGCACGGAGCAGAACCATAGGGCGGACGAGGCCAAGAGGATCAGCACGGCGGAGCGCAGGGCGTCATTGCGCGTCAGCTCCATGCGGGCGTCCACAAGGCTTTGCTCCAACGCTCCGTATAGCGGGTTTTGCCCTTTGAGATCGGCAAACTGGGCGGCCTCTTGTGGAGACAAGAAGTCATAGAACGCCCCAGGAGCCAAGGCGATGATCAGGGCCACGCCCGCCGAGAGGCCCAACGCGCCGAAAAACTTGCCGGGGTGATACTTCACGTCCTCCGGGTTGTCATATATGGCCTTCAGGCCCAGCATGCCCAGCAACGGGATGGTGACCGTGGCAATGACCAGGGCCATCTCCACGGTGCGGAATTTGTTGTAGAGCGGGAAGTGGTCAAACATGAAGTCCGTCAGCAGAGGGAAGTTCTTGCCCCACGCCAACATGACGGACAGCGCGGTGGCCACCAAGAGCCACCATTTCATGCGCCCTTTGTAATAGAAGCAGCCTATCAGGAAGAGGAAGCACACAATGGCGCCCACATACACGGGACCCGATGTGAAGCTTCGCCCGCCCCAGTAGCGGCTCTGCTGCGCAAGGTAGGGCCTTATTTGCGGGTCTGCCGCCTGCACGGCTTTCAGTCCGCCGCCGAGAGCCTCGCTCGCGCCGCCCACCACGTCGGGGATGAGCAGCGTGGGCGTCTCCCCCACGCCGTAGCTCCAGCTCAGGGCGTAGTCTTTGTCCAGGCCAGACGAGGCTTGTGTGCCGTCAGCGCTTTTCAGCTCGCTTGCGCCGCGGATGGAGTAGGCCCCGTATTCATATGTGGTCCAAAGGTTCGTGGCGCTTGGCAATATGGCCATGACGGCTGCCGCCGCCAACACTCCCATGCTTGCGCCGAAGCTCTTGAGCCGTTTGTCCTTTATGGCGACAATCAGCTCGGCCACCACCAGCACGCCAATGGCCAGGGCGAGGTAATATGTTATCTGGACGTGGTTGAAGGCCAACTCCAGTCCCAACGCCACCATGGTGAAGATGCCGCCAATGACCCTCTTGCCTCCAAAGGTCATCAGCACGCCGCCAATGACGAGCGGCATCATGGCAATGGCGTAGCACTTGGTTATGTGGCCCGCGGCTATGATGATGATGTTATAAGACCCCAAGGCGAAGGCCACGGCCCCTATGGCTGCCACCCAACGGCCCGTGCCAAGGCTCAGCAGCAAGACGTAGAAACCCGCCAGGTAGAGGAACACGATGGCCACGGTGGTGTAGGGCAGCCCCAGGCGTATGGCGTGGGTCAGGTGGTAGAAGATGTTGTGGCTCGAGTCCGACTTTATCTGATAGGCCGGCATGCCGCCAAACATCGAGTCGGTCCATTGGGCCTTGTCGCCCGTCTGCTTCTCATATTGCGTAAGCTCGTGGGCCGCGCCCTCGGCGTGGATGTTATCCATCTGCGGCAGGGTCTTGCCCTTCAGCACGGGCGAGAAATAGGCGAAGCTGAGGGCTATGAAGCACAGCAGCACGACGGCGTGAGGCCATAGCGAGACTATCTTCTTGATTGTCGAGTTCATTGGGGTTTGTCTTGTCTTTCTATTTTCTGAGAATGCGTTTCATTATCGCCACGGGGGCCGACACTCCTGGGTGCTGGCTCTCGCTGTTGCTCAGCGCGTAGCGGATCGTGGCCACCACGTTGGAGCATTTGCCGCCTAGGCCGTCGCCATGCCTCCAGGCGAATCTCAGCGCGGCCCATGCTCTGCGGATGCTGCGCCATGCTTGCGGCTCTCTGTTGCCGCGCAGGCTCTTGGCCGTCAGAGGTGTGGCCTTGCGTCCTGTCTGGGACAGGCGGTCTCGGTCGGCGGCGGGCAGCAGGCTCATGCACATGCGGGCCGCCCACTCAATGTCCGCCCTCGTGTTGGGAAATTGTCTCTCGCTCCGTTCCAAGAGGCTCGCGTCTTGGTGTAGCAGCAGGGCTATGTCAATGAGCCATTTGAGGCTTATGTGGCCGTCCAGCGCATGGTGCGTGTGGGCGTGGGCGCTCAGGTGGGCCAGCATGGCCTCATTGTCTAGCCGCAGGGTCTCACCGCACCGCACCGTGTGGCTCATGGCGTTGTCTATCAGCACTTCGCCGCTCAGCTCGCGCCACAACTTGGTGTGGATTTCCACCCTCACGCCACAATATTTCAGTGGCGGCAGGTGGCGGCAGAAGAGGTTCATCACGTCGGGGCGGCCCGCTGTGGCCTCGGCCCACGGCGTGGCTCCGTCGGCGGTCAATATTTCCATGGCCTCGTCGCCTTTGTCTTGCGCCACCAAGATGTCCAGGTCTCCCGTGGAGCGCACTCCCGCGTCGCCATAGAGCGAGCCCATCAGCGCGGCTCCTTTTAGCGCGGCCACCCCGATGCCGTGGCGGCTCAGCAGGTCGGTCACGCGGCGCAAGGCTCCCGTCACCAGGGCGTTGAACCGCAGGTTGCCCATCATGTGCGGCCGCAGCGCGGGCATCAGCGCGGCCGCTGGCTCCCAGTCGGCATAGCTCTCTCCGAGCCTCTTCATCAGCCACCCCGCCACGCCGTGCCTCGCCGCCGCTTGCGCCACAGCCGCCACGCCGCCCGCGTCAAGGTCGGGCGGCGTGGCGGTTCGCTCCAAGGCGCAGAGGCGCGCCAATGTGGCTGTGGGGTCGGTCACGAGGCGGTTATTTGCACTCGCTGGAGATGAGGGCGGAGATGACGCGCGTCATACGAGGCTCGGCAGCCGCGGCCACGCGTTGCACCTCTTCGTGGCTTACCTCGACAATCTCGCCCGGCACGCCAGAGTCTGTGATGATGGACACGCCAAACACCTCCATGCCGCTGTGATGCGCCACAATGACCTCCGGCACGGTGCTCATACCCACGGCGTCGCCGCCAAGGGTGCGGAACATCTTGTATTCCGAGGGCGTCTCGAAGGTCGGGCCCGTGGTGCCAACATACACGCCGGTCTTGAGGTTGAGCCCCTCGGCCTGGCCAATCTCCAGTGCGCGGCGCGTCAGCCTTTTGCTATACACCTCGCTCATGTCTGGGAAGCGGGGGCCGAACTCGTCCATATTGGGGCCTATGAGCGGGTTGGTGCCGAACATGTTGATGTGGTCCGTTATCACCATCACGTCGCCAACTTTGAAGCCTGGGTTCAGACCGCCCGAGGCGTTGGAGACGAAGAGGGTCTCGATGCCCAGCAGCTTCATCACGCGGGCGGGGAATGTCACTTGGCTCATGGCGTAGCCCTCGTAGAAGTGGAAACGCCCCTGCATGGCAATGACGGCCACGCCGCCTATGCGACCCACAATGAGGCGGCCTGAGTGCCCCTGCACGGTCGAGACGGGGAAGTGGGGGATGTCCTTGTAGTCTATGCTGTCCACCATGTCAATCTCTTTCACCAAGCCGCCAAGGCCCGTTCCAAGGATTATGCCCACGCGGGTGCCGTCTATTATGCGGCTCTGAAGATATGCCGCCGCCTCTTTAATCTCGTTTGGTATCATCTTTTTATGCTTTTGTCGGTTGTGTTGTTGTCTTTCTGTCATGCCTTTCGCTTGTGGCCAGTGACAGCATCAGGCTGTCAAATCGGGCTTGCTCGCCAAGCAATATCTCCGTCCTTATGGGCAGCGTCAGCACCTCGTGCCGCCCAATGCGGGCGGGCAGTCGGGTGGCGTCTTTCTCGGTGCATATGGCGAAGCTGTCTGGGCCGGCCTCGTCTAGCCGCTTGCCCATTTGCGCTATGTCGGAGGTCGTGAAGGCGTGATGGTCGGCAAAGGCCATTCGGGCCGTCTGCCCCGTGCGCCGCTCCACCTCCGTGAAGAAAGGTTCCGGACGGCCAATGCCGGCTATGGCCACGGCTCCGAGCTCCGAGATTTCGGCCTCGTCCGCCGCCGCTCCGTCTGCCGTGGTGAAGTCTGAATAGGCAATGGCGCTGAAAAATATCTTTTGCCCGTCGTTTAGACTCATGTGACGAAATATGGCCTCGGCCTCGTTTTTTGTTAGGTCGCGAGGGCATTTGTTCACAATCACCACGTCGGCGCGGAGCCTGCCTGTCACAGACTCCCTCTTGTCTCCCGCTGGCAGTGGCAAATCACGCCACAGCGGGCGGGCGTAGTCGCACACCATGATGAGCGCGCCGGGTCTCACGCTGCGGTGCTGCATCCCGTCGTCCATCAGCACCGCGTCCGCGCCGCGGGCTATGGCCGTGCCTATGGCCGCCGCGCGGTCGGCGTCGACAATCACGTCAACCTCCGGAATGTGGCGTTTTATTTGGCATGGCTCATCGCCAATGGCTTCGGCCGTGGCCCCCGTCTCGGCCACCACTTGCCCGCGGCTCTTGCGCCGGTAGCCGCGGCTCACCACTGCCACGCGCAGCCCACTGTGGCTAAGCAGGCGGGCCAGGTGCTCTATGATCGGGGTCTTGCCCGTGCCGCCCACGGTGATGTTGCCCACGCAGATGACAGGCTTGCCGAACGCGCGCGAGCGCAACGCGCCAATGTCATATAGCCAATTGCGAACAGTCGTGACCAACCAATAGATGATGGCCACGGGCAACAGCAAAAGCCTCGCGGTCCTCATCATTTTTTCTTGAAATAGCCGTTCACCCAACGGGGCAGGAGAATCACGCCCACAATGAGGTAGGGGTAGTAGCTCACCAGTCGCCAGCAGAACGCCAAGGCCATGGCTCCCACGGGAATGTAGTCAGAGAGGAACTCTTTGAACACATATTCGGCAAAACCGCTTCCGCCTGGCGTGGGGCTCACGAGCATCATGATCCACATGGCCAGCTGCTTGCCGAAGACCACCAGATGATCCATAAGGCCCAAATGCCCTATGCCGAAAAAGGCGAGGATGAGGGCGTTCACCACCCAGTAGCGCGACGTCCAGCTCAGGGCCGTGGCCAAAAACGCCTTGACCCACTCGCGGATGGGCCAGTGGCGAAAGTGGCGGGCCGTCTGGACGATGTCGTCTCCAATGTCGTTCATGTTTCTTCGCCAACGACGCAAGAAAGGCAGGCGGAATATGGTGAGCAGCAACCACTTCAGCCCTCTTGGGTTTACGAAGAGGCCATAGCTCAGCACCAAGATGTAGGCCACTTTCACGCCATAGCCAGCCCACGCCACGCCCGCCAACTTATGGGCGAGCGAGGCCTCGAGGCCAAAGATGTTGTCATAGCCTATCAGCCAAACGACCAGAGGGAAGAACAAGGCGAAATATAGCTCGTCCAGAAAAGACGTTATCATCACTATGCCCGTGGAGCGGCCGGCCGAGATGCCCTCGCGGTTGACGAAGAACAAGGCCACGCTCGTGCCTCCCACGGCCGACGGCGTGACGGCGGATGAGAATTCCCACAACATTATGATCCTGAACGCCGCAAACCACCCAAGCTCGCCACCGCTCAGCAGCCTGATGCGGACCATGTAGCCCACGTCGCGCCCCATCATAAAAAGCACGGCCGCCGCGAACCACAGCGCGGACATCGGCCCGAAGTTGAACGCGTCGAAAGTGCCCGGCTCATACTCTTTGGCAAAGAGATAGGCCGTCACGCCAAGCCCTATGACAATGGGCAGCACAATCTTCCACGATTTGAGGCTCGCGAGGGCTGTCTCCGTATTCTCTTTTTTCTCAGCCATGGTCTTCGTCTCCTTAGCGCGCTGGTTGTCAGAAGTTAAAGATGTCGGTCTCGCCGCAGTCTGTGGCGTCGTCGCTCGCTGCGTCGTTGGTCGTCGAGGCCGCGCCCTCGTCGGCGTTGACGCCTTTGTCGGAGCAGTCGAGGGAGAAGTTGATCACCTGCGGGCGGTCGAACACGTCTTCGGGTCGCACGCCCATGACCGACGCGTCGTCAAACACTTTCAATATGAATCGGCCAAAGACCGGTATGGCGGCGTTTGACGCCTGGCCTATGCTCATGCTGTTGAAGTGGATGCCTCGCTCTTCGCCTCCCACCCACACTCCGGCCACCAGGTGGGGCATGACGGCCATAAACCAGCCGTCGCTCTGGTTTTGGGTGGTGCCGGTCTTGCCTCCCATTTGGCACGTGAGCCTGTAAGAAGGGCCTCGCAGGCGTCTTGCCGTGCCTTGGTCCACCACGCCCTGCAGCAGGCTTATCATCATGAAGGCGGTCTGCTCGTCAATGACTTCGCGCTCGCGACGGCCAAAGCGGCCCACCACGTTGCCATAGCGATCCTGAATCTCTGTCACGTAGACGGGGTCGATGTGCACTCCCTTGTTCACATAGGTGCCATATGCGCCCACCATCTCGCTCAGTTTCACGTCGCTGGTGCCGAGGAAGAGCGACGGCACGGGGTCTATGGGGCTCTCCACGCCCAGAGCGTGAATCAGGCTGGCCACTTGCTCCGGCGATGTCTGTTTCATGGCCCAGCCGGTCACGTTGTTGTTGGAGTTCGCCAGTCCCCACTTCAGGCTCACCATCTCGCCCAGGCGGGCGTCGCCGGCGTTGCGCGGGGTCCACGTCTTCGTGCCTCCGTCCTCGGCTGGCACGGTGAACGTCTGTGGCGAGTTTGGCACAAGGTCGCACGGCGTGTGGCCGTCGCGGAATATGGTGGTGTAGACAAACGGCTTGATGGTTGAGCCCACCTGGCGGCGGCCCTTGTTCACCATGTCATATTGGAAGTAGCGGAAGTTAGGCCCGCCCACGTAGGCCTTGACGCCGCCCGTGCTGGGGTCCATGGCCATGAAGGCGCAGCGGAGGAAGTGCTTGTGATAGACCACGGAGTCGTATGGCGTCATGACGGTGTCGCGCTCCAAGCCCTCCGCGTCCCAGTCAAAGACGCGGGTCTCCACGGCCTCGTGCATCTTTTTCATTATCTCGCTGTCGGCCATGCCGGTGGCTTTCAGCGCGCGCCAACGCTCTGAGTTTTTCAGAGCGCGGCCAATCATGGCGTTGAACTGGTCTTCCGTTATGTCGTTGGAGTAGGGCGCGAACTTGGCCCCTTTCTTGCTTTTGAAGAAGAGCGGCTGCAGGTTGTGGCCAATGTGTTCCTCCACGGCGGCCTCGGCATAGGCCTGCATGCGGCTGTCTATGGTGGTGAAGATCTTTAGCCCGTCGCGATATATGTCATAGAGCGAGCCGTCGGCCTTGGGGTTTTTGTCAATCCAGCCAAAGAGCGGGTTCGTGGCCCATTGGATGCTGTCGTCAATAAACTCCTGCCCCTGCCACGAGGCGTAGTCTTTGCGCTCCGGCTTGTGGGCTTTGAGCTGCATGCGCAGAAACTCGCGGAAATATGGGGCCGTGCCGTCCTTATGGTCTTGTCGGCGAAACTTCGACACGTCTAGCGGCAGCGCGCACAGCGAGTCATATTGGGCTGTGGATATGTATCGTTGCTTGAGCATCTGACCCAGCACCACGTTGCGCCGCGCCGTCACTTTCTCGGGGCGGCGCACGGGGTTGAAGAGCGCAGGGTTTTTGAGCATCCCCACCAGCACGGCCGCCTGCTCAATTTTCAGGTCCTTGGCCTTGACTCCAAAAAAGGTGTAGGCCGCGCTCTCAATGCCGTAGGCGTCATAGACGAAGCCCACTTTGTTGAGATACATGGCAATGATCTCGTCTTTCGTGTAGCTGCGCTCCAGCTTGACGGCAATGACCCACTCGTTGAGTTTCTGCACCATACGCTCCGACATGCTGTGCGCCTTCTCGTGAAACAGCATCTTGGCCAGCTGCTGCGTTATGGTGCTGCCGCCACCGGAGCTCTCGTCTCCCGTCATGACGGTCTTCACCAGCACTCTGAAAAGACTCCTGACGTCAATGCCCGAGTGGCTATAGAATCGCTCGTCTTCCGTGGCCACCAGCGCGTGCACCAGGTGGGGAGAGAGGTTCTCAAAGTCCACGTAGCTGCGGTTCTCCACATAAAAACGGCCGATTGGCTTGCCGTCGGCCGATATGATCTCCGTCGCTATGTTGCTCTTGGGGTTCTCCAGGTCGGCGAACGAGGGCATGTAGCCCAACGCGCCTTGAGACAAGAGGAGGAAGAACACTACAACGCCAAGCACCCCGACTCCGAAGATGGACCAGAACCCTATGACGTATGGCTTAAACTCGGGCTTCATCAAGACAAGTTTACTTTGTTTATGGCTGCTTTATCGGGCTAATTTAGCAATATCGCCTATCTTATCAAAAATTTGTTTCCACGCCCAGCCGCGCCCCGCCTTTTTTGTGGCCTCGCCGCCGCCCTCGCCAGCCTTTTTTATTACCTTTGGCTTTTCGGACGGGGCCGTCGCGCCAGCATCCGTCATCAATCCAGATGAGGCAAGATTCAACAGCAGGATACAGTTATGTGTGGAATTGTAGGCTACGTGGGCGGTCGCACCGCCTGGCCAATCATAATAAAAGGCCTTCAGAGGCTTGAGTATAGGGGCTATGACTCGGCCGGCGTGGCCGTGGTGGGCGAGGATGGGCTCCGCGTCTTTAAGCGCAGGGGCAAAGTGGCCGACCTGCTCCAGCAGGTCAAGGGGCAAGACATAAGCGGCACCGCCGGCATCGGCCACACCCGATGGGCAACGCACGGTGAGCCGAACGACGTCAACGCCCACCCGCACGTCTCCATGCACGGCAAGTTCGTCGTGGTCCACAACGGCATCATTGAGAACTACCGCGAGATCAAGGCCCGCCTGACCGAGAAAGGCTACACTTTTAAGTCGCAGACCGACACCGAGGTCTTGGCCTGCTTCATGGAGAGCATTTATGAGGAGGAGGGCCTCACGGCCGAGCAGGCCATCAAGGCCGCCCTCAAGAGGGTGGTGGGCGCGTATGGCCTCGGCATCATCTGCACCGACGAGCCTGGCCGCGTCTTTGGCGCGCGCAAGGGTAGCCCGCTCGTGGTGGGCATTGGCGAGGGCGAATATTTCTTGGCGTCAGACGCCACGCCCATCGTGGAGTATACTGACAAACTCATTTATCTGGAAGACGAGCAGGTGGCCACGCTCTCGCGTGACGGATACAACATCTCCAGCCTCAACGAGGATCATCTCGACCCCGTCATCACGCGCGTCGATTTCGACGTTGACAATATTGACAAGGGTGGCTACGACCACTATATGCTCAAGGAGATCCATGAGCAGCCCAACTCCGTGGCCGACACCATGAGGGGTCGCGTCAGCCCGCAGACCCACTCCATAAATCTTGGCGGCATTGCGGATGTCATGCCGCGCCTCGTGCAGGCCAAGAGGCTCATAATCGTGGCCTGTGGCACGTCGTTCCACGCCGGCCTTGTGGGTGAGTACCTCTTTGAGCAGTTCGCCCGCGTCCCTGTCGAGGTGGAGTATGCGTCGGAGTTCCGTTACCGCGACCCCATCATCGGGTCAGACGACGTCATCATTGCCATCTCGCAGAGCGGCGAGACGGCAGACACCCTCGCGGCCATCCGCATGGCCAAGGAGAGGGGGGCGCTCGTCCTCGGCATATGCAATGTCGTGGGCTCCTCCATTGCCCGCGAGACCCACGCCGGCATATACACCCACGCCGGCCCAGAGATTGGCGTGGCATCCACCAAGGCTTTCACCAGTCAGGTGGTTGTGCTCACCATGATGGCTTTCCTCCTCGGCCGCAAGAGGGGTGTTATAGATGAGGTGCGATATTCGCAGCTGGTAGACAGCCTCTTGCGTGTGCCAGACCTCATTGCGCAGGTGCTCAATGACGAGGCGCACATCCGCGATGTGTCGCGAGCCTATCAGCTTGCGCAAAACGCCATCTATCTGGGCCGCGGATACCTCTACCCCGTGGCGTTGGAGGGCGCGCTGAAGCTCAAGGAGATCTCCTACATCCACGCCGAAGGCTACCCTGCGGCCGAGATGAAACACGGCCCCATAGCGCTGATTGACAACTGTATGCCTGTCTTCGTATTGGCCACGCATGACAAGTTCTATGACAAGATTGTCAACAACATCCAGGAGGTGAAGGCCCGCAGGGGGCAGGTGGTGGCCATCGTCACGGCAGGAGACTGTGAGATTGCCAAGATGGCCGACTACGTGATTGAGATTCCCAAGTGCGACGACGCCCTGCTGCCTCTCGTGGCCGTGGTGCCGCTCCAGCTCATCAGCTACGACGTGGCCGTCATGCGCGGCTGCAACGTGGACCAGCCTCGCAACTTGGCCAAGTCCGTCACGGTGGAGTAACCCTCGGCCGTTCCCCATATTTTAATGTCTACACCCGCGCCGGTCTCGGCCGCGCGCCACATCATAGTAAACATGGAATCTACAAGACAGAAAAAAATATCCCGCCTCCTGCAAAAGGAGACGGCCGAGATGTTTCAGCGCGAGCTGGCCGAGCTGACCCTCGGCACCATGGTCTCCGTCACCATAGCCCGCGTGTCGTCAGACCTCTCTGTGGCCAAATTCTACCTCTCCGTCTTCCCCGAGGCCAAGGCGCAGCAGGTGCTCGACTGCATCAACGCCAACAAAGTGAAGGTGCGCTACGCCCTCGGCAAGAGAATTGGCAAGCAGCTCCGCATTGTGCCGGAGCCCGCCTTCTTCATTGACGACAGCCTCAACTACCTGGAGAATATTGACCGCCTCCTCTCCGACGAGGAGAAATCCATGAGGGGCGAGCAATAGCCCCGCGCTAACACACACACGCCACAAAGATGCACTACGACCCCATAAAGCGGACGCTCGGCTCTTTCTTCAACCGTACGCCGTGGCTCCGCGTCCTCTTCTATAAGCTCCTCGACCTGCTTCTCCTCCGCTCGTGGCACATTCGCCGCGCCTTGCGGCAGTGGGCGGCCGGCCGCGGAGGCAAGCCTGCCGACATCCTCGACGCCGGCAGCGGCTTTGGCCAATACTCCTATCGCTTGGCCAAGCTGGCCGACGGCAACAAGGTGCTGGGCGTGGATGTAAAGGAAGAGCAGATGGCGGACTGCAACGCCTTTTTTGCCAAGCTGGGCATGGGGGGCAGGGTTCGTTTCGAGGTGGCGGATCTCACAGAGTTCGTCCGCCCGGAGGCGTTCGACCTTGTGCTGTCCGTCGATGTCATGGAGCACATTGAGGCCGATGAGGCCGTGTTTGCCAACTTCCATAAGTCGCTCCGCCCCGGAGGCCTGCTGCTCATCTCCACACCGTCAGACAAGGGCGGCTCCGATGCCGACGGGCATGACCATTCTGACGGCCGCGTCCACGGCTTCATAGACGAGCACGTCCGCGACGGCTACAACATTGACGACATCAGGGCCAAGCTCTCTCGCGCGGGTTTCAGCCGCGTCGAGGCGGCCTACTCCTACGGCGCCCCGGGTCACGTGTCCTGGGTGCTGTCCATGAAGTGGCCCATCTCGTTGCTCAATGTGAGCAAGGCCTTCTTCATCATCTTGCCGTTCTATTATCTCGTGGCGTTCCCGTTCTGCCTGCTGCTCAATTGGGCAGATGTGGCTCGGCCACACCGCAGCGGCACGGGTCTCATTGTCAAAGCCTACAAGTAGGCGCTCGCGAGTCTCGTCATGGGGCGCAACACCTTGTCGTTGCTCATTGCGCGCCGCTACCTTTTTGCGCATAAGAGCCAAAACGCCATAAACGTCATATCGGCCATATCGGCTCTGGGCGTCCTTGTGGCCACGGCCGCCATAGTAATTGTCCTTAGCGTCTTTAACGGCCTCAATGGCCTCGTGTCGCGCCTCTTCGGCTCTTTCGACCCCGACCTGAAGATCGAGGTGGCCGAGGGCAAGAGCTTTGTGGCGGACTCGGCTGTCGTGGCCGCCCTGTCGGGCTGCGAGGGCGTGGAGGCGTGGGCCGGGGTGGTGGAAGACAATGCGCTGGTGCGCTATGGCAAGCGGCAGGTCCCGGCCACAATCATGGGCGTAGACGCCAACTATGGCCAGGTGACGGGCATAGACTCCATCATTGTCGAGGGCTGTTTTCGCCCGGGGCAGTGTCTCTTGGGCGAGGCCTTGGCGCAGCAGCTGGCCGTCTCCCCGTCTTCCTTTGTCCCCAACGTTGTCTTCTACGCCCCCAAGCGCAAGGGCGCGGTAAGCCTGGCCCACCCGGAGCGGTCTTTTGTGGAGCGTGTCGAGAGGGTGGGGGGCATATTCTCCGTGCAACAGGTGGAGTATGACGCCAACATAATCGTGGCCTCATCGGAGACGGCAAGGTCGCTTTTCGACTATGCCGATGACGAGGTGACGAGCATCTCGGTGCGCCTGAGCCCTTCGGCCTCGGCGCGCGGTGTGGCCGAGCGGCTCCAAGGCGAGCTCCCGGCCGGCCTCGTGGTCAAGGACCAGTGGATGCAGCACGAAGATTTTTTCAAGATGATGGAGGTGGAGAAGCTCATGGCTTTCGCCATCTTGCTGTTCATTGCCCTCATTGCCGCCTTCAACATCATTGGCTCCATGTCCATGCTCATCTTTGAGAAGAGGGAGAGCATCATGGTGCTGCGCTCGCTGGGGGCCGACGAGGGGCTTGTCACCCGCGTCTTTCTCTTTGAGGGGTGGCTGCTCTCCGTCGGCGGGGCGGTCCTGGGCCTCGTGGTGGGCGTGCTGCTCACGCTGGCGCAAGAGCGTTGGGGCGTGGTCGGCTTCGGCGGAGACGACGCCTACATCATAAGCGCCTACCCCGTGGAGCTTTGGTGGTCAGACATTGCCGCGGTCTTTGTCGCCGTGGTGGTCTTGGCGGCTCTGGCCGCGTGGTATCCCGTCAAGGTCATAGTCCGAGACTACTATCGGCATCCTTGAGCCAACGTCTCGCGCCTTTTCCTCGTCGCCGGCATGGTGGCGGGGAACTCGTCTTTTAGAGGGTCCCATTTTTCCGCCGACGGGTCTTAAATATCAATTGTCTATTGACTGCAAATTCGTTACTTTTGCGCATTATAGAAAAATTGGTCATGTCGAACTCGAAGAAAATCAAGTCAGCACTTATCTCGGTCTTCCACAAGGACGGCCTTGACGAAATTGTTCGCGCCCTTGGCAACCTGGGTGTCAAGATCTACTCCACAGGCGGGACGCAGAAGTTCGTAGAGAGCCTCGGTGTGCCTGTCACGGCTGTTGAGGATGTCACGGGCTACCCCTCCATCCTCGGAGGCCGCGTCAAGACTCTCCACCCGGGCGTCTTTGGCGGCATATTGGCGCGCCGTGACAACCCTCAGGATCTGGAGCAGCTGAAGCAGTATGACATCAACGAGATAGACCTCGTCATTGTGGATCTCTATCCTTTCGAGGATACAGTGGCGAGCGGTGCCGACAACCAGTCCATCATAGAGAAAATCGACATCGGCGGCATCTCTCTCATCCGCGCCGCGGCCAAAAATTATAAAGACGTCGTCATCGTGGCCTCCAAGGCCCAATATGCCCAGCTGGCCGACCTCTTGGCCACCAAGGGCGGCATGACGGACGAGGAGGATCGCTACGACCTGGCAAGGCAGGCTTTTGGCGTCTCCAGCCACTACGACTCCGCCATCTTCTCATATTTCGACCGCGAGAAGCAAGACTGCTTGCGCATCACGGCAGACGGCCGCATGCACCTGCGCTATGGCGAGAACCCTCACCAGCAGGGCGCCTTCTATGGCGACTTCGCCAAGATGTTCGACCAGCTCCACGGCAAGGAGATCTCTTATAACAACCTGCTCGACATCGACGCCGCCGTGGGCCTCATAAACGACTTTGACGAGACCGCCGTGGCCATCCTCAAGCACAACAACGCCTGTGGCGTGGCTCTGCGCCCAACGCTCCTCGAGGCTTGGAAAGACGCCCTGGCCGGCGACCCCGAGTCCGCTTTCGGAGGCATCGTCATAACCAACCGCGCGGTGGACAAGGCCACGGCCGACGAGATGAACAGGATATTCTTCGAGGTGGTCATAGCCCCGGCCTATGACGCCGACGCCCTCGAGGCGCTCAAACAAAAGAAGAACCGAATCATCTTGGTCCGCAAAGATTGCGCCCTCTCCGGCAAGACCGTGCGCTCGTGCCTCAACGGCTTCCTGGTGCAGGATCGCGACACCGCGACAGAGGTGGCCGGCAAACTTGAGAACAAAGGCGCGAGGGAGGCCACCCAGGAGGAGCTGGCCGACCTCATCTTCGCGCAGAAGATTGTGAAGCACACCAAGAGCAACGCCATTGTCTTGGCCAAAAACCGTCAGCTGCTCGGCAGCGGAATGGGACAGACAAGCCGCGTCAACGCCCTCAAGCACGCCATTGAGAAGGCGCGCCACTTCAATCTCGACCTCCACGGCGCCGTCATGGGCTCCGACGCTTTCTTCCCCTTCGGAGACTGTGTAGAGATTGCTCACAAAGAGGGCATCGAGGCCGTGATTGAGCCTGGCGGCTCCATCCGCGATGGCGAGACCATCGACTTCTGCAAGGCAAACGGAATGGCACTGGTCTTCTCTGGCATCCGCCACTTCAAGCACTAAAATGTCATGAACTTCGCCGCCGCCCTCCCTTCTTGGCTGGGCGGCGGCTTAACAGCATACTCACACCAAAGGAATTATGGGACTTTTCTCATTCCTCTCTCAGGAGCTGGCGATGGACCTTGGCACGGCCAACACCATCATCATCCACGACGGCAAGATTGTTGTGGACGAGCCCTCCATCGTGTCGCTAGACAAGCACACGCAGCGCACCATAGCCATAGGTCAGAAAGCGCGCCAGATGCACGGCAAGACGCACGAAAACATCTACACCATCAGGCCCTTGCGAGACGGCGTCATTGCCGACTTCAACGCGGCCGAGAAGATGATCCGCGGCATGATCAAGCTGTTGCCGCAGCCGCGCTTCTTCACCCCGTCGCTCACCATGGTCATCTGCGTGCCGTCAGGATCCACCGAGGTTGAGCTGCGCGCCGTGCGCGACTCGGCAGAGCACGCCGGAGGCCGAGAGATATACCTCATCTATGAGCCTATGGCGGCCGCCCTCGGCATAGGCATTGACGTGGAGGCCCCGCAGGGCAACATGATTGTGGACATTGGCGGCGGCACCACCGAGATTGCCGTCATATCGCTCGGCGGCATCGTCACGAACAAGAGCATCCGAATTGCGGGTGACGACCTCACGCTCGATATTCAGGAATATATGCGCCGCCAGCACAACATAAAGGTTGGCGAGATTATGGCTGAGCGCATCAAGATAGGCGTAGGCTCCGCGCTGCCGGAGCTGGAGACCCCGCCAGACGACTTCGTGGTCCAGGGCCCGAGCATGTCCACGGCCCTCCCGCTAGAGGTGCCTGTGTCTTACCAAGAGATTGCCCACGCGCTGGAAAGGAGCGTGGCGAAGATTGAGGCGGCCGTCATGTCCGCCTTGGAGCAGACGCCGCCAGAACTCTATGCCGACATTGTGAACAACGGCATCTATCTCACAGGCGGCGGCGCCTTGCTCCGTGGCCTGGACAAGAGGCTGACGGACAAGATCCACATCCCGTTCCACATTGCGGAGAACCCGCTCCACAGCGTGGCCATAGGCACGGGAATCGCGCTCAAAAACCGTCATCGCGACCTGCCTTACCTCAAGAGGTAGAGTGGCCGTGCCGCCTCGCGGCGCACACCAGACGCACCAAGCCTCGCCCCGGCATGCCGCCCGCGCCGCCACACCATGTGGCCGACGGGGCCCAACGCCGACGGCGAGGCTTCAAAATGCAAAGATGAACACAAACACTCCTCTGCGCCAATGAGCAATTTCTTCCGATTCCTCATGCGCCACACCACGACGCTCGTGTTCCTGCTGCTCGAAGCCTTGGCCGCGATGCTCGTCTTGACGTGCAACGACTATCACAGAGCGTCCTACGTCTCATCGGCCAACGTCATCACAGGGTCGGTCTTCCGCCTCACAAGCTCCATTGGACGCTACTTTGGCTTGGCCAAGGCCAACGAGGCCCTCGTGAGCAAAAACCTCGCCCTGCAAGAGGAGGTGGCGCTATTGCGCGCCCAGCTCGACGCCGTGCCTGACTCCGTCATTGACGCGCTGCCGCTCTCGGCCAGGCCTGCTTTGCGCTATCGCCTGGCCCACGTGGTGGGCGCCTCGACAAACCGCAGCCGCAATATGCTCACTCTCGATAAGGGAGCCGGCGACGGGATAAGGCAAGACATGGCCGTCGTGAACTCCGAGGGCGTGGTGGGCCTCGTGGCGGCAGTGAGCTCGCGCTTCGCGCTCGTGCTGCCCATCATAAACACCAGTTCGCACCTGTCTGTCAAGGTGAAGGGGGTGAACTATCGTGGCCAACTCGTGTGGGATGGCGTCTCGTGCCGCGAGGCGCAGGTGACCGACATCCCAGAGCATGCGCAGGTGGAGATTGGAGACTCTGTGGTGACGAGCGGAGCCTCGACCTTTTTCCCCGAGGGCATGATGGTCGGCACCATCAGCTCACTGGAGCCAGACCGTAATGGCGGCTTTTATGACATTGGCGTTGAATTGGCTGTGGACTTTAACTCGGTCTACGACGTCGAGGTGGTGGAAGACCTCACCGCGCCAGAGCGTCAGGAACTTGAAAAATCAGTAAAGAATGAATAACACTGCCAACCTGTTCCGACTGGCCGTCATCTTCGTGGCCGTCATGACGCTCCAGGTCGTGGTGTTTGACAACATGGACTTCCTGGGGCTGTGCAACCCTTTCATCTATATTGTCTTCATTATGCGCGTGCCGCTTGGGTGCCCAAACATCTTGCTCATGCTCATGGCGGCCGTCACGGGGCTGGTGGTCGATTTGGCGTCTAACACTCCCGGAATGCATATGATGGCCTGCGTCCTTATAGCGCGCCTGCGCCCGTTCTTGTTGCGCCTCATCTCGTTTCGCAACGCGGCGTATAAGGAGGGCGAGATGCCCGACGCGCGCACCTATGGCACCCTGTGGTTCCTTCGCTACACGCTCCTGATGGTCTCGGTGCACCACGTCACCCTCTTCCTCGTGGAGCAGTTCGACTCCTTCTACCTGTGGCCCACCCTGGTGCGCGTAGCGCTTAGCATCGTGGCATCCACGGCCATCATCATGCTGCTTGAGACCTTCGCCCCGAGGTTCTCCTCGGCAGCGGAAGACTGACAAGGGCAGGATTAGTAATCAACATTCCCGATTTCTGACTGATGTACGAGAACAGGAAACTTGTCGTTGGCGCGCTCATGATAGCCATGGGGCTCGTGATTTTGGCGCGGCTGCTCTACGTCCAGGTGCTGACAGATGAGTATCGCGAGGCGGCGGATATGAACTCTCGCCGCAAGGTGGTGCAATATCCGTCTCGCGGCTTGGTCTTCGACAGAAACGGCAAGCTGCTCGTCTCTAACCAGCCGGTTTACGATGTCATGATTGTGCCGAAGGAGGTGGAGCCGTTTGACAGTGTTGACTTCTGCCAGACGGTGGGCATAGACATGCTCACGCTGCGCCAGCTCTTTGCCGACGTCCGGACGCAGATCCGCCGCCGCAGGGCCTCGATTCACAAGCCGACAATATTCCTCCGCCAGCTCTCCGATGAGAGGTATGCCGCCCTTCAAGAAAAGCTCTATCGCCTCAAGGGCTTCTATGCGCAGAGGCGTACGCTGCGCAAATATGAATATCCAGTGGCGGCTAACGTCTTGGGCTACGTGGGCGAGGTGAGCGACAAGTTCGTGGCCTCGCATCCCTACTATGCCGCGGGAGACTACGTGGGCGTCTCTGGCATTGAGAGCAGCTTTGAGGAGCAGCTCAGGGGCCGCAAGGGTGTCAACTACATAATGGTGGACGTCTTGGGCCGCACCAAGGGCGAGCTCTATGAGGGCAAATATGACACCGCCGCCATATCGGGTCAAGACCTTACCCTGTCATTAGACGTCGATTTACAGGCCTATGGCGAGAAACTCATGCTGGGCAAGACGGGGAGCATCGTGGCCATACGCCCGCAGACGGGCGAGATCTTGGCTATGGTCTCGGCTCCAAGCTACGACCCGTCGCTCCTCGTGGGGCGAGACCGATCGGTCAACTTCCCCATCCTCTCAAAAGACCCCACGAAGCCGCTCTTCAACCGCGCCATCCAGGCCTGGTATCCGCCAGGCTCCACGTTCAAGACTGTCAACGCCCTCATCGGCCTGGCTGAGGGAACGGTGTCGCCCTCCACGCGCTACCCCTGCCACCATGGCTACACCATTGGCTCATTCCACCTGGGGTGCCACGGCCACGCCTCGCCACTAGACCTCCGCCAGTCCATCCAGAACTCTTGCAACGCCTACTATTGCTACGAGTTCCGCGAGCTGATAGACAACAAGAAATTCGGCAGCGTGAAAGTGGGCCTAGACGTTTGGAAAGACCACCTCGTAAAGTTCGGCCTCGGCTATAAGCTGGGCATAGACATTGCCAACGAGAACCGCGGCTTCATCCCAAACTCCGCCTACTATGACAAGGCCAAGGGCAAAAACTGGAACTCGCTCGGCGTGGTCTCGCTCTCCATTGGACAGGGAGAGCTGTTGCTCACGCCCATACAGATGGCCAACGTGGCCGCCACGATTGCCAACAAGGGTTGGTTCATAACGCCCCACGTGGTGCACAAGGTCTCTGGCGGCAGCATTGACAGCCTCTACACTCAAAAAAGATATACGGGCATAGACACCTCGGCCTTCAACATTGTGCAAGACGGAATGGAGCTTGCCGTGTGGGGAGCCAACGGCGGCACCGCCCGCGCTGCGCAGATCCCGGGCATCCGCGTGTGCGGCAAGACCGGCACCGCCCAAAACCCTCACGGCCGAGACCACTCCATTTTCATGGCCTTCGCGCCGCGGCAAGACCCGCAGATCGCCATATCGGTATATGTCGAGAACGCTGGTTTCGGCGCCACATGGGCCGCACCAATAGCCAGCCTCATGATAGAGAAATTTATCAACGGCGAGATAGACCCCAAACGCAAATGGATCGAAGACAGAATCCTGTCCATGAGCACCATAGGCCCCGCCAAGCCCATCGCGGCCAAGGAGAAGGCTAAGGAGCCGCGCAAGCCTGCGCCGCAGGCCGCCGAGGCGGGCCAACCCAAGCCACAAACTCAAAAAGACCAAGCCGATGCTCTATGACAACGCCTCTATGGCCTCCTACCGCAAGGGGGTGGACTGGCCCGCCGTGCTGCTCTATGTGCTGCTCGTCGGCTTCGGGTGGTGTAACCTCTACGCCGCCAATTACAATCCCGAGGCGGGGGTGCAGTTTTCTTTCGGAGCCGAATATTTCAAGCAGCTCTGCTGGATTGCCGTCTCGCTGTGCTGCGCGGGCGTCATAATGCTGACAGACAGCAAACTGTTTGTCGAGATGGCATGGCCTGTCTACATCTTCTCGCTCCTGCTCCTCACGGTGGTCCTCTTTGCCGGCAAAGAGGTCTATGGCGCGCGCTCGTGGCTTGTGCTGGGGCCTGTGGCGTTCCAGCCGGCAGAGTTCACCAAGATCGGCACCGCGCTCGTCTTGGCGCGCGTCATGAGTCGCTACGGCTTTGATTTCTCTTTCCGTCAATATGTCAAGCTCTTCGCCATCATCTTGGTGCCGGTGGGCTTCATCATATTGCAGAACGACACTGGCTCCGCCCTCGTCTATTTCGTCTTCATCTTGGCCATGTTTCGCGAGGGGTTGTCTCCCCACATCCTCATCATTGGCGGCGTGTGCCTCGTGGCCGCCGTGGCCTCGCTGCTGCTGGATCCCACTCTGGTGCTGCTAGTGATCTCGGCCGTCTCTTTCATTGCCATGCACGTCTTGCTGTGGAGGCAGCAGCAGCCGTGGGGCGCGCTCTTGTGCCTTGGCGTGGGGGTGGCCTCGGCCGCGGGTCTGTGGCTCGTCATGACTTTCGCCCTGGGCCGCGAGGTGATGGACGACGCCCTCATCTTGGCTGGTATGGCCGCCGCGTCGGTGTGCCTGCTGCTCCTCCTCATGGTCCACAGGCTCAAGGGCGTGTGGTGGCTGCTCACATATGTGTGGGTAACACTGGCCACCTCATTCGCCACGGGCTACGTCTTTGAGCACGTCTTGGGTGATCACCAGCGGACGCGCATCAACGTCCTCTTCGGCATTGAGGACGACCCCCTTGGAGCTGGCTACAATGTCAACCAGAGCCTCATTGCCATAGGCTCTGGCGGCGTGGCTGGCAAGGGCTTCTTGGGCGGCACGCAGACCAAGCTGGATTTTGTGCCCAAGCAGACCACGGACTTCATCTTCTGCACCGTCGGCGAGGAGTGGGGCTTCTTGGGCAGTGCGCTTCTTGTCTGCGTCTATGTGGCCTTCTTTCTCCGTATCCTGGCCTTGGCGGAGAGGCAGCACTCGGTCTTCAGCCGCGTCTACGGCTATTGCGTCGCGGGCGTGTTCTTTTTCCACTTCGCGGTGAACATTTGCATGACCATAGGCCTCATGCCCGTCATCGGCATCCCGCTGCCATTCTTCTCCTATGGAGGCTCGTCACTCTGGGGTTTCTCCGTCATGCTCTTCATATTCTTGAAACTAGACACAGATCGCAACTTCCTTATCCGATGAAGAACCTGCTCACCTACTTCCTCCAGGGGCTGTTATACCTGGTGCCCGTGGCAGTCACGCTCTACGTCCTCGTGGCCGTCGTCTCATGGGCCGATTCCATCTTCGCCGGCATTCCCGTGGTGCGCCGCGTGCCTGGCCTCGGCTTGGTCCTGGTCTTGGCCTTTGTGACTTTGGCTGGCTATTTGGGCGGTCGGCTGCTCACCCAGCCCGTGGTCTCCATCTTCAACCATATGCTCTCCAAGGTCCCGTTTATCAAACTCATCTACACCTCGGTGCGCGACCTCATGAGAGCCTTTGTGGGCGAGAAGCGCAAGTTTGACAAGCCCGTCATTGTGAGCTTGGACAAAGATGGCATCAACAACCGCCTCGGCTTCGTCACGCAGGGAGATTTGGCCGCGCTTGGCCTCGGCGGCATGGTGGCCGTTTACTCCCCATACCCATATAGCGTCATGGGGGATCTCATTGTGGTGCCGGCAGAGCGGGTTCGTCCGTTAGACGGAGTCAACTCTGTGGAACTCATGAAGATGGTTGTCTCCGGTGGAGTCTCGGGACAAGACGAGGCGAAAAAAGAGGCGCAGGAGGAAGAGAAAAAGTAGCCTTGCTATTTGGAAGTATCGGGAAGACGACATATCTTTGCACTGTCAAAAATGATATGGGGGTATAGCTCAGTTGGCTAGAGCGTTTGAATGGCATTCAAAAGGTCACGGGTTCGACTCCCGTTATCTCCACCTTTTTAAGCTAGAGAGTAGGATTTAGAGTGGATGGATTTGCTACTTGCAACCACTATAAAAAAGTGCTAAAAAGCGAATTTCTCACTTTTGCATTTCTTTCCCCTCTTTTTCTTCATATTCTGGCGAAACGACTTTCGGCCGGGCTGGTTTTTCTTGCATCCCGTGGTCACCACTATTCGTGATGAAGGCGGGTCCTGACGGCCTATGCCCGCAAGATATAAACAACAACACAAAAGATGGCTTACTTTTTTACTTCAGAGTCGGTTTCCGAGGGGCATCCTGACAAGGTTGCCGACCAGATCTCAGACGCTGTGCTTGACGCTCTGCTCATTCAAGACGAGGAGAGCAAAGTGGCGTGCGAGACGCTTGTGACAACAGGTCTGACGGTTGTGGCTGGCGAGCTTAATACCAACGGCTACGTGTCTGTGCAAGACGTGGCGCGCCGCGTCATAAGCACCATAGGCTATAACAAATCAGAATATCAGTTCGATGCCAATTCCTGCGGCGTAATCTCCGCCCTGCATGAGCAGAGCCACGACATCAACCAGGGCGTCGTGCGCCAGCAGAAAGAGATGCAGGGCGCCGGAGACCAGGGCATGATGTTCGGCTACGCCTGTCGCGACACGGAGGAGCTGATGCCGCTGCCCATATTCTTGGCTCATCGCCTGCTCGAGGAGTTGTCTCAAATCCGCCGCGAGGGCAAGGTCATGACCTATCTCCGTCCCGACTCCAAGAGCCAGGTGACCGTGGAGTACTCTGACGACAACCGCCCCTTGCGCATCGACACCGTGGTCATCTCCACGCAGCATGACGATTTCGCCCCCGAGCGCGAGATGCTCGACATCATTAGCCAAGACGTGAAAAACATCCTCTTGGAGCGCGTCAAGAAGAACCTGCCAAAGGCAATCGCTGATCTTTTTGAGGACGAGATCGTGATCTTGGACAACGCCACGGCGGGCCGACCCGAAGACGCCGGCAAGCTCAAACTCTTTGTCAACCCCACGGGCAAGTTTGTCATTGGCGGCCCTCACGGGGACACGGGCCTCACTGGCCGCAAGATTATTGTGGACACTTATGGTGGCAAGGGCGCCCATGGCGGCGGCGCGTTCTCTGGCAAGGATCCCTCCAAGGTCGATCGCTCCGCGGCCTATGCCGCTCGCCACGTGGCCAAAAACCTTGTGGCGGCCGGCGTGGCGGACGAGGTGCTGGTCGAGGTGGCCTACGCCATCGGCATAGCGGAGCCGGTTGGCCTCTACGTCAACACCTACGGCACGAGCCATGTGGCCCTCACGGACGGCCAGATTGCCGAGAAGGTGCTGAAGGTCTTCGACATGAGGCCCTACGCCATCATCGAGCGTTTCAAGCTCAAGAACCCTATCTACGAGCCTACAGCCTCCTACGGCCACTTCGGCCGCAAGCCTCAGGAGAAAGACGTGACCATCAACGTCAACGGCCGCACGTTCTCTAAGCGCGTGGAGCTGTTCACTTGGGAGAAGCTGGACTATGTGGACAAGGTCAAGGAGGCGTTCGGGATAAAATAAGCATCCGGAGCTTCATAATAGCAGAGGCGGCGCGGCCATCGGGTCGCGCCGCCTTCGCTATTATTTATGCGTTTTTTGGGATGGCGCCCCCTCACACAATCTTTCCGTCGCGGAATATCCGCCCCACAATCTCATCTATGATAGGGAGGTCGGTCTCCGGCCACGCCAGGCTCATCAGCTGCATGGGCATGAACCACTCAGCCTTCGAATGGTTCGTCAACTCAAACTTGCCGTCTACGATCTCCGCCACGAAAGGGTATATGTTGAACGCCTTTTCTCCAGACACCGTGACCTTGTAAGGGCTCATCTGGTCCAGCACGTTGATGCTCACGTTAAGCTCCTCGCGCACCCTGCGCACCACGCAGTCTCGCGGGGTCTCACCCTCCTGGGGCTTGCCGCCGGGAAACTCCCATTGGCCACTGTTCGACACGTTCTCGCTCCTGTTGGCCGCTAGAATCAAGCCCTCGCGGACTATCACTGCGCATGACACGTTTGTTGTCTGCATTGGTGTTTTTTATAGTTCTTATGGGTTGGTGTGGGGGGCTGGGGGCGTGTGTCAATACTCCTTTTTGTCGGGCTTTTGCGCCCACGCTCTGAACGTCTCTTGCGCCTC
This sequence comes from uncultured Bacteroidales bacterium, assembly GCA_934717675.1. Taxonomy (GTDB): domain Bacteria; phylum Bacteroidota; class Bacteroidia; order Bacteroidales; family Marinilabiliaceae; genus W3P20-009. Next base: position 72,185 of record CAKUYZ010000002.1, read on the forward strand.
GCCGCGCAGCAATTCCTCTTGCGGGATGGCTCTCTCCGTGGCGGGTTTCTCCAGTTGGCGGTAGATGAACGAGTCGTCAAAGTCTATCGCTGCGGCATCGGCCTGCGTGTTGCCATAGAATATTTTTGAGATGTGCGCCCAATATATGGCTCCGAGGCACATGGGGCAAGGTTCGCAAGACGTGTAGATGGTCGCGCCCTTCAGGTCGTAGTTCCCAGTGCGTTTGGCCGCGTCGCGGATGGCGTTGACCTCGGCGTGGGCCGTGGGGTCGCAGCTGGCCGTGACGCGGTTCACGCCGCGGCCTATCACCTCGCCGTCTTTGACAATCACGGCCCCAAACGGGCCCCCGTCCGCCTCGACATTGGCCGTGGCCATGCCAATGGCCATGCGCATATACTCTTTGTCCGTCATCTGTGCTTTCGTGAGTGGCTTGTAACAGAGGTCTTCTTCGGTCGTCTTCCGACCGACACAACCTGACAAATATACGTTTTTTTGTCCGTTTGGTTCGTGTTTTTTTCCTGTTAGTGTCAAGTTTTCACGCAGGGTCAAAAACCAATCTGCCCCCGCCTGGCACACAGCCGGGCGGGGGCAGATTATCGTCGGCGTCGGCATATGCCGACCCTGGCGAGACGCTCCTTTCGTCAAGGGGCGGTTTTAGGCCGTGGCCTCTTTCTCGATGGCCAGTTTGCCGCGGTAGTAGCCGCACTCACCACAAACGGTGTGGAGCTTTACGGTTGCGCCGCAGTTGGAGCATACGCCCAGTGCGGGTGCGACAGCCTTGTAGTGAGTCCTGCGCTTGTCGCGGCGGGTCTTGGAATGGTTTCGCTTAGGATGTGCCATTTCTTCTTGTTGTTATTATGGTTAGTTATATATGTGTGCCGTCTTCTTCGTCCCAGCCTTGCGGCCTTGGTGAAAAGGCGGGCGTAAAATTCTATTGCTCTTTCTTTTTCAGTTCCTCCAGGGCTTTCCAGCGTGGGTCAATCTCCTCGCCTTGCGCCTCTCGGGCCTTGCGGCGGATGTCCTCATCGCCGTGGACAATGTATTTGTCCAACTCTTGGAGCATAGCGGGGTCACAAGTGGGGTTGCCGTCCTCATCGAGCGGGTGCTCGCACCTGATTGGGAGTGTGACGCACACCTGCTCATATATCCACTGCGCCAGGTCGAGCCTCTCGTCGGTGGCGTCCACCTCGTAGAGGTCGTCGTCAAGCTCCGCCTCCTTGTCTCCCAGCTTCACCGTGATGCGCTCGCCGCAGTCTTCAATGGGGTAGTCTAGCGTCCCGAGGCAAAGGGCGCACTGTTGCTCCACGGTGCCGTTGATGTCGAAGTCGAGAACAATCATCTCGTCCGTCTTGCGGGCTTCCACATCGACGTGTAACCTGCCATGCTCGGCCAACGCCCCTTCGACGCGGCTGAACAGGTCATCGCCGCAGTCGAAGCTGAAGCTGTGGTTGCCGTTGGGCAGCTGCCTGAGTGGGATGCTGTAATCTCCTTGCTCCATTCTTTCTGCAATTTGCGGCGCAAAGGTAGCGAAAATATCGTTAAGAACGTGCGCCTTGGCCTCTGTAACTCTCTTTTTTGCGAGCTGCGAGACCCATAAACGGGCTGTTAACAGCGGTGTAACCGCTCCTTAATATGCCACCTTTACTTTTGCGTCGATTCAGAAACAGAAAAACAGACAGAATGAACTCAAAATCAATTGACGACGATTTGCTAAGGCCGTTGCTCTTGGCTGCTTTGGCTCTTTTCTTTTCCTCTTTCCTGGCTGTGGCCATGGCTCAGTCGGTCCGTATGGCCGTGATATCGGATGTCCACGTCATGGCTCCGGAGTTGCTGGAGAAGGATGGTGCGGCTTTTGAGAAATATTTGCGCAACGACCGCAAGATGCTCACCGAGTCCGTCTCTCTGGCTGGGAAACTGTGCGGTCGCCTCTTGGCCCAGAGGCCAGACGTGGTGCTGCTCACGGGAGACCTGACCAAAGACGGGGAGAAGCTCTCGCACCAAAAGTTGCGCGAGGTGCTGCTCGACCCCTTGGCCTCGGCCGGCATCAAGGTGCTGGTCATCCCCGGCAATCACGATGTGCGCAACCCTCACGCCGTGCGTTTTGTGGGCGACACCACGTTTCGCGTGCCCACGCTCTCGCGAGATGAGTTCGCCGAGTTCTACTCCGGCTTTGGCTATGCCGACGCGCTAGGTCGCGACACGGCCTCGCTCTCCTACGTGGCTCAACTGGCCCCAGGCTTGCGCATTTTGGCTCTCGACGCCTGCCGCTATGACGACAACGACTTCGCCACGGACAAGTGTTACCATGAGGGCCGGCTCAAACCCGCCACGTGGGCCTTCGCCCTGCGCCAACTGGAGCAGGCAGAGCGCGACGGGCAGAAGATGCTGTGCATGATTCATCATGGCATGGTGGAGCATTGGAAATATCAAGACAAGATGATTCCCGGCTACACCGTTGACGGCTGGCGCGCCTATGCCAAGGAGCTACAGAGACGCGGCGTCCGCCTGGTCTTCACGGGACACTCTCACACTCAAGACATTGTCTCTTTCGGTGGCCGCATGGAGATGGAGTCTCTATCCGTGTCGGGCGACGCCATAGAGTGCCCCGACGAGACGGCCTCGGCCCTCTATGACGTGGAGACGGGTTCGGCCGTCACGGCGCCATGTCCCTACCGCATGGTGACCATATCAGACGGCTGCGCCGACATCCGCTCCTACTCGCTCCTTGACGATGACGCCAAGCTGAAGGCTCACGCCGAGGCCGCGCGCCTCACGGGGTTGCGGAGCGTCGTGGCCGACATGCTGACGGGTCAATTGCCTGAGCCGCTGCTCTCTGAGGTGGCCGATGAGTTGGCTCTCGACATGGCGGCCAACTATCAGGGCAACGAGCGGCTCACCGAGGCCGACAAGGCGCGCATAGGCGCGCTGGCGCGCAAAGTGAGAAAAGTGGTCTCTTTCAAAATGAGCCTTATATTCCGCAAAGTGGCGGAGGCCGCGCTCACTGACGATGGCACTGACGATGACCACCTCTCTGTCCGAATATGGGACAAACGATGAAGCAAACTAAGGCGAACCTCCTGATTATATAAGACTATACTGACTGTTATGCAAATCTATTCTAGGCGTCTGGCTGCCTTTGTGGCCACCGCCGTCATTTCGGCCCAAGTGTGGGCGCAGACCGCGCCCGTGGCCGGGCGAGTGGTCTCGGCGGCTGGCGAGCCGCTCCCTGGCGTGACCGTGGTGGTCAAGGGTTCATCCAAGGGCGTGGCCACCGACATTGACGGCCGTTTTGTGATGCGCGACGTGCCGGCCGGAGCCACTCTCGTCTTCTCGTGCGTAGGCTTTGGCAGCGTGGAGCGGCCTGCCGGCAATGACCTCTATGTGGCCTTGGACGATGACAGCGAGATGCTTGGCGAGGTGGTGGTCTCCACGCAGAAACGCCAACAGACGGCCATAGACGTGCCCGTGGCCGTCAACGCCCTGTCGGGCAAAGACGTGGCCCTGCTCGGCGTGAAGCAGCTCGACGATATGGCCGACTTCATCCCGGGCCTGCAGGCGCAGATCCAGAGCCCAAACAACCCTGGCTATGTTATTCGCGGCGTCACGTCCGATGACGGGGCGGCATATTCGCAGCCGCGCATATCGGTCTTTCAAGACGAGGTGTCCATCTCGCGCAGCCGCGCCTCGGTTGTCGAGCTGTTTGACTTGGAGAGGGTTGAGGTGGTCAAGGGGCCACAGGGCACCCTCTTCGGCCGCGGGGCCGAGATTGGCGCCATACACTTCGTGCGTCATCGCGCCGTGGATAAGTTCGGGGCGGAGCTTAGCCTCAATGTGGGCACTCGCGGTCAGCTCGGCGTGAGTGGCTACGTCAACACACCCATTGTGAGCGGCAAGTTGGCCAATCGTCTCGCTTTCTCTTTTGACAAGCATGACGGATATGTGGACAACCGCCTCGGAGGACGGCTCAATGGTAAGAAGGCCATTGCCGTGAGAAACTCCACCCGTCTCTTCGCAGGGGAGAACTGCGTCTGGGATCTTGTCTTGGACTATCAGCATGATGACTATCCCGGCACATCTTTTAAGAGCGCGCGACTGGCCCCCGAGGGTGGCGACACCAAGTTTTGGACCGCCGCCGCCCTGAACCGCGGCTCGGACCTGGGCATTGTCCGCAACTTGGGCGGAGCCACCCTCTTGGCTTCGGCCACGCTCTCCAACAGCCTCAAGATGTCCAGCATCACAGGCTTCCGCGCCTTCAAGGCCGATGAGGAGTTCGACGCCGACGGCACTTACTTGCCTCTTTTGGACTGTGGCGAATATGCCAAGGGACGGCAGTTTAGCCAAGAGTTCCGTTTTAATTTTGACGCCACGGAGCGGCTCGACGGGTTCTTTGGCGCAAGCTATTTCTATGAGAACTCGAACCAGCGGGTGGACATTGCCACAAATATGCAATATCTCTTCCCCGCCTATGCCTACAAAGGGTTCGCGGCGGCCGCCCGCCCGCGTTTTGAGCAATATGCCGCCGCGCTGCCCTCTTTGCTGCCCGACGCCTTTGCTGCCTACAAGCCGGCCCTCACGGCCTTGCTAGACGGGCTGATGGACAAGTGGTTTCCCGAGAGCTATGACTTCACAAAGCCCGTGGCCACCACTCCCGATTTCTATGGCGACATTGACGCGGCTCTCTTGGGCGCGCTTGGCGTGGGGCTTGACCAAGTGGGTGTCATGCTCGGCGAGAGCGGGAGCCAGTTTCTGGGTCAGCTGAAGGCTATGAGCGCGCTGCCACTCAATGCGGCGTATCGCGAGTCGTCTACCAACCGTGGCGTCAATCAGGCCGCCGAGGTGTATGCCGACGCCACGTTCAACATCGTGGGCGGCCTCTCGGCCTCGGCTGGCCTGCGCGGCACCTATGAGCATCAGAAGACGGGATATGAGAGCCCCACGGTGCCGGACCCGGTCTTTGGCGCGGTCATGTATAAGCCTTCGGCGCGCGTCTCCGCCTCCGACGACTACTTCTCGTGGGTTGGGCGCGCTGCGTTGCAATATGAGTTTGGGCGCAACAACGCCTACGCCAGCGTCTCTCGCGGCCGCAGGCCTGGCGTCATAGCCTTCAATAACGGGCCCGATGACGTGTGCCGCCTCCGTCCCGAGATAATTGTGAGCTATGAGGCTGGCGTCAAGGGCATTGTGGGGCGTGGCCACCTGGCCTACGACTTCTGCCTCTACTATTATGACTGGAGCCACTTCCAGACCACGCGTCTGGCGGAGTCCAACACATCAGCGGCACGTATATATGTGGCGGACGATGCCGGCAAGGCTCACAGTCTGGGGCTTGAGGCGAGCGTGAAGTGGTCGCCTGTGCGCAGTCTGGTGCTGTTTGGAAACTATGCCTACATTGACGGTAAGTTCAATGACAAAGACGGTAACGGCCAGCCGCAGCAATATGCCGGCAACAGATTCAGGCTCACGCCTATGCACTCTTTCTCGGCCGGTGCCGACATCATGTTCCCGTTGCGAGGCAAGATGGGCGTCTTCCTCCGCCCAAGCTACGCTTACAAGAGCAAGGTCTATTTTGAGGACTCCAATGAGGAGGATCTCGCTCAAGATGGCTACGGGATTCTCAATTTTGTGGCGGGGTGGCAGTTCAAGCCCAGCCGCGCGCGCTTCGAGGCCAGCGTCTTTGGCAAGAATGTGCTAGACGAGCATTTCCTTGTCGATGCGGGCAACAGTGGCCGTCAGATAGGTTTCCCGACGTTCGTGCCTGGCGCGCCTAGCGTCTTTGGCGTGGCTCTCAAAGCAGGTTTCTAGCGTTTTTTCGTCGTTCATATCTGCGTTTGCCGCCCGTCGTGTGGGGTTTCAGTTCCCCTGCGGCGGGCGGTTTCTTGTTGCAGTGGTGGCTGTGCGCAAAAAACATCCCCCACCCACTCTGTCTCCGAGCAAGCACCCGGAGGGGTCTAGAGGGGCGGGGGAGAATTGTTTTTCCCTCGCTGCGCGGGTGTGTCGGCAGTGCTATGCGGCCGAGGCTGTGGCGCTGTCTTCCCGCACGGCCATCTTCTCGCCCATCAGCAGGGCTTTCTCGTTGGCCGGCAGCAGGTTGTGGTATCGTTCGGGCAACGTCTTCTTCAGGCTTTCCATAATGGCGCCGTTGTCCATTATGTGGTCAACGCTCAGCAGCGCGCCCAGCACCATTATGCCCGTCATCTTTTGCAGCCCGTTGGCGTTGGCCGTCTGTGTGGCGTCAACGCCAAAGACGCGGATGTCTTGCCGCGTGGGCTTGTTCTGAATGCCGTAACGGTCATAGACCAAAATGCCGCCTGGCTTAACACGGTTCTCGAACTTGGTCAGGCTCTGCTGGTTGAGGGCTATCACCACGTCGAACGTGTCCACTATCGGGGAGCTGATGCGCTCATCAGAGATGACCACGGTCACGTTGCTCGTGCCGCCCCTCTGCTCGGGCCCGTAGCTCGGCAGCCACGTCACCTCCTTGCCGCACAGCACCCCGGCGTAGGCCAGGGTCTTGCCCATGGAGAGGACGCCTTGGCCGCCGAAGCCGGCTATAAGTATCTCGCTCGTCATATTGATATGTCTCTTTCTTGTGTTTGTTTTTCTGTGGTTTGTGGCGGCTAGAAGCGCAACGCCCTGTCGCCAATGTTGGCCTGCTCTGGCGCGGAGTAGGGGTGCGGCTCCATCTTCTTGTCCAAGGCTTTGAGCGTCCCCATCTTCATGCTCTTCATCCTCTCGTCTAGCCACGCGTTGGCGTCGTGCGGGGTCATCTTCCACCCGGAGCAGCATGTGCCCATGAACTCGATGACGGACGTGCCTTTTTTGGCGAGCGTGTTCTCGAAAGCGCGGCGCAAGGCTTTCTTGGCGTGGATTACGCTCTTGTAGCTTGTGACGCACTCGCGGCTCACGAAACATGTGCCCTCTGTGCGGCACAGCAGCTCCGTTATGGGCAGCGGGTAGCCGTTGAGCTCCACGGTGCGGCCGTCGGGGCAGGTCACTGTCTTCATGCCCAGTGGGGTGGTGGGCGCCATCTGCCCGCCCGTCATGCCATAGACGGCGTTGTTGATGAATATGATGGTTATGTTCTCGCCCCTGTTGCAGGCGTGGATTACCTCTGTCGTGCCAATGGCCGCCAACTCGCCGTCTCCCTGGTAGGTGAAGACCATCTTGTCGGGGTTCAGCCGGTTGACGGCTGTGGCCACAGCCGGCGCGCGGCCGTGGGCGGCCTCCACCCAGTCAATGTCTATATAGTTATATATGAAGACGGAGCATCCCACCGGGCTCACGCCAATCGCTTTGTCGTCTAGTTTCATCTCGCCCAGCACGTCGGCCACAATCTTGTGGATTGTGGCGTGCGAGCAGCCCGGGCAGTAGTGCATGTTGGCGTCCGTCATGAGGCGCGGCCTCCGATACACTATGTTTTCTTCCTTTTTGAGGCTGTTTGGTTCCATTGTCACTCCTCCTCTCTCGGCCGCTAAATGTTTCTCTCTTTGGCCATCTTTTTGGCCGCGTCCACAATCTCTGTTGGAGTCAGGATCACGCCGCTGCCCAGCCTGCCGAAGTGTTCCACGGGGATTCTGCCCGCCACGGCCAGGCGCACGTCGTCTATCATCTGGCCCGCATTGAGCTCAACCACCAGCATGGCCTTGGCGCGCGCGGCCTCGCGGGCTATGGCCTCATTGGGGAACGGCCACAGGGTGATGGGGCGCAGAAGACCCATCTTGATGCCCTCTTCGCGGGCTAGCTCCACGGCCTTGGTGCATACCCTCGCGGAGGAGCCGAACGCCACCAGCACAATGTCGGCGTCTTCGGTCTTTATCTCCTCGTAGCGTACGCATTCGCGCTCAGCTCGCGCATATCGGTCTTCGCGGTCCTGGTTCTTGGCCTCCATCATCGCGGGGTCCAGCTCCAGGCTCGTTATTCTGTTTTTGGGCATACGGTGGCGCATAGTGCCGTTGGCGGCCCAAGGCCACCGCTCCTCCACCTCCTGGGCGGTGAGCCTGCGGCGCGGGGCTGGCAGCACCACTTTCTCCATCATCTGGCCAATGGTGCCGTCGGCCAGGATCATGGCCGGGTTGCGATATTCAAAGGCCCAGTCGAAGGCCACGGAGACGAAGTCCGCCATCTCCTGCACGCTGTCTGGCGCCAAGGTGAAGACGTGATAGTCTCCATGCCCGCCGCCGCGGACGGCCTGGTAGTAGTCTCCCTGGCTGGGCTGGATGGTGCCTAGGCCAGGCCCCCCGCGCATCACGTTGACAATGAGGCACGGCAGGTTGGCTCCGCACATATATGATATGCCGCCCTGCATGAGGCTTATGCCGGGGCCCGATGAAGATGTCATGGCCCTGCGGCCTGTGGCGGCCGCGCCGTAGACCATATGGATGGCGCTGACCTCGCTCTCCACCTGCATCACTGTCATGCCTGTCGAGGCCCACGGCCGCTGGGCCATGAGGGTCTCCATCACTTCGCTCTGCGGCGTTATGGGGTAGCCGAAATAGGCGTCGGCCCCATAGCGTATGGCGGCGAGGGCCAGTGCCTCGTTGCCTTTCAGTAGTCTTGTCTCGTCGCTCATTGCTTTTGAAGCTCCTCCCTAAGCGAATTGGGAATTGTGGAGTGGCGGTAGGCGGTTATGCAGCCGTCGGGGCATATCAGCGCGCAGCTGGCGCAGCCTATGCACCTGTCCGGCCTCACTTGCTCCGAGTGGCGGAAGCCGCGCAGGTTCACCCCGTCGGAGAGGCGCAGCGTGTGCGCGGGGCATTCGTAGACGCATAGCTCGCAGCCTTTGCACCGCTCGGCGTCGATCTCCACCACGCCCTGCTGCACCGTGGCGTGCACAATGCGCAAGACGGCCTGATGGACTCCCTCGGGCAGGCTTGCGCCGCCTTTCCTTTTGTCTGCCATTTTCTTCTTCTCCTTTTCTTTTGCTTCGCTTGCCGGCCAAGGGGTCGCGCCCTATGCTCGGATGGCGAGGGCAAAGGAAACAACTTGCCCACACAAGGCAAGCCCCTTTGGTATGCCTGCGCCTCAAAAGTGGCGTCAGTGGCGGGTTTTGGGGTGAAATCGCCTTATCTGTGGTGAGATTGCGATGCCGGGCTTTGCCCCGCGGGGCGAATTTTTCACTAGCGGAGGCAATGTGTGTTAAAAAATGGTCTTCCCGCGCGGTTCTCTCTGGCAACCTTGCGTATGACAAATCTCGTGCGGCAGGCGGTGCGGCAATGGCTAAAGAAAAGGCTCGACGCCATGGCAATTGTCATGGCGCCGAGCCGCTATGGTTTGGTTGTTCGGCCTAGGGGCGCTAATACTCGTCCCAGCTCTTGATGGGCAACTCGTCCGCGCCCATGCGGCAGAAGGCCTTGATGAAGGCGCTGGCAAGTCGGGCGTTGGTGATGAGAGGCACGTTGAAGTCTATGGCGTCGCGGCGAATCTTGTAACCGTTGGCCAGCTCGTTGTGAGTGAGGTCTTTCGGGATGTTCACCACCAAGTCGATCTTCTTGTCGCGGATGTAGTCCACCACGTTGGGCTGCTTGTTCTCATCGGGCCAATAGAGCAGCGTGCTGTCCACGCCATTCTCTTGGAGATATTTCTGCGTGCCGTGCGTGGCGAAGAGGTTGTAGCCCCTGCTCTTGAGCAGTCGGGTGGCCTCGAGCAGCTCCAGTTTGGCCCTGGCTCCGCCGGAGGAGATGAGGATGTTCTTCTTCGGGATTCGGTAGCCGACAGAAAGCATCGACTCCAAGATGGCGTCATCGAACGTGTTGCCAATGCAGCCGACCTCGCCGGTGGATGACATGTCTACGCCCAAGACCGGGTCGGCCTTCTGGAGGCGGGCGAAGGAGAACTGCGGAGCCTTGATGCCCACGTAGTCAATGTCGAAGAGGCTCTTTGAGGGCTTCTCCACGGGCAGGCCGAGCATGACGCGTGTGGCAAGCTCAATGAGGTTGACCTTGAGCACCTTGCTCACGAACGGGAAGGAACGCGAGGCGCGCAGGTTGACCTCGATGACCATGATCTCGTTGTTCTTGGCCATGAGCTGCATGTTGAACGGGCCGCTGATCTCCAACGCTTTGGCAATCTTGCGGGCCACCTTCTTGATGCGTTTCACGGTCTCGACATAGAGTTTCTGGGGCGGGAAGACGATGGTGGCGTCGCCTGAGTGCACGCCTGCGAACTCAACGTGCTCCGATATGGCGTAGGCAATCACCTCGCCACCCTGCGCCACGGCATCGAACTCAATCTCTTTGGCTTGCTCAATGAATTGGGAGACGACGACGGGGAACTCTTTGGAGACGTTGGCGGCAAGGTTGAGGAAATATTCAAGTTCTTCGCGGTTCGAGACCACGTTCATGGCTGCGCCGGAAAGCACGTAGCTCGGGCGCACCAAGACGGGGAATCCCACCTCGTCCACGAACTTATATATGTCGTCTATCGTCGTCAGCTCGCTCCAGCGCGGCTGGTCAATGTGCAGCTCGTCAAGCAGGCTGGAGAACTTGGAGCGGTTCTCGGCCCTGTCTATGTTGATGGGCGACGTGCCGAGGATGGGCACATTGCGGCGGTAGAGCTTCATGGCCAGGTTGTTCGGGATCTGGCCGCCCACCGAGACAATCACGCCCTTGGGGTTCTCCAGCTCAATGATGTCTAGCACCCTCTCCTCCGTCAGCTCGTCAAAATAGAGGCGGTCGCACACGTCATAGTCCGTCGAGACGGTCTCGGGGTTGTAGTTGATCATGACGGAGCGCAGACCCTGGCTCTTGATGGTGTTGATGGCGTTCACCGAACACCAGTCGAACTCGACAGATGAGCCTATGCGGTAGGCTCCAGAGCCCAGCACAATGACGGAGCGGTGGTCGCCAACGTAGTGCACGTCGTTCTCCGTTCCGGAGTAGGTGAGATAGAGGTAGTTGATCTGGGCGGGAAACTCGCCCGCCATGGTGTCTATCTGCTTGACCACTGGCACAATGCCGCGGCTCTTGCGGTAGGTGCGGACCTCAAGCTGCTGGTCTTCCATCTTGCGGCTGCCGTCTTTGCCCACCAGGCGGGCAATCTGGAAGTCGCTGAAGCCGCACTTCTTGGCCTCGCGGAGCAGGTCGTCCGAGACGTCTTGTATCTTGCTGGCCTCCGTGAGCTCGCGGCGGATCTGGTCGAGGTGCTGCAGCTTATAGAGGAACCATTTGTCAATCTTGGTGATGTTGTGAATCTCGTCCACCGTCATGCCACTGGCCATGGCCTCGCTTATGGCGAAGACGCGCTTGTCTGTCGGGTTCTCCAGCTCTTGGCGGATGTCTATGCCCTTGAGCGGTTGGTTGGCGCAGAAGCCGTGCATGCCCTGGCCCACCATGCGGAGGCCTTTCTGGATGACCTCTTCAAAGCAACGGCCGATGGCCATGATCTCGCCCACCGACTTCATGCTTGAGCCAATCTGCTTGGAGACGCCTGCGAACTTGCCAAGGTCCCAACGCGGAATTTTGCACACAATGTAGTCCAGCGCCGGCTCGAAGAACGCCGGGGTGGTCTTGGTGACGGAGTTCTTTAGCTCCCAGAGGCCGTAGCCCAGGCCCAGCTTGGCGGCCACGAAGGCCAGGGGATAGCCCGTGGCTTTGGAGGCCAGGGCCGACGAGCGGCTCAGGCGCGCGTTGATCTCGATGACGCGGTAGTCTTCCGAGAGGGGGTCGAGGGCGTACTGGACGTTGCACTCGCCCACGATGCCCACGTGGCGCACAATCTTTATGGCAAGCTCGCGAAGCTTGTGATACTCGCTGTTGGAGAGCGTCTGCGACGGGGCCACCACGATGCTCTCGCCGGTGTGGATGCCGAGCGGGTCGAAGTTCTCCATGTTGCAGACGGTGATGCAGTTGTCATACGCGTCGCGCACCACCTCATACTCCACCTCTTTCCATCCCTTGAGGCTCTCCTCAACCAAGATCTGGTTGGAATATGACAGGGCGTTCTCTGCGCGCTGAATCAGCTCCTCGCGGTTGGAGCAGAAGCCGGAACCCATGCCGCCTAGGGTGTAGGCCGCGCGGACAATGATGGGGAATCCTATCTTGTCCGACGCCGCCAAGGCCTCCTCGACGGTGTTCACCGCGATGCTGTGGGGGGTCTTGACGTCGATGCTCTTCAGCATGTTGGCGAAGATCTCGCGGTCCTCGGTGTCGATGATGGCCTCCACGGGGGTGCCGAGCACCTTCACGCCATACTTCTCCAGCACGCCGCTCTTGAAGAGGGCCACGCCACAGTTGAGGGCCGTCTGGCCGCCAAAGGAGAGCAAGATGCCGTCCGGCTTCTCCTTCTTTATGACCTGCTCGACGAAGTAAGGGGTCACGGGCAGGAAGTAGATCTTGTCCGCGATGTTCTCCGACGTCTGGATTGTCGCGATGTTTGGGTTGATGAGAACGGTCCTGACGCCCTCCTCCTTGAGCGCCTTGAGGGCCTGCGACCCCGAATAGTCAAACTCGCCGGCTTCGCCAATCTTGAGGGCGCCGGAGCCAAGGATGACCACTTTCCTTACTTCGTGTACCATTTATATAAGATGAAATCTTTGTGTTATTCTCGTCGTGCCGCCATCGTCTCACGGCCGCAGCCGATGCCAGAGGCGCACATTACGGCAAAAGTACTCATTTTTCCTTCATGCGCCCTTGCGCGCCTGCGGCATTATAACTCTTTGTGAAATAATGAGGGAAGGCGGGCGTTTTGTCAGACGGTTGTATTACCTTTGCAATCTGTTTCTTGGCCTTTTGCGCCATATTTCTGAGCCTATGGCTCGCAAGCCTCTCCGCACGTCAGCAAAGTATCAGTAGTCAAGCCCATTGGTGGCGGTCGCTCAGCCAGGCGGCCGCTGGTCACTCACTTTTTCTTCCTATCGTCCTTTTGGGGTAGCTCGCCGGCGCGCCGCGGGCGAAGGCCATTGCCTCCCGGAAGTGCCGCAAGGCTAATTTTGTAAAATATTATGTGTTAAAATTAGCCTTGAATGTTGCACAATGTGTATTTGTATGCTAATTTAGCGACTGCGAACAGAGCAGAATGGAGCGCGCGCTGCAAAAGTGTGACCTGCCACGCCTGTTCGCCCCATTCTTGTAACTGACTGAAAAACTATCCTTAATGAGCCCAGACGTCATATTGTTTCCCAAAGGCAACCATGCCGGGCTGCGTGCGACAAGGTCGCTGGGCAGTTTTGCTTCCCTTTTTCCCTCTAATTATTGAATTGTTAAAACATCAGGTTTAATCCTGTATGCTTGATTAACGAACAGAGCATAACGGAGAGTGAAGCCAACAACAAAAGCAACCAACAAACAAACTAATACAAGCATTAAGAAGATCATGACAAAAGAGAGATTTGCCAAAGTTGGCAAAGCCTGCCGTGCCTCAACCTGGCGCGGCAGGGGCGATGAAAAGAGACGCCGCGCCGGCGCGCAGGGCATCATGGCGGGCGGCTCGAAAATGTGTATCACTAATCGTTAATCGAAAAAGAAACGTAGAAATGAGAAAATTTTCAGGCAACTTAGCCGCCGGCCTCGTCGCGCTGCTGATGCTCCTGCTGGGGCAGGTGGCATGGGCGCAAGGGGCGCGCACCATCAGCGGCACAATCTTGGACGGCCAAGGCCAGCCCGTGGTGGGCGCGGCCGTGGTGGAGGCGGGGACTACGAACGGGACGGTGGCCGACATTGACGGCAAGTTCCAGTTGCGCGTCAACGCCAACAAGATCAGGGTCAGCTTCATTGGCTATCAGAACCAAGAGGTTGACGTGACGGGCAAGACGAGCGTGGACGTGGTGATGAAAGAGGATAACGTGGAGCTGGACGACATTGTAGTCGTGGGCTACGGCGCCATGAAGCGTTCGGACATGACAGGCTCCGTGGTCTCTGTGGGAGATGACGCCATAAAGAAGTCTGTCGTGACGTCGGTCGACCAGGTTCTTCAGGGCCGCGCCGCGGGCGTCTCCATTCAGGCCAACTCTGGTCAGCCTGGCGCGTCTACCTCCATCAGAATCCGCGGCACAAACTCGCTCAACGCGTCGAACCAGCCAATCTTCGTCATTGACGGGGTGGTCATCGACGCCGCCACGAGCGACGCCAACAGCAACCCGCTCTCCAGCATCAACCCGTCAGACATCGTGTCAATGGACGTGCTTAAAGATGCGTCCGCCACGGCCATCTACGGCTCCCGCGCCTCAAACGGCGTCATCATGATCACCACCAAGAAGGGCAAGAGCGGCGAGAGCACCATCACCTATGACGGCTACGCCGGCTGGCAGGAGATGCCCGTGCAGCTGGATATGCTCAACCTCCGCGAATATGCCGAGCACCACAACGCGCGCGCCGAGAAGAAGACGGGCGTGGACGCCAGCTCAGCCTTCGTGCGCCCCGACCTCTTGGGCAAGGGCACCAATTGGCAAGACGAGCTGTTCCGCAAGGCCGTCATGCAGAGCCACAACCTCTCTATGACGGGCGGTAATGACAAGACCACCTACGCCCTCAGCGGCGGCTACCTGGACCAGGAGGGCATTGCCGAGGGCTCGGGCTTCAAGCGCGTCTCTTTCCGCGGAACTGTTGACTCCGAGGTGAAGAAGTTCCTCCGCGCGGGAGCCAACTTCAACTTCTCCGAGAGCAAACAGGAGGTGGGCGTGGACAACGGCGTCATCATGAGCGCACTCATGCAGCAGCCAACGGTGGCCGTGACCAGCGCGGACGGCTCTTTTGACGGCCCCGACGACGTCTGGATGCCGCTCAACCCGCTCGGACTGGCCAAGCTCAAGACCAACTATAACAGGAAGATCAATTTCCGTTTCGGAGCCTATGTGGAGGCCGACATCATTGACGGCCTCAAGCTCAAGAGCGAGGTCTCGGCCGACTATAATTTCAACAGGGACTACTATTACTGCCCAGACTACAAGTTCGGAGTCCTGACCCAAGACATCCGCACCAGCGAATGGACTAAGACCAACACCCGCTACTGGAGCTGGAGGAACACGCTGACGTATGAAAAGGTGTTCGCCGATGTCCACAATCTCAACGTCATGGTGGGTCAAGAGATGAACCACAGCAACTATGAGTACCAGTTCGCCTCCGTCAACGGCTTCTCTTCCAACACCACGCCAGACATCTCGGCCGGCGACGCCAGCACCAGCAGCGCCAAGGGATATAAGAACGACAGCTCAATCTCGTCTCTCTTCGGCCGTGTCTTCTACTCTTTTGACGACCGCTACCTGCTCACGGCCACGCTACGCCGAGACGGCTCAAGCAAGTTCTCCGAAGACAACCGTTGGGGCTGGTTCCCCTCCGCGGCGTTGGCCTGGAAGGTCTCCAATGAGAGCTTCTTCCCAGAGCAGGACGTTCTGACCAACACCAAGTTGCGCCTCGGGTGGGGCCAGACGGGCAACCAGAACGTCTCCGACTGGGCATATATGTCCATCCTCTCATACAAGACCACGCCGTGGGGCACGGGCGTCTTGACGGGCAACACGGCGAACCCCGACCTTGAATGGGAGACCACGGACTCCTACAACGTAGGTCTCGACCTCTCGTTCCTCTCCAACCGCATCGAGCTTATTGCCGACGTCTATTACAAAAAGACGCGCAACCTGCTGCTGCAGCTCCCGCTGCCGGCCTTCCTCGGGTCTGAGGGCTATGGCGCGGCCTCCAACCCGTGGGGCAACGTTGGCTCGCTGGAAAACAAGGGCTTGGAGCTGACGCTCAACACGGTCAACATTGACAAGCACGGCTTCTCTTGGCGCACCAACCTGGTCTTCTCGCTCAACCGCAACAAGGTCAAGGAGTTAGACTCCGCCAGCTCCACCATCGACAAGACATATCAGATCGGCTCATCAAAATATACCGTCACGCGCACCGTGGCCGGCAAGCCCATTGGCCAGTTCTGGGGCTATAAGGTCATAGGCCGTTTTGACAAGCCTGAAGACTTCTTCTACACCGACAAGGACGGCAACGTCCGCCAGGTGGCCTTGCCTGAGGGCAACATTATAGACAAGAACGGCACGTTCATCGGAGACTATCGTTACGCCGACCTCAATGGCGACGGCAAGATCAACAACGAGGACTGCACATTCATTGGCAACCCCGAGCCCAAGTTCACCTACGGCATAGGCAACAGCTTCTCGTGGAAGGGCATAGACCTCACCGTCTTCTTCTCCGGCAGCTATGGCAATGACGCCATGAACTTCACCCGCAGCCGAATTGAGGACCCGCGCGTCAACAGCAACATCCTCAAGGACGCGCTGAACTACGCCAAGGTGGAGAAGATTGACCCCAACGGCCCAGATGACGACTACCGCAACCTCCACGTGGTGGGTGGCGACAGCAAGATGGCCGCGCTCCAGGTCTCCGACGCCAACGCCAACTATACCCGCGCGTCCGACCTATTTGTGGAAGACGCGTCTTACATCCGCCTGCAAAACGTGTCGCTCAGCTACACGTTCCCGCGCAACTGGAACTGGATGACGGCCGCGCGCCTCTCCAACATCCGCGTCTACGCCAACGTGCAGAACGTCTACACCTGGACGAAATATAAGGGCATGGACCCCGAGATCGGCGCCATGTATGGCGACGCGCTCATGACGGGCTTCGACTATGGCCGCTACCCGTCGCCGCGCATCTTCACTTTCGGCCTCTCGGCTAGCTTCTAAGTTGTTAATATTAATAACTTAACACTAAATTGACAATGAGAAACGACATATTCATAGGCGCTTTGGCTCTAGGTTCTCTCTCCCTCGCCGGTTGTGATGACTTCCTGACGAGCGAGAACACCTATCAGGCCAATGAGGACTCCTATTTCGTTGGGGAGGAGCCCGTCGAGAGCGCCATATACCCCCTCTACAACTACGTGTGGGCGGGCTTCAACGAGAAGTTCTACTACAGCATTGGCGACGGGCGCGCTAACAACATCACAGCCCGCTGGTCAGACTACATCTACCCCTACACCAATTTCACCGAGACCAGTCTCAGCCCCGGCCTGAGCGACGCGTGGGGTTCTTTCTACAGCGTGGTGGCCCAGAGCAACAACGCCATAAACAACATCCGCGACAAGGCCACGGGCATCTCTGACGAGTTCCGAGCCGGGTCCGTGGCCGAGTGCCGGTTCATGCGCGGCGTGGCCTACTGGTACATCGCCTCTGTCTGGGGCAAGGCCATCATTTATGAGAACACCGCAGCCATGGTGAACAACACAGTGGTGCCGGCCAACCGCCGCACGGATGCCATGGAGTTCGCCATCCGAGACATGGAGTACGCGGCAAAGCACTTGCCCGCCACCGAGCGCGGCGAGGGCCGCGTGAACAAATACGCCGCCTACGGCATGCTCAGCCGCTTCTACCTCTCCATGGCAGGCCTCACGACCGAGGGGCAGTATGACGGCTCCAACATTGCCACTGACTTTAACCGCGGCCAGAGGAACGAGTATTATCTCGACCTCGCCCGCAAGGCCGCAAAGAAGTGCATAGAGGAGGGCCCGTACTCCCTTGTCAGCAACTATGGCGACCTCTTCAGCGTGGCCGGGACAAACAACAACTCCGAGAGCATCTTCCAGCTCCAGTGGCTCAAGGGCTCCACTTCCGCCATCGGCGGCTGCGCCAACCCCATGCCGGCGTTCTTCAGCTGGAGCACCATGGTGGGCGAGGTCAACTGGGGCGGCGCCACCTACGCCAGCTACGACCTGGTCCGCACCTACGACCCGAAAGACCGGATCCGCCGCCACTACACCATCGCCACGGTGGGCGAGTCCTACCCCAATCTCAACAAGAAGAACGGCGGCTACACCTACAACGAGACCGAGACGGGCTATGACAACAAGTGCGGCGTGGTCAAATACGTCATCGGCAAGATTGATGACAACGGGCAGAGCTACCAGCAAAGCTCTGGCCTCAACACCTACATGATGCGCCTCCCCGAGGTTTATTTCAACTATGCCGAGGCATGCATGGGCAATAACGAGTTCCTCAAAGACGCCGAGCCGCTCAGCTACCTCAACAAGGTGCGCCAGCGCGCCGGCATGCCGGACATCACGAGGCTAGACTACGAGACGCTCGCCTATGAGCGCCGCATTGAGTTGGCGTTCGAGGGCCAATATTGGTATGACCTGCTTCGCCGCTCCTACTATAAGGAGAGCGAGGTGGTGAACTACCTCAACAGCCAGGAGCGCAATGCGGGCTACGAGTGGAACGAGGCCGAGGCCTGCCAATATGAGAAGACGGCCGACGGCACGGGAGTCTCCGTGGCCACCGAGGCGCGTCTCCTGTTGCCCATCTCTGACGTCGACGCGGGCCGAGACCCGCTCCTGAACCAGGAGCCCGTGGCATACAACTTCGGCGAGCGCGAGGTGGACGAGGCCACACTCTTCGATTAGCGGGCCGCGAGCCTGATCTCTTTTGGCTTTTAACCAGAAAAACAAGAAACGATGAAAGCATTAAAATATATCTGCCTGTCGGGTCTCATGCTCTCCGCGGCGGCCTTCACGGGCTGCGAGGAGGAAGACGACTACTTCGACTCCGACGCGCAGAAGAAAAGCATAGTGGTGGAGAAGGTCTACTTGGAGAATGCCGAGAGCAAGACCCCGGACCGCGATATAACCGGCACCTTCGCCCGAGTGGGGCAGCTGATCCGCCTCGAGGGCTCTGGCTTCTATGGCATGAAGAAGGTCTACATCAACGGCTACGACACTTACTTCAACCGCGCCTATGTGTCTGACAACTCGATGCTCGTCACCATCAACAAAAACACGCCAGTGGTCAACGCCGACCCCGCCGAGCGCAACAAGATCCGCCTTGTCAAGGACAAGGCCGAGTTTACGTTTGACAATCTTGTCATCCGCGCCGCCAGCCCAACGGTTGAGAAACTCAGCTGCACCATGCCGCAGCCTGGCGAGAAGGTGACGGTCTATGGCGCCAACCTTCAGGAGACCACCAAGGTCACCCTGCCTGGCGGCGTCGAGGTCACTGAGGGCATAGAGTCTGACAATGAAGACGGCGAGTGGTTCAGCTTCGTGATGCCCGAGGGAGTCACAGATGGCGGAATCCTCTCTTTTGAGTGCGCCAACGGCGTGGGCAAGACTCCGGCCTACTTCAACTACACCAAGGGCCTCATCCTCAACTTCGACGGCGTGGGCAAGCAAGGCTTCTGGGGCGGCAAGGATGACGATGGCAACATCAAGGCCGGAGCGTCAATGGTCTATGACACTGACCTTGTCGACGATCCTGCTGGCTCAGGACGAGGCCTGTGCCTGCCCCTCATCCCGCAGCGTCTGCTTGACGAGGGCGGCATTGCCTCCGGCAAGCCCAGGGCCTCGGAGTGCTGGACGGCCGGCAATGACGAGCCGACCGACGACTGGAGCCGATTCTTTGACATCATCCCGGCCGAGACGTCGACCAACGAAATCGCCATCCAGTTTGACATCTATTGCCCGCAGGAGTGGACGGGCACGGGCTACATTGAGCTCTGCCTCATCAACAACTTCAACTTCGCCGGCATAGGCTCTGACGATGACAACGAGGCTAGCATGGCGGCCTACTGCGTACCCTGGATAAAGGGCGGCGAGATAGTGCCTTTCAAAAACGATGGCTGGCAGACGGTCACCGTGCCGTTCTCCAGCATCCTGGCCGACGGCAAGCGTCCGTCGGAGTCCAACACCTTTGGCGGTTTCTTCGAGAAGACGTTCCAAGACGTGGTGGACGCGCGCAACAGCGCCTCGTACCGAAACTTCGGCATGGGCTTCGTCAACACGGACTTCTCTTATGATGGCGTGGATGTCGTCTCGGACAAGTTCACTGGCCCGAGCGTCTTCGTTGACAACTGGCGCATCGTGCCCATCAAGGCGGAGAAAGTGTCTGACTACCCGGAGGACGACGAGGACTGACAAGCAAAAGAGGCCAAGAGCGGCGCGGCGATGACCCGCGCCGCGAGCCTCAAAACGTAACTTTAGACTGACTATCTTATGAAACGCAATAAAATAATCTTCCCTCTCGCGGCTTTGGCGGTTCTCTGCGCGGCCTGTGATGACGACAAGATGGACTGGGGGACGCCCGAAGGCCAGAACCCAATCTCCGGCACGGACGCCATACCGCTCTCCGTCAAGGAGCAGATCAACAACTACGACTACCTCAAGAACTACGTCGAGGCCTATCGAAGCCGCGTGGGGGCGCAGTTCGTCTTGGGCCTGGGCATGGGGGCCGCCAACTATCTTGATGACGACACCTATAAACGCGTGGCCGATGAGAACTTCCAGATGTACACCCTCGGCAATGCCATGAAACAGGGCGTCATGGTCAAGAACGACGGTTCGATAGATTTCTCCACCGTCGATAAGTTCCTTGTCACCCTCCCTGCCGATGGCAAAGTCTACGGCCACAACTTCATCTGGCACACTCAGCAAAACCAGTCAT
The DNA here is from genome assembly GCA_934717675.1 of uncultured Bacteroidales bacterium. Classification (GTDB taxonomy): domain Bacteria; phylum Bacteroidota; class Bacteroidia; order Bacteroidales; family Marinilabiliaceae; genus W3P20-009. The sequence goes on from CAKUYZ010000002.1 coordinate 92,559, forward strand.
ATCTCAAGAGCCTCATCGCCCCGGAGATGGTCATTGAGGCAGAAGGTGACATTGCCAACATGCTTGCGGGCGACGCGTCCGACTTCAACGGCGGCACCACAGGCGGGTGGGGCAGCTGGGGCTCCGGCAAGGAGTCGGCCGAAGTGGTAGATGGCGGCGTGGACGAAACCAAGTGCCTCAACCTTGTCAACAAGGGAGACGGCAACGCTTGGGAGGCGCAGTGCGCCTACACCTTTGGCGAGATGCTCAAGAAAGACGTGACCTACGTCATCAAGTTCCAGGCGCGTGTCGAGGCCGGAGCCGGCGAGCTTCAGTTCCAATACCAGAACAGCTCGACCTACGGCAGCCAGGGCGGCTACAACACCTTTACCGTAGGAAGTGACTGGACCACGTGCCAGTATGAGTTCACCATAACTGACTATGACGACGTGGACCGCATAATCCTCAACTTCGGCAAGGTCGGCGGCTCATATCTCATTGACAACATCGAGTTTGGCGAGAAGCAGGAAGACCCGATGACCAACGTGCTGGCGGGCGACGACAGCAACTTCGACGGAGGCACGAAGGGCAAATGGGGCAGCTGGGGCAACGACTCCTCTTCTGACGTGAGCGAGAGCGGAGCGGGCCATTCTGGAGACTACTGCATGGTCTTGACCAACCCCAAAGACGGGTCGGACTACTATGTGGCGCAGGCCGCCTACACCTTCGACGAGCCTTTCGTGGAGGGCGAGACCTACGTGATGCAGTTCTACGCCAAGGCCGAAATGGCTGGGGCTTCCGTTCAGTTCTGCGTGCAGAACTCCTCTGACTACTCTGGCGAGGGCTACAAGAGCTACGACCTCGGCACCGATTGGACACTCATTGAGCACGAATACACATGCTCAAAAGAGGGCATGAACCGAATCCTCATCAACTTCGGTAAGTTCGCCACCAAGTTCTACATTGACGATGTCAAGTGGGGCGTGAAGAAATCCGCAAACAAGTCGCTCAAAGCCACTAAGATATATTACGTGCTCAAGACTCCCGAGCAGAAATACGAGGCTCTGGACAACGCCATGGAGGCCTGGATAAAGGGCATGTTCGAGCACATCAATGGCGATCAGCGTTTCGTGGCGTGGGACGTCATCAACGAGGCCATCAACGATGGTGGCGGCCGACGCGGCATTAACGGCGTCTTCGGGGGCACCTGGACGGACGATGACGTGACCTATTATGACGAGGAGCCAACAGAAACGGAGCAAGACGGACTCAGTCTCAACTGGGCATCCGGCACGGGCAACCAGCACTTCTACTGGGGCTACTATATGGGTATGGACTATGCCGTCAAGGCCTTCCAATACGCACGCAAGTATGCCGATGAGAACGGCCTCTCCGGCCTCAAGCTCTTCTACAACGACTATAACTTGGAGACCAACCCCACCAAGCTGGCCGAGGCCATCTCTTTCGTCAACGACATTGACGCGGCCAACGGCTCACCCATTGTCGATGGCATCGGAACCCAGATGCACGTGCAGAGCGGAATAGCCCGAGCCGACATAGACAACATGTTCAAGACCCTGGCCGCCACGGGCAAACTGATCCGCGTGACTGAGCTAGACGTGGCCACGGGCAGCTCGGCTCCAAGCTCGGCTCAGCAAGAGGCGCAGGCCAAGACCTATCAAGACATCTTCGAGAGCTACATTGAGAACGTGCCGGAGGCTCAGCGCAGCGGCATCACCATCTGGACTCTCTCCGATGCCGAGGAGGAGCACGAATATTGGCTCAATGGCGACGCCCCTAACCTCTTCGATGCCAATCTGGCTCGCAAGTGGGCCTACAAAGGTGTGTGCGACGCCATTGCCGGCGAAGACATCGGGGCCAAGCTCTCCGGAGACAAGTGGAAGGACAAGAACTACTCCGATCGCACAGACAGCGAGGAGGAGGATGCCGAGAACTAGTCGGGAAGCTCAAGGTTAAACAATAGTTAACGGCCGCCCTGTCATAATTTGGCGGGGCGGCCTTATTTTTGTCACATTTACCCCTTTGGGTTTCAGTCCTGTTAGCCTGAGTCCGAACTTCTAAGAGCCGAAGAATTATTTGGACGCAAAAGATTATATTCCTTTGCAGAAATTAATTATCTTTGGCCTATAAAGCGAACAGAACAGAACGGATAATATGAAAATCACACTCATTGCCGCGCTTGCCACGTCACTGTGGCTGCTGTCCGCCGATGCCGTGTCGCAATGCCGCGTCGTCGGGAGTGGGGCGGATCGCCAACTCCTGGTAGATGGCAAGCCATATATCATCTTGGGCGGAGAGCTGGGAAATTCCACAGCGTCATCAGAGGCCGATGTTGAACGTCTTTTCCCGAAACTGGCGCGCATGGGACTCAACACCGTGCTCGTCCCCGCGTATTGGGATTTGCTTCAGCCGTCTGAAGACGAGTTCGACTTCACCCTCACCGACGCGGCCATCCGCGAGGCTCGGGCCAACGGGCTGAAGGTCGTCTTCCTATGGTTCGGGGCTTGGAAAAACTCCATGAGCTGCTACGCCCCTGAGTGGTTCAAGCGAGACGTGCGCAAATATCCGCGCGCCCAGACGCACTCGGGTAAACCTCTGGAGATTGCCAGCGCGTTCTCCGAGGCCGTCTTTAAGGCCGACAGCCGCGCCTTCGACGCCCTCGTGTCCCACATTGTCGAGACCGACACGGCCCACACTGTCATAATGCTCCAGATCGAGAACGAGATTGGGATGCTCGAGGACGCCCGCGACTTCTCGCCAGCCGCCTCTCGCCTCTATGAGGCGGCAGTGCCCAAGAGGCTCATTGACTATATGAAGACCCACAAGGCGGACTTGCAGCAGGGGCTTATGGACTTGTGGCGGGCCAACGGGACCAAGACCTCCGGCACGTGGGCCCAGGTCTTCGGCTCCGATGACTATGGGCAGGAGGTCTTTATGGCCTACCACTACGCCTCCTATGTCGGGCGGATGGCCGAGGTGGCGCGCCGGCGGACCGACATGCCGCTCTACGTCAACGCGGCCCTCAACAGCAGGGGGCGCAGGCCGGGGCAATATCCGTCGGCCGGGCCTTTGGCGCACCTGATGGATGTGTGGCGATGCGCCGCGCCGCAGGTAGATTTCTTCTCGCCAGACATATATGACGCCGGCTTCGCCTCTTGGGCCGCTAGCTACGCCACGGGCGGCAACGCCCTGTTCATCCCCGAGGTGCGCCTCTGCGAAGACAACGGGGCGCAAGCCTTTTACGCCATTGGGCAGCACAAGGCGTTGGGCGTGAGCCCTTTCTCCATAGAGAATGGGCGTGAGGGCGGCAAGTTGAGCAAAGCCTACGCGGCTCTCTCCTCGCTCGTGCCTCTCTTGGCCCGGGGCGGCGAGCGTTGCGGCGTATATTTTGAGAAGGCAGATGACGAGGCCCGTTGGCAGGCCGACGGCGTGGATGTCACGGCGCGCCACTTTTTCACCTTGCCGTGGGACTCCCGCGCCACCGATGGCTCCGTGTGGCCGGCCGCGGGAGCCTTGGTGCTCAGGCTCGCCCCTATGGAATATGTGGTGGCTGGCTCCGGCGTGGTGCTGACGTTTGCCGGGCGGGGCGAGGCCGCCGCCGCGGCCCCGCTTGGCGAAGATGGTTTCGCCCTGGCGGGAGGCGCGGAAGCGGCGCAAAGACAGTGGACGGCAGGCAAGAGGGTAGGCATTGCCTACGTTGACGAGGTGGAGCCTCGACCCGATGGCACACTGCGCAGGCTACGCCGCCTAAATGGCGATGAGGACCACCAGGGGCGGCACGTCCGCATAGGGGTGGACGGTTTTCAAGTCCTTCACGTGAAACTATATGAATATTAATGCTTATGTCAGTAAATAATAAGGCGTTGGGCGCGGCTCTCGCCGTGGCGTTGGCGTGGTTGGCTTCTCCCTCTGCCGCGGCGCAGCAGTTCGATGTCATCAAGGGCGGCAAGCCCGTGGAGCTGTGCGTCTCTGCCAGTGCCGACAAGGGCGTGCTTCGCGCAGTCAATAGCTTGGCCGCGGACATTGAGGCCATCTGTGGCTCCCGTCCCGCCATTGTGAATGAGATTTCGGCCTCCGTGCCGCAGGTGGTCATAGGTCAGGTGGACGATGAGATGATCCGCCAGACAGGCGTCAACCCCGTCCTGCTGCGAGACTCGACGGAGAAGCACCTCATTGTGGTCTCGTCGGAGCGTCTCACGGTGGCGGGCGCAGACAAGAGGGGCGTCATCTACGGCATCTACACCCTTAGCGAGAGGCTTGGCGTGTCGCCTTGGGTGTGGTGGGCCGACGTGCCTGTGACCCATAGGGCCGACGTGGCCTTGCCCGCCGGCACGTCCACGCAGGGTTGCCCGAAAGTCAAGTATCGCGGCATCTTCATAAATGACGAGTGGCCGTCTTTCGGCTGGTGGTGCGCGTCTAAGTTTGGCGGGGTCAACTCCAAAGCCTATGAGAAGGTCTTCGAGCTGCTCCTGCGCCTCAAAGCAAATTTCATGTGGCCGGCCATGTGGGCCTCCGCCTTCTATGATGACGACCCCGCCAACGGCCCGTTGGCCAACGAGATGGGCATAATCATGGGCACGTCGCACCATGAGCCCATGGCTTTGGCCCAGCAAGACTGGAAGAGGCGCGGCACGGGGCCGTGGAATTACAAGACAAACGCCGACGGCCTGGAGAAGTTTTGGCGCACTGGCATTGAGCGTTGCAAAGACTGGGAGACGGTGGTGACGGTGGGCATGCGCGGCGATGGCGACGAGCCCATGGGCGCAAGCACCGAGATAGACCTCCTCACAAAGATTGTAAAACGCCAGCGCAAGATTATCGCCGACGTGACGGGCAAGAAAGCCAGCAAGACGCCGCAAGTGTGGGCTCTATATAAAGAGGTGCTCGACTATTATGAGAAAGGCATGAAAGTGCCAGACGACGTCACGCTCCTGCTCTGCGATGACAACTGGGGCAACGTCCGCCGACTGCCCGACCTGGGCGCCAAGCCTCGCCAGGGCGGCTACGGCATGTATTATCACGTCGACTACGTGGGCGACCCTCGCAACTATAAGTGGCTCAACGTCTCACAAGTGGAGCGAATATGGGATCAGATGGAGCTGTGCTATGAACACGGGGTGCGTCAACTTTGGATTCTCAACGTGGGCGACCTCAAGCCAATGGAATATCCCATTCAGTTTTTCCTAGACCTGGCGTGGAACCCCGAGGCCATGGGCGCCGCGGACATCCGTCAGCATACGGTAAATTTCTGCCGCACGCAGTTTGGCCCCGACCATGCCGAGGAGATCGCGGACATGATTGCGCGCTACACCAAATATAACAGCCGCCGCACGCCAGAGATGCTTGACGACCAGACGTTCAGCCTGGAGAATTATGACGAGTGGCAACGCGTGCGAGACGACTACCGAGAGCTGGAAGACGAGGCCTTGCGCCTGGCCTACCTCATGCCGCGGGAGATGGAAGACGCCTTTGATGAACTTGTACTCTTCCCCATCGCGGCCTGCGCCAACCTCTACGACATGTATTATTCCGTAGCCCGAAACAAGCAACTGGCCGCGCAAGCCGACCCGCAAGCCAACGCGTGGGCCGACAGGGTCAAGACGCTCTATGAGCGAGACTCGCTCCTGACCCGGCACTACAATCACGACATTGCCGGCGGCAAGTGGAACCACATGATGGACCAGACCCACATTGGCTACACATATTGGCAGCAGCCCGAGGCGCAGGTGATGCCCGCCGTGGCCTACGTCAAGGCCGATGAGCAGTCAAAGGCTGGCACCATGCTCTTCATCGAGGGCGACGGCTACGTCTCCATCGACGCCGAGAGGCCCTCGCGCCAGAGCGGCGACTGGACCCTTGTCCCGAACCTGGGACGGACGGGTTCAGCCCTCACGGCGCGGACTGTCACGCCCGCCACGTGGCTTGAATATGACGTGGAGTTCGCCTCCAGTGGCACACCAAAGCTCCAGGTGGTCTTGTCTCCCACGCTCAATTATGGCGGCACAGGTCATAAGCTGGCAGTCTCTATTGACGGTAGCGAGGAGAAAGTGATAGATGTCCACGGCATCGATGGAGGTTGGGATTCTGAGGGGCAGAAAAACTTGCAGCTCAACGCCGGAATGGGCGAAGGGTGGGTGCCCATCAACGGCTCGCTCGATGAGAACACTTGGCGCAAGTGGGTGGGCGAGAATGCCATAATTGTGGGTCAGAAACTAGACGAGGTGAAAGCCGGAAAACACACCATCAGAATCAGACCCGCCGACCCCGCCATGGTCTTCCAAAAGGTCATGATAGACATGGGCGGGCTGAAGCCCTCTTACCTGGGTGCGCCTCCCACTCCTGTCACTTTCAAGGAGTAACGAACCATAAAAGACAGTCAGCATGAAAATATTTTCCAATCACATTGGGGCGTGGGTCGCACTTGCGGCCTTGGCCGCCCCGTGCGCCGCGTCGGCCAAGGTGTCGCCGTCGGCGTGGGTTACCAGTGGCATGGTCATTCAGCGCGGGCAGGAGGTGTGCCTCACCGGCACGGCCGATGCCGGCGAGGTCGTGGTGGCGGAGTTTGACGGCATGGCTCCGACAGAGGCCTCTGGCAAAAAGGTCAAGGGCGAGTTCCGAGCCACCGCGGGCCCCGACGGCCGTTGGAGCCTGACGCTACCATCGTTGCGCGAGGGCGGGCCCTACGTCATATCGCTTGCGGGTCGGCGGCTTGAAGACATCATGGTGGGCGACGTGTTCTTCTGTTCGGGTCAGAGCAACATGGAGCTGCCGGTGAGCCGCATAATGGACAAATATGCCGCCGAGGTGGACGGCACGGTCAACAACAAGGTGAGGCTGCTCCATGTGGAGCTCAACCCCGTCTTTGACGGCCCGGCGACCGACGTCTTGACCGAAGGCTGGAAGACGCTGAACCATGACAACGCTATGGATTTCTCCGCCTTGGCATATTTCTTTGCGAGAGAGATGCAGGCCGCCACGGGCGTGGCCATAGGCGTGGTGGAGTCTGCCGTGGGCGGCTCGCCCATTGAGGCGTGGATGAGCCGCGAGCAGCTTCAGAGCCAAGGCTTCCGTTTGGCGTTGAGCAAGTTGGACGTCAACGCCGACCCCGCCTACCGCAAGGCGGTGGAAGACTATGGCGTGGCCGCCGGCAACCATTGGGAGGCCGTCCTGGCCGCCAAGGAGCGTGAGCTTGCGCAAGACTGGAAGGCAGAGCGCTATGACGACTCTCATTGGGAGGCCGTCAACGCCGTGGCGGACGGTTGGGCTTGCGACAGCCTGGGGGCTTTCAACGGCGCCCACTGGTTCCGCAAGACGGTGAATGTCTCCGCCAGTCAGGCCGCCCTGCCCGCCACGCTGCGTCTCGGCGCGCTTGTCGATGCCGACGAGGCGTGGGTCAATGGCGTCAAAGTGGGGCAGACGTTCTACCAATATCCCCCGCGCATCTATGACATCCCCGACGGCACGCTCCAAGCGGGAGACAACGTCATTGCCGTGCGCCTTGTGAGCCAATATGGCACGCCATCTTTCGTGGCCGACAAGTATCGCGGCATCTTCTTCGGCGGCAACAGGTGGCTGTGTGGCAACCATGTGAGCAAGATTGACCTGGACGACAATTGGAAACACCTCTACGCCGCCGCCATGCCCTCCAAGCCCGGCATCCCATTCTTTTACTACACCCCAACCGTGCTGTATAACGGCATGGTGGCTCCGCTCGGCGGCATGCGTTTTGCCGGCGCGGTGTGGTATCAGGGTGAGAGCAACGTGGGTCGCGAGGGCGAATATCGCCTGATGCTCAACGGACTCATGGCCAACTGGAGGGCTGAGTTTCACAATGACGGCCTGAACTTTGTCATTGTTGAGCTGGCCGACTTTGAGAAGCCGGTCAACCCCGCCTGGAGAGCCATGCAACGCGCGCAGCGCGAGGTGGCCGAGGCCGACCCTCACGCCGACTGGGCGCAATGCGCCGACCTGGGCGAGTGGAATGACGTGCACCCGCTGGAGAAGAAGACGCTCGGCCGCAGGGTGGCCACCAAGATGAAAACGTTGCTCAAGGCAGCGAAATAAGCCCACATATAGCACTTTTGCAATGGAAAACAACAACGCCAACGGCTTCTATAAGCTCAACTGGCTGCAGCGCATAGGCTTCGGCTCTGGAGATCTGGCTCAAAACCTCATCTATCAGACCATAAGCATGTATCTCCTTTTCTTCTACACCAACGTCTATGGCCTCGACCCCGGCGTGGCCGCCACCATGTTCCTGGTGGTGCGCCTTATCGACGTGGCGTGGGACCCTCTCGTCGGCACGTTTGTCGATAGGCACTGCCCCAGGCTAGGCAAATACAGGGCCTACCTCGTCCTGGGCGGGATTCCGCTCACGGCTTTCGCCATCCTCTGTTTCTGGAACGGTTTTCACGGCTCCGTGGCCTACGCCTACGTCACCTACGTGGGCATGTCAATGTGCTACACGCTCATCAACGTGCCCTACGGCGCCCTCAACGCCTCGCTTACGCGAGACACGCAAGAGATCACCGTGCTGACGTCGGTGCGTATGTTCCTGGCCAATGTCGGAGGCCTGGCCGTGGCCTCGGGCATCCCGCTCCTCGTGGCATTCCTCTCGCCCGGGGGCAAGACCAACACGGCAGACAGCGCCGACGCCTGGCTCGTGACCATGACCATCTACTCCCTCGTGGGCCTGGCCCTGCTTTTCTTCTGCTTCTCGCAGTGCCGCGAGAGGGTTGTCATGGACAGCTCCGAGGCCAAGAACGTCAGCGTCTCCGACCTGTGGATGGAGTTCGCTCACAACAGGCCGCTCCGCGTCATAGCCCTCTTTTTCGTCACGGCGTTCGCCATGATGGCCGTGGGGAACTCCGCAGGCTCATATTACATGGTCTATAACGTTCACGCTGAGGAGTATATGCCGCTCTTTATGGGCCTGGGCTCCGTGCCGGCGTTCATCTTCATGCCACTCGTGCCGTCCATCAAACGATGGGTGGGGAAGAAGAACATGTTCTACATCTTCCTCTCCATAGCCATCGTGGGCATGGCCATCCTCTACGCCGTCTCTATGATAGACGCGCTCAAAGGCCAGATATGGCTCATTATGGTGGCCCAGTTCGTCAAGTCCACTGGCGTCATTGTGGCCACGGGCTATATGTGGGCCCTCGTCCCCGAGGTCATATCCTATGGCGAGTGGAAGAGCGGCAAGCGCATTGCCGGCATCGTCAACGCCCTCACTGGCATATTCTTCAAGGCCGGCATGGCCCTCGGGGGCGTGGTGCCGGGCCTCGTCTTGGCCTTTGTGGGGTTCGATGGCAAAAACGCCGTGAGCCAGTCTCCGCTGGCGGAGCAGGGCATCTTATGGCTCGTGTGCGTAATTCCGGCCGCGCTGCTCGTCTTGGCTATGGTCATAATATCGCGCTATGAGCTTGAAGACGATGTGATAGACAAGATAAATTCAGAGATTGAGGCGCGCCACCGTCAGGCATAGTGGCGGCCTCGGACTAATACAATCAAGAATATGTCAAACAGAAAAGTATCATACTTGGCCGCGCTGCCGCTCGCCGCGCTGGCTCTCTCGTCATGCGGAGGCCCGGCTGCGGACTCCGGCCTCTCTCTCAAAGATGCCGTGGGCGACCGTTTCACCATTGGCGCGGCCGCCACGGGGCCGCAAGTGGCGGGGCGCGACACGCTCGGGGCCGAGGTGCTTAGGCGCCAGTTCAACTCCATCGTGGCCGAGAATCGAATGAAGTGCGAAGAGATTCATCCTCAAGAAAATGTCTACGACTTCGCCGGAGGCGACAGCCTCGTGGCCTTCGCCGAGGCCAACCATATGGAGGCCATAGGCCATTGCCTGGTGTGGCATTCGCAGATGGCCCCTTGGTTTTGCGTGGATTCCGCGGGGAATGATGTCTCCGCCGACGTGCTGCGCGGCCGAATCCGCAGCCATATAGCCGCCATTGTGGGCCGATACCGCGGCCGCATAAAGGGCTGGGACGTGTGCAACGAGGTCATTGTGGAGGACGGATCGTTCCGCGACAGCCCCCTCTTCCGCATCATGGGGCCTGAGTTCATCTTCACGGCTCTGGAGGCCGCTCGTGAGGCCGACCCCGAGGCCGAGCTTTATCTCAATGACTATGGGATGACGGTTCCAGGCCGGCGAGACGCCTATCTTGCGCTCATCGACTCCGTGAGGGCCAGGGGGCTTCGGCTCGACGCCATCGGAATGCAAGGGCATATGGGCATGGACTATCCGACGGTTGACGAGTTTGAACGCAGCATCGAGGCTTTCGCCTCCAAAGGGTTAAAGGTCATGGTGACGGAGTGGGACATGAGCGCCCTCCCTACTGTCTCGCAGTCGGCCAACATCTCAGACACCATAGCCGCCAGGCGTGAATATGACCCATATTATCCCAACCCGCTGCCTGATAGCGTGGCGACGCGCTGGAACGAGCGTATGGCAAGTTTTTGGAATCTGTTTCTCAAGCATTCTGACAAGATTCAGCGCGTCACCGCATGGGGCGTGACGGACGCCACTTCGTGGAAAAACGATTTCCCCATCCTCGGCAGGCACGACTGCCCCCTGCTCTTCGACAGAGAGGGGCAACCCAAGCCTTTCATTAAGGAGTTCATGCTGAGAGCCAAGGGAGGAAAGTAACGTGTAACATTAAGCAAAACATACGACATATGGCAGTGAAGAAAGAGAAAAGGTATCTGGTGCCGCAAGACTATATGGCGGACCCCTCCGTCCACGTCTGGGGAGGCAAGATATACATCTACCCGTCTCACGACTGGGAGAGCGGCGTGCCCGAAAACGACAACGGCGACCACTTCAATATGAAGGACTATCACGTCTTCAGCATCGATGGCGACCCCATGACAGCCCCTGTCATCGACCACGGCGTAATTCTCAAAGTGGAGGACATACCCTGGGCCGGGCGGCAACTGTGGGACTGTGACGTGGCCGAGAAAAACGGCAAATATTATCTCTACTTCCCTCTTAAAGACCGCAACGACATCTTCCGCATGGGCGTGGCCGTGGCCGACAGGCCTGAAGGGCCGTTCCGTCCCGAGCCGGACCCCATCCGCGGCAGTTACAGTATAGACCAGTGCGTCTTCGCCGACGGCGGCAAGCACTATGTCTACTTCGGAGGCTTGTGGGGCGGACAGCTCCAGAGATATCGCGCCAACAAGGCCCTTGAGAGCGCCATCTTGCCAGAGGGTGACGAGCCGGCGCTCTGCCCCAAGGTCACGGTGCTGTCTGAAGACATGAAGCAATTCGCCCAAGACCCAGTAGACGTACAGATCCTTGACGAGGAGGGCAACCCGCTCAAGGCAAGCAACCCGCACCGCTTCTTTGAGGCGTCTTGGGTTCATAAGAGGGGCGATAAATATTATTTCTCCTATTCCACCGGAGACACTCATTTGCTCTGCTACGCCGTGGGCGACTCGCCTCTTGGCCCGTTTACGTACAGGGGCGTAATCCTGACCCCCGTGGTGGGCTGGACCACCCACCACAGCATTGCCGAATATGACGGCAAGTGGTACCTCTTTCACCATGACTGTGTGCCGTCGGGCGGCCGCACGTGGCTGCGCAGCCTGAAAGTCTGCGAACTGGACTATGACGGCAACGGCGACATCATCACCATTGAGGGCATGGACTGAACGCGTTCCTTTATCTCAGAAGCCCTCGCCCCTACATAAGGGGCGAGGGCTTTCTCTTTGATTGTTAATTAGTGAGACTTTTCAGAGCGTTGCCGGGGCGTCGGTGGCGTTGTGTCTTGGTGTTAACGTTAACACTCCGCGCCAGCCTCAAAGTGCGGAAATGCGTTGCTAAAAGAAAAAAATCATTGCGAGGGCGTGCGCCGAATGCAAAATAATTGCTACCTTGGCAGTCGATTTCCGGGGCGGGCTCGCATACGCCCTGGGGGTCTCGCATTAGCTTGGTTAAAAGTTCTAACTTATGGAAGTCAAAAAATCGCCCAAAGCCGACCTCGAGGGGAAGAAGCTCATCTTCTCCGAGATTGGCCTCGCCGTGGCCCTTGGCTTGACTCTCGCCGCCTTCGAGTGGACATCGCAAGACGTCAAGATTCAAGACATTGAGGTCGTGGAGCAGGCGGCGGTTGAGGAGGATATGGTCCCCATAACCACTCAAGATCAGATAAAGCCACCACCACCACCGCCACCACCACCACCAGTGGCCGACGCCCTCACCATTGTGGACAACGAGACCGAGATCAACGAAGATTTCGAGCTCAACGACACCGAGGCCGATGACAACACTGAGTTCGAGATCCGTGATCTTGAGCCTGCTGTCGTGGAGGAGGAGGAGCCTGCCGAGCAGGAGGTCTTCATCATTGTGGAGCAGATGCCTGTCTTCCCTGGTGGTGAGGAGGCTCTCCGCACCTATCTTGCCAAGGAGGTCAAATATCCGGCCATTGCGCAAGAGAACGGCATCCAGGGTCGCGTCTTCGTCAAGTTCGTCATTGCGCCAGACGGTTCGGTGACCAACGTTGAGGTGGCTCGTCCGTTCGACCCTGTCCTTGATAAGGAGGCGGTCCGAGTCGTCAAGTCCATGCCTAAGTGGACGCCTGGCCGCCAACGCGGCAAGGCAGTGCGCGTCTCTTACACTGTGCCTATCAACTTCAAGCTCCAGTAGCTTTTGAAGTTCAGGATATTTGGGGCCGCCCGCAGTCATTGCGGGCGGCCTCTTTTTTTGCCCGCTATATAGGTTAAATTTATAATAAAACTCAACACGTAGGTGAGGCTCATTTATCCCCGCTTGCGCCATGTGGATGCTTCCCCGTTCCCCAGAATTATTATGATGCAAACTTGTGGATGCGGTGCGCAACCCTGCTTGGCTCCGGCCCCCTTCCATGCGCCAATGCTTCAGTGTTTAGGGACATAAGGTTGATATGCAGATGGTTGGTGTGTTTGGAAAGGAGGCGTTGCGGCCAGAGTCTGTGGCTGTCTTGTCTCTTGGGTTGGAGCGTTTTAAATCTCAAAATTTTCAGAGCCTCCCCCTGTCGCTGCGGGGTGGGGGTGGGCTTTCTTGCAGATGCATCGTGAAACACCCAATGTGAAATGTGGTTAAGTCTCTGTGTGAGTGATAATCTAGTGCGATTTTATTGCTAACTTGGCAACAGATTTCTAGAGAGGGGGTCGGGATCCCGCTAGAGGTCTGAGCCTTTTATATGAAATACTAACCTATGGAAGTCAAAAAATCGCCGAAAGCCGACCTTGAGGGGAAGAAGATAATCTTCTCCGAAATTGGTTTAGCCGTGGCCTTAGGCTTGACTCTCGCGGCCTTTGAGTGGACGTCTCACGACGTCAGCATCAAAGACATCGAGGTTGTGGAGCAGGCGGCGGTCGAGGAGGATATGGTTCCCATAACCACTCAGGACCAGATTAAGCCACCGCCACCACCACCGCCGCCGCCACCGGTGGCCGACGCCCTCACCATCGTGGACAACGACACCGAGATAAATGAGGACTTCGAGCTCAACGACACCGAGGCCGATGACAATACCGAGTTTGAGATTCGCGACCTTGAGACCCATGTGGTGGAGGAGGAGGAGCCCGCCGAGCAGGAGGCTTTCCTCATTGTGGAGCAGATGCCCGTCTTCCCGGGTGGCGATGAGGCCTTGCGCCGCTACCTCGTCACCGAGGTCAAGTATCCGGTCATAGCCCACGAGAACGGCATCCAGGGCCGCGTCTTCGTCAAGTTCGTCATTGCGGCGGACGGCACGGTCACCAATGTCGATGTGGCCAGGCCATTTGACCCTAACTTGGACCGTGAGGCCATACGCGTGGTCAAGTCAATGCCCAAATGGGCCCCTGGCAAGCAGCGCGGCAAAGCCGTCAGGGTGCACTATATGGTGCCCATCAATTTTGTGATCCAGTAGCGGGAGCCGCTCCCGAGCCTGCGATATGATATGCGAGGCCGTCTGCCGTTTTGGCGTGGCGGCCTCGCTTTTTGTTGCCTGGCGGCGCAAGCAAAGAAATTGCCATTTGCGGTTGCCAATACGTTATTGAGTAGTAACTTCGCGGCGATAAAATATTCACTGTAAAGAAAAAATGGAAGTCATCAGCACAATCGCGGATCTGAAGCGCCGCGTGGCCGATGCCCGCCAGTCCGGCCGCTCGGTCGGGCTTGTGCCCACAATGGGGGCGCTTCACGTCGGGCACCTTTCGCTCGTAAAGCGCGCGTGCGCCGAGTGCGACTTTGTCGTTGTCAGCGTCTTTGTCAACCCCACGCAGTTCAACAACCCAGAGGATCTGCGCACCTATCCGCGCACCCTCGATGCCGACGTGGCGCTGCTCGACGCCAACACACAGGCCGATATTGTGTTCGCCCCCTCGGCCGAGGAGGTATACCCTGTGCCGGACACCCGCGTCTTCAACCTTGGCCCGGTGGCCGAGGTGATGGAAGGGGCGCATCGCCCAGGCCATTTTAACGGGGTCTGCCAGATTGTCTCCAAGCTCTTCGCCTACGTGTCGCCAGACAAGGCCTACTTCGGCGAGAAAGATTTCCAGCAGATAGCCGTCATCCGGCAGATGGTCAAGGAGTGCGACTTCAAGCTCGACATTGTGGCCTGCCCCATTGTCCGAGAGGAGGACGGCTTGGCCGTAAGCTCGCGAAACACGCTCCTGACGCCGGAGCACAGGGCCGCCGCGCCGCATATTCACGCCGTGCTGGAAGAGTCTCGAAAGCATATGGCGGACATGACGCCGGCGCGGCTTGTGGACTGGACTGTGGCCAAGGTCAACGAAAACCCGCTTCTCAAAGTGGAGTATTATGAGATTGTTGACGCGCTCACGCTCCAACCAATAAAAAATTGGTCAGAGACCAGCCAGCCCGTGGGCTGCATCACCGTGCAGGCCGGCGCCGTCAGGCTCATTGACAATATTCAACTGACAAAATAAGAAAGGGTCGCTAGCCATGTTCATCACTCTGATGAAATCCAAGATCCACGACGTCTCCGTCACCCAGAGCGACCTCAACTACGTCGGCAGCATCACCATTGACGAGGATCTGATGGACGCTGCTGGCATCGTGGTGGGGGAGAAGGTGCAGGTGGTCAACAACAATAACGGCGAGAGGCTTGAGACCTACGCCATTGCTGGCAAGCGCGGCTCTGGCACCATATGCCTCAACGGCGCGGCCGCGCGAAAGGTGGCCGTGGGCGATGTGGTCATCATCATCTCCTACGCCATCATGACGGCCGAGGAGGCCAAAACCTTCAAACCCAAAGTCATATTCCCAGACACTCTGACAAACAAGTTGGTGCGTTGACCGTTTGGCAAAATTTCACCAGCGCGGCAAAGGGCTGGGCAGGTGGCGGGTTTCCCGTCTTCTGCCTGGCCTTTGTGGTCTATGCGCTCACCGTCTGCCCCACCGTCTCGTTGTGGGATTCCGGCGAGTTTGTCTGTTGCGCCGCGGGGCTAGACGTTGGCCACCCGCCTGGCGCGCCGCTCTATTGGCTCGTGTTGCGCTTGGCCGTCTTGCTCTTCCCTGCGGGGCGTGAGGCTTTGGCGTGCGCCATGGCCTCGGCGGCTTGTTGCGCGGCGGCGGCCGCAGTGTTGTCTCTTTGCGTCCGGCGACTTCTGTCTTGGGCGTGGCCTGCCGCCCCGCGGGTTGTTTTGCGCGCCGCGGGTTTCGCCGCTGGCATGTCATGGGCCGTGTGCGGCAGCGTGTGGGCCGTGGCGGTCGAGACCGAGGTCTATGGCGCGGCCGTCTTGCTCGGCTTTCTTGTCTTGTGGCTCGCTTTGCGTTGGCGTGGCGGTGGCTCACCGCGTCTGCTCTTATTGGCCGCCTTTGTCGTCGGCCTGCAGGCTGGCGTCCATTGGCTGGGGTGGCTTCTGCTGCCGGTCTCTGCGCTCGTTGTCGGCGGGGCGTGGGGGCGTCGGGGGGCTCTTGTCGGCTTCCTTGGCGGTTGTGTCGGCGTGGCGGCTCTGGTGTGGCTGGCCTCTGGCGGGGCGTTTGAGGCTGCGGCCATGGCCGATGTCTTGTGTGTAAACGTCTTGGGGCTTCCTCTTGGCGTGGGGTGGGGTGTCCTTGCTGTCACGCCGCCCGCCACCATGCTCCTTGTCGCGGCTCGCGGGCGTGGCCTTGTCGCCTCGCTCTGCCTTGGCTGTTTCCTTGTCTCGCTCGGCTTTTTGACCTACGCCTTGCCGCTCGTCCGTGCCATGGGCGGCGTGGCCGTGAGCGTTTCCTCTCCCTCCTGCTCCCAACGGTTGCTGGACTATATGGGCCGCAGGCAGTATGGCAGCCGCCCCTTGCTCCACGGCCCCACCTACGCCTCGCGGCCCGATGGCGTCGTCTCCGAGCCCCGCATGGCTTTTTCTGACTCTCTTGGCCGCTACGAGCCTTCCGTCGAGCCAGTCCGCTACTCATACCCCTCCGACCAGCTCTCCCTCTTCCCGCGCATGACGGAGGAGGGACCCGAGGCCCTTTGGGCCTACCGCGTGTGGGCTTCGCCATACGGATGGCCCGACTCGGTGCCAGACCTGGCGGCCAATGTGCGATTCTTCGTCTCTTATCAGCTTGGCCACATGATGGCGCGCTACGTCTTGTGGAATTTCTGCGGACGGCAGAACGACGTCATCGGAGACGGTGGCTATGCCGCCGGCAACTTCATAAGCGGCGTCATGCCGCTAGACCGCGCCCGGTTGCATCTTGTGGAGTATGACCCTCCATCGTCTGGCCGCGTCGCCCTCTTCGGTTTGCCGCTCCTTGCGGCCGTTGTCGGTCTCTGCCTGCTATTTCGTCGCGGTCGTCGTCGGCTGCTCGTCGTCGTTGGCTTGTGGCTGCTGCTCTGCGGCCCGGCTTTGGCGTTCTATGTCAACATGCCGCCTTTTGAGCCGCGTGAGCGCGACTATATCTTCCTGCCGCTCTACGCCGCCTTCTGCCTTGGCATAGGAGTCTCGGTCTGCGCCCTCTGTCACCGTTTGATGTCTTGCCGTGTCGCGCCTTGGCTTCACGGGCTCTTGGTGTGCGCTGTTGCCGCGTCTTTGCCTGTCCTCATGTGTCGGCAGGGTTGGGCGGCGTCCGATCGCTCTGGCGGCTCCGTGGCCGAGGGCATGGCCGTGAGCCTGCTCAACCTTTGCCCGCCAGACGCCATTGTCATCACGGGAGGAGACAATGACACCTATCCGCTCTGGTATGCCCAGCAGGTCTTGGGCCACAGGCGAGACGTGCGCGTGGTCAACTATGGGCTTCTCTCGGCCGATTGGCACGTGGCCTCGCTCCTCCGTCCTGGGCGGGCCGACGCTCCTCTTGCCATGCGGTTTGGCCATCTGACGGCAGAGCGTCACCTGTCTGGGCTATACATCTCCCCCAACGGGCGAGACACGCTCTCGCTCAGCGACGTAAGGGAAATATCGACCGAGGGGGGCGACGTGGTGTGTTGTCTGCCCGCTGCCAATGTGCAGATCCCATTGGCCGACACCTCGGTGACCATCTCGCCCAGTTGTGAGTGGCTAGGAGGGCAGGAACTCATGTTGCTAGATATCATAGCCTCCAACCCAGGCCGCAAGATTTGCCTGTTGCCCGGCGCTGTGCCGGAGGAACTGGGCTTGTCTCGTTGGCTCTTCGATGTTGGCCCTGTGGCATATCTGGAGCCGCGCCTCGGACGGGCTGAGCCCATGAGGCTTTGGAGGCTTCTCCGTGGCGCGGTGCGCCTGCCCGATGCAGACCGCTGTCCGCCATCGGCCGATGAGGCTGCCCAGTTGCGCCGTCTGTGTTTTCGCCAAATGTGCGCCCGTGTGGCGGACGAGGCCCTCTCGCATGCCGACACTGTGGCCGCCCGCGAGGCTTTGACCCGCTCTCTGGCTTGGATGCCGCCTAGCGTAGAGCCGGAAGACACCGCGCTCTTGCAGACGGCCACGCTGCTCCATCGGGCCTCCATGCCTGGCTTGGCGCGAGACGTGCTAATTCATGTTGCCGACCGTCTGTCGGCGCGTCTTCGTTGGGCCGCCGCCTTGCGCCATGCCGCGCCTCTAGCGTCTCGGTCCATGAGGCGAGGCGCGGTGGCCCTTGTGCCGCCACTCATCGATGCCCTCCAATCCACGGGCAATGCAGACGTGGCCGTCTCTTTGGCCGATGTGGTGCGGTTCGCCCCTCCTGATTGAGGGGCTGTTGGTTTTGAGCGTTTGTTTTTGTAACTTAGCGATGATCCAATGTAACGCAATAGGCCATACGCTCAAAAGATGTCTCTGTCGGGTGGGATATATGAGAGGCTGACACAGAGCGGTGTCTTTTGGTGGGATGCTTCTGCCAAGAAGGAGTTTGAGGTCAGCGACAATTTTAGAGAATTTCTCGGGCTGAAACAGAATGCTTTCGGCCTCAAGACTCTTGTCTTGTTTGTAGACAGGGAGGCCGTTGGCGTCTTCTATCGCAAGGCCTATGCCGGAGAGAAGGAGTGGCGCACCGTTTTCCGCATCGATGGGCGAGACTGCGTGTTGCGCATTGTCCGCCTTTCGGGCTACAATGACCCCGATGGAGTCCACCACTCCATGGGCACGGCCGTTGTTGACGCTCCGGCTGGCGGTGTGCCGTTGCGCTCTGGCGGAGACGCAGATCCCGCCACGGTCTCCATTTTTGATAATCAGGTCTTCTCCAATTCGTCTTTTCAAGACCAGTCGCAAGTGTCGGTCTACGATCTTGTGGCCGACATGCTGCGGGCTTTCCGAGTCCACTTTGCGTCCGATGTCGTAGCCTCGGCGTGGAAGATCACGGGGCGGCCAGCCGAGTTTCTGTGTATAGCCAATGCGGGCGGTTTCGCCACGGCCGAGCGGCGCGACCTTCTTAAGCCCGGGGCAAGGGCCGTGTCTCACATCATGGAGCAAGTGGTGGGGTCTTTCGGGGTCCACGTGATTGACAATTTTGACGAGCTGGCCAAGACCTACCCCTCCGAGATCAAGGGCATCCGGGCCGCCGGCTGTCAAGAGGTCATGACGTGCGCGGTCCGCGCCTTGGGGTCGGGCCTCCCGCGAGGCTTCGTCTCCTGCTGCTCGGCCTCGGCCCGTGGGTGGACGCTGGAGGAGAAACAGCGCATCCAGCTCCTCGCCGACTCGCTCTCCGTCCTTATGGCGCAGTCCGACGCCTACGGCAAGATGCGTCATCAGCTCGTTTTGACCCGGTTGGCCTGCGAGGCCGGAGGCTTCTACACATGGCAGTGGGATGTCAAGGCCCACAAGAGATACGTACTTATGCCCGATGGAAGCCTTGAGCTCGCCTCCTACGAGCTGCTCTCGCATCGCAACGACTACGCCCGCCTGGCCAACGCCTATTGCGATGTCGCCGCCGGAAAGACAAAAGGTTTCAAGCTGAGGCTGAGGCTGCGCACGCAGGCCGAGGGGCAGATGATGTGGTTCGACGTCTCCACACGTGTGGTGGAGGCCGAAGCCGATGGCCAGGCCAAAATCATTGTCGGAGTGGCCAAAAACGTAGATGAAGAGGTGGCGCAAGAGGCCGAGAGGCATAAGGTCCGGCAGTTCCAAAACTCCATATATAACCGCATACCGGCCGTCATTGCTTTTTGCGACACGCAAGGCCGGCAGCAATATATCAACGAGCGCAGTGTCGAGGTCTTCGGCTTGCGCCACTCTGTGGATCATCTGGACATCAACATCTTCGACAGCCCCATATTCTCCGACGAGCAGAAGATGTCCATCAGGATGCATGACAGCTGCGACTTCAACGTCCAATACGACTTCAAGAAAGTGACGGCGGCGGGCTACTACCGCACCTTCCGCACCGATGTTGTCGAGATGAACGTCAGGGTCAGCAAGCTCTACTCGGGCGGCGCCATGACGGGCTATCTCCTCGTCTTTACAGACACGTCTATGCTCGTGGTGCAGAGGCGCCGACTGCAGCTCTTCAACAACTTCTTTGCGGAGATTGGCCGATTTTCAAAGCTTGGTGTGTGCCAAATGGGCCCCGGGGGCTTCGCCTCAGCTCAGTGGAACGCCAACTTGGGCCAGCTCGTCGGCACGCTGGAGCAAGGCCCAGGGCTTGCGTCGGCAGGCATGGAGCCTGCCGACCTCGAGGCGGTGAATAAAAATCTGGCCCTCGTGGCCGATGGTCGCCTGCCGGCTTTTCACCGCGACGTTAAGGTGCACCTGCCCGATGGCGTCCACATCATAGACCTCCATTTCTCTTATTCGCGCACGGTGGAGGCCATCACGGCCATCTCGACAGACATCACGGAGAGCCGCGAGAGGGAGAAGACCATCATACGCGCCTTGCGCAAGGCGGAGCAGGTGGAGAGCCTCAGGGCCAGGTTCTTCGGCAACATCAGCCACGAGATCCGCACGCCTCTCAACGCCATTGTCGGCTTCTCCAGCCTCATTGCGCAAATGCAGGCCGACGGCCCCGTGGCGCGCTATGCGCAGATAATAAAGACAAACAATGAGCAGCTGCTCAACCTCGTTGACGGCATCATGGAGCTCTCCCAGCTCCAGTCTGGCAACAGGCGCATTGCCAAGCAGATGACGGAGGTCGATGAAATCCTTTCCGATGTCCACGACCGCATGGCCGGCTCGGAGCGAGACGGAGTGCAGTTCCTGGTCTCGCATGAGGCCTCAATGCGAGGCCTGCGCGCCCCGCTAGATAAGCTGGCCGTGGAGCAGATCCTCTGCAAGCTGCTTTCCAACGCGTTTCAATATACTGACTCCGGCTGCGTCATGATATGGGCGCAAGTCGAGGTCCCGAACATCGTGTTCCATGTCTCAGACACCGGGTGCGGAATTCAGCGAGACAAACTCGAGTGCATCTTCGACGTCTTTGTCAAGCTCAATCCTTTCCGCTCCGGCGCGGGGCTTGGGTTGCCCATCTGCCGAGGTTTGGCCAGGCAGATGGGTGGAGATGTCTTCGCCGAGTCCACCGTTGGCCAAGGGTCGCACTTCTGGCTCTCACTCCCGCTCTTCGCAGAGGCGGGGGAAGACATGCTGACGAACGGCTCTCGGAAAAATGTGGCCGTCTTGACCCAGGCGGAGGGACTCACGACCGCTGTCTCCATGATTTTGCCCGAGTGTAACGTCTTCCGCACAGATAGGCTCGACATGTCCAAAGTTTGGATGGACAACCGCCCATTGCTCTCCATCATCGACGTCCGCGCCTGTCCCGATGTCGTTGTCAAGTTTGTCGGCAACATGCGCTCCTTCGGTTCTGACTACAAGATCGTCGTCATCAACACCCAAGATAGTGGCGTTGACGATGATGAGCTCCGAGCCGCTGGTGCCGATGCCGTGGCCACGGCTCCTCTCACGTCCGCCTCGCTTTCCGCCACCCTGGCCTCCGTGCTGCCGCCCGACGTCAGCGTACGCCCTGGCGATGGCAAGATAGCTTCTTAAAACCGTTTAAACAGATGAATCAAAGGCTGTTAAGGCCTGGCGGCTCCATTGCCGTCGTCGCCCCATCGGGGGCTCTGGATCCCTCGCTGCTAGATGGTGGCGTGGCCGCCCTGCGCGGGGCTGGCTATCGCGTCGATGTCTTGCCCAGTGTGCGCGGGGCGGCGCAAGGCGTCTTTGCCGCTTCTGACGAGGCCCGCGCTGCCGACTTGGCTGAGGCCCTCTCGCGCCCTGATGTAGATGCCGTGTGGTGCGCCCGCGGTGGCTATGGGGCCATGCGCGCCATCATGGCCCTTGACGCCCGTGGTGGCTGGCGGAGCGTTTTTTCCCAAACCGACAAGGTCGTTGTGGGTTTTAGTGACATCACGGCCATCCATTCCGCCACGGTCTGTTGCGGCGGGGTGGGGGTCTTGGGCCCCATGCTCAAGCACTTGGCTCTTCATGGCATTGGCTCGCCCGATGTCGTTGCCACCCTAGACGCACTCCAAGGCAAACCCATAAGCATCCGCTGCACCCCGCGGCAGGGCAGCGTGAGCGGGCAGGCCGCGGGGCGGCTCATTGGCGGCAACCTCTCCATCCTCTATTCCATGATGTCCACCCCGCTCATGCCGCGCCCCGATGGTTGCCTGCTCTTCATTGAAGATTTGGCTGAATATCGCTACCATATCGACCGCATGATACGCTCCTTGCGCTTCTCAGGCTTCTTGGCCAGATTGGCTGGCGTGGTGGTGGGGCAGATGACGGGCATGAAAGACGGGGCCACGCCCTTTGGCCGCACGGCCTACGAGGTGGTGGCCGACGCCGTGGCGGACTACGGCTACCCAGTCTTGCTCGGTTTCCCGTCGGGTCACGATCCCAAGGAGAACTATCCCGTCTTGCTCGGGGCGGAGGGTTGCCTCCAGGTGGCGGACGGCGAGGCCTGCCTCACAATGGGATTCTGACGGCAAAAAATAACTCCAGCGTATTGCGCGAGATAAAAATAAAACCTAATTTTGCATCGTCATTCCAACGGGAGCGGCAAATTAAAAACTTGGTTTGATTGCCCTATAGTATAAAGGTAGTACAGAAGATTCTGGTTCTTTTAGTCTGGGTTCGAATCCTGGTGGGGCAACAAATTCTTTGACGACGGAAGACGTCGTTGGAGATTTGCAAGGATTGTCCCGTAGTATAATGGCAGTACAGGAGATTTTGGTTCTCTTAGACAGGGTTCGAATCCTTGCGGGACAACTTTTTGAGTTTATTTTTTGCCCTATAGTATAAAGGTAGTACAGAAGATTCTGGTTCTTTTAGTCTGGGTTCGAATCCTGGTGGGGCAACAGTCAGATATGGCGGAGCAAGGCGATTGTCTTGCTCCGCTTTCTCTTTATGCATCCTTCGTCACTTCCCATATGTAGAAACGTGTCGTGACCTGTCTCCCTCCAAGCTCGGCAAAACTCCGACAAAAAAAGCCGTGCCAACCATAAAAGATCGGCACGGCAACGTCTCGCCCCTTATGGTTGCGGTTACTTTATCAATCCCCTGCGCTTCAGCTCCTCCAAATCTTCTGGAGTGTCTATGCTCAGGCTCTCAAGCTCTGTCTCCAAGGCTTTTATGCTATATCCGTTCTCTAGCCATCGCAGCTGCTCCAGGCTCTCGCATTTTTCCAAATCGCCCGGCTGCAACTTGGTCAGCTCATGGAGCGTCACTGTGCGGTAGGCGTATAGGCCAATGTGGTTCCAAAACTTGTGGGCCGTCAGCCAGTCATGCTCGGCCACGCCGCGGAGGTAGGGTATTGGGCTGCGGCTGAAATACAAGGCGTTGCCCTGTGCGCTCACCACCACTTTGGGTTTGTTGGGGTTGAACAGGTCCTCACTCTTGTCGGCGTGCTTCACCAGGGTGGCAATCTGCACGCGCTCGTCGTCAAAGGCGCTTGTCAGCAGGTTCACTTGGCGCGGGCTGATGAAAGGCTCGTCGCCCTGAATGTTCACCACCACTCCGTAGTTGCGCCCGTCTTCCGCCTCCACCTTGCTGGCGGCCTCGGCGCATCGGTCCGTGCCGCTCCTGTGTTGCGTCGATGTCATCACCACGCGCCCGCCAAAGGCCTCCACGGCGCGGGCAATCCGGGTGTCGTCAGTGGCCACGGCCACGTGAGGCAAGGCTTCGCGCACTTGCTCATACACCCTCTGAATCATTAGCTTGCCGCCAATGTCGGCCAACGGTTTCCCTGGGAAACGCGTAGACGCGTAGCGCGCCGGGATGAGGCCCAGTATCTCTCTCTTGTCCATTTCTGTCCTGTTTTTATCTCTCGGTAAAAGTAGTTAATTTTGATGTCTGATAATTTCGCCCGATGGATAATTTGGAAATCAAAGCGCGTTTCGGCATCGTCGGCAACGACCCTGAGCTTCTCCGGGCCATAGACACCGCCGTGCAGGTGGCTCCCATTCAGCTCTCCGTCCTCATCATCGGTGAGAGCGGCACAGGCAAGGAGGTCTTCCCGCAAATAATCCACGCGTTCAGCACCCGCAAGCACAGGCCCTACGTGGCCGTCAACTGCGGAGCCATCCCGGAAGGCACCATAGACTCCGAACTTTTCGGCCACGAGAAGGGCGCCTTCACGGGCGCGCTCAACGAGCGTAAGGGCTATTTCGAGGAGGCCGACACCGGCACCATCTTTCTCGATGAGATAGGTGAGCTGCCGTTGGCCACGCAGGCCAAGCTCCTCAGGGTCTTGGAGAAAGGCGAATATATGCGCGTGGGATCCTCTGTCGTCAAGAAGACCGACGTCCGCATCGTGGCCGCCACCAATGTCGATCTTGAGAAGGCCATAGCCGAGGGCCGCTTCCGCGAAGACCTCTTTTACAGGCTCAACGGCGTCATGGTCCGCATCCCGCCCCTGCGCAAGAGGCTGGCCGACATCCCCGAGCTGTTCCATAAGTTCACGAGCGATTTCTCCGACCACAACCACATACCGCCCGTCAGGCTCACGCCTGAGGCCCTGCAGGCGCTCATGTCCTACTCTTGGCCGGGCAACGTCCGCCAGCTCAAGAATGTGGCGGATCAGCTCACCGTCCTGGCCCCGGATCGCACTGTCAGCGCCGAGGTCATGAGACGCTTCATCCCCCAGACAAGGCCGGCCGAGAGGCCCGTCCTGCTCCCGCAAGTGGAGGGGGCGCAAAACGCGTCGTTCAATTCAGACCGCGAGCTGCTCTACAAGGTTCTCTTCGATATGCGCAACGACGTCAACGACCTCAAGAGGCTCGTCCTCGCCCTGCTCAATGGAGACGGCGCGCACCTCAGCCAGGAGGATATGAAGATTGTGCAGAAGCTATATCCCGCGGGCAAACCCGCCGACATTGACGCCACGGCCACCAACACTGGCGAGACGGAGATTCACCAGGTGGAGAAGATTGACCATATATCGCCAGTCTCTTTCCATAAGGGTGTGGTGGACATCGTGCCGGTGCGCTCGTCAGAAGTCGCGGACACGCCCTATGAGAGCGCGGCGGAAAATAATGACATACCCTCGCTCGCCGAGAGTGAGAAAGAGTTGATAAAGAGGGCGTTGGCCAAATATAAGAACAACCGCCGCAGGGTGGCCAAGGAGCTGCAGATCTCCGAGAGGACGCTCTATCGCAAAATCCATGACTATGGCATTGAAGATTAGCCGCGCGCTGCGTCGTTGCGTGGCCGCTTTGGCCGCCTCGCTCGCCCTCACGGCCTGCACCGTGTCCATCACCATGAGCGGAGCTTCCATCCCAGAGAATCTGAACACGTTTTCCGTCCAGTATATCAACAACAGGGCCCCGCTCGTCAACCCCGACCTGAGCTCCACGCTCACCGAGGGGCTGAAAGACAGAATCCAAAATGAGTCAAGGCTCTCGCTCGTCAACGAGGGCGGCGATGTCGATTTCTCAGGAGACATCACTTCCTACACCACCAAGCCCATGGCTCTCAAGGCCGATGCCGTCTCCGCGCAGACAAGGCTCACCGTCTCCGTCAAAATCCGTTGCCGCAACGCCAAGGATCCCAAGAAAGACTGGGAGCAGTCGTTCAGCGCATATCAAGACTACGACTCCGAGAACAACCTTGCCGACGTGGAGTCAGACCTCGTCCAGCTCATTGTTGAGGAGCTGACGGAGAACATCTTCAACAAGGCCTTCGCCGACTGGTAGCCGGGAGCTTTTCTGCCGTATGAACAAAGAGTCTTTCTACGCAGCCATAGACAACCCGTCGGCCATCACGCCCGAACTTGTAGATCAACTCGCGGCCACGCTGCGCCAGTTCCCTTACTTCCATGCGGGCTGGATGCTCATGGCCAAAGGGCTGAGCGTCACGGGTAGTGTGCATTTCGCCGCGGGCCTGAAGCAAGCCGCCGCCCATGTGTGGGATCGTGGCGCGCTCTATTGGCTCGTCCACAACCGCTATGACAAGCTCCCCGTCCCGCCCGCGGCCAAGCGGACGGCCGTGGCCGACGCCTCGGCGCGACCTCAAAAGGAGGGCGGCGTCACACAGCCAGGGCAGGGCCCCGCGGCCGCCACTGATGCGCCGGCCGCCCAGGCCCCTGCCGCCCGGGCGGCGGTGTTCGCGCCCGTCACGCCACTCCACGCGGCCGAGGCCGACGATGTGGCCGATGAGCTAGGCCTCCTTGTCTCAGACGATGCCCGTGGCCAGTCCACATATCAAATTGAGGATATTGACAGTCATTTCTGTCGTCCCGATGAGAGATATACTTTTACCGATTGGCTAGACTACGCCTGTCAGCTCCAGACCATAAGCCAAGAGGAGACGAGGCAGAAGCACAGAGGGCAAGATCTGATAGACCGATTCCTGAGCGCCGGAGACGAACTCATTGTGCCTCAGCAGCCAGACAAGGCGCAAACGGTTGACGCCAAAAAGATTGAGGACGAGAGTGTCCGCGAAAACGACGACATCCTCACTGAGACTCTCGCCTCCATCTACCTCAAACAGAAGCAATATGCCCGAGCCATTAACATATTTAAAAAGCTAAGTTTGAAATATCCCGAAAAAAGTGGTTACTTTGCCGCTCGAATATCGGAAATCGAAAATCGTAATCCATAAAACAACAAGATGTTCCAAACTGTAATATGGCTGATGATCATCGTCAGCGTCTTCATGATCATCATAGTCCTCGTGCAGAGGTCCAAGGGTGGCGGCCTCAACCAGAGCTTCGCCAGCCAAACCCAGATTATGGGCGTCCGCAAGTCAACTGACTTCGTAGAGAAGGCCACGTGGACTCTTGCGGCCCTCCTCTTCGTCTTCTCTCTCGTCTCCGTGGCTTTCATACCGTCCGGTGTCCAGGGAGCTACGCAAGACTCTGGCCTCGACCAGCTCCTGGAGAACCGCAGCGCCAACACTCAGGGCGCGGCCCCTTCTTTTGACGCTCAAGCGCCCGAGGCTCCCGCAGCGCAGCCAACCGGTGCACAGGATGCTTCTGCTCCCGCCGAGGGCCAGACCGAGAAGGCCGAGTAGGACTTTCTTAACGGGAATGACAGCACAGCCAGACAGCGGCGCGCAAGCCGTGGCAAACTGAAAAATACTCTCCGGGGCGGATGCGCATCTCCTGCGCCTCCGCCCCTTAATTCTTTTTTTACCCGCCACATGGCAAAAAACTCCAACTACCAGCTCGTCATAGTCGAGTCTCCCGCCAAGGCCAAGACCATAGGCCAGTTCCTTGGCGACGACTTCATCGTCAAGTCCAGCTACGGGCACATCCGCGACCTCCAGAAGAACAATTTCGGCGTGGATGTCAAAAACGACTTTGCCCCGCTCTACGTCATCCCCGATGACAAGAAACAGGTGGTTGCCGAACTCTCCAAGCTCGCCTCGTCGGCGCAGTGCGTATGGCTCGCATCCGATGAAGACCGCGAGGGAGAGGCCATATCGTGGCACTTGGCTGTGGTGCTGGGGCTCGATGTCACGTCCACCAAGCGAATTGTCTTTCACGAGATCACAAAAGGTGCCATCCTGAAGGCCATCAAGACGCCCCGCCACATCAACATGAACCTTGTCGACGCCCAGCAGGCCCGCCGAGTCTTGGACAGGCTCGTGGGCTTCGAGCTGTCTCCCGTCTTGTGGCACAAGGTCATGCCCAAGCTCTCGGCCGGGCGTGTGCAGTCCGTGGCCGTGCGCATTTTGGTCGATAGGGAGAGGGAGATCATAGCTTTCAAACCAAAGTCTGGTTTCTCCACGTCCGCCACGTTCTCCATCACGGCCAAAGACGGCAAGGCCTACCTGATCCACGCCGAGCTGACTCCGCGCTTTGAAGATATCGACCAGACGGAGCAATTCATGAAGCGGTGCGCCAACGCCAATTTCCAAGTCTCGGCCGTGGAGAGCAAGCAGCTCACGCGCAAGCCGGCCCCGCCTTTCACCACCTCCACGCTCCAGCAAGAGGCCAGCCGCAAGCTCGGCATGTCGGTGCAACTCACCATGATGACCGCGCAGTCTCTCTACGAGGCCGGACTCATCACATACATGCGTACCGACTCCGTCAACCTCTCCGACACTGCCCTTGAGGCCACACGGGGCATGATATGCGCCACCATGGGCGAGAAATATCATCAGAGGAGGCAGTTCAAGACCGACACCAAAGGAGCGCAGGAGGCCCATGAGGCCATACGCCCCACCGTGTTTGAAAATCAGACCATTGACGGCACGCCCACGGAGCAGCGACTTTACAAACTGATCTGGAATCGTGCCGTGGCCTCGCAGATGGCCGACGCGCAAATTGAGCGCACATCCATATCCATCGCCTCGCCAGACCCCAAGGAGCGTTTCATCGCCTCGGCCGATGTCATCAAGTTCGATGGCTTCATGAAGCTATATATTGAGGGAGATGACAATGACGACGCCTCCGACAGCCCCACGGCCGTGCTGCCTAGCGTGGAGGTGGGAGACGCGCTCGCGCTCTCCACGCTATATAGCCGCGAGAGGTGGACGCAGAGGCCTTCGCGATATAACGAGGCGGCGCTGGTCAAAAAGTTGGAGGAGATGGGCATAGGCCGCCCGTCAACCTACGCGCCAACCATATCCACCATCCAAAACCGCGGCTATGTGGTCAAAGAGTCGCGAGAGGGCGCGCCGCGCTCCTATCGGGCTCTCACGCTCCGCGACGGGGCTGTGATACGCTCCCAAGCCACGGAAAACTCCGGCGTTGAAAAAAACAAGCTCTTCCCCACTGATGTGGGCATGGTCGTCACGGACTTCCTGCTCAAGCAGTTCGATGAGGTCATGAGCTATGACTTCACGGCCAACGTGGAGAAGCAGTTCGATGAGATTGCCGAGGGCAAGCTCCGTTGGCAGACGGTGATTGAGGATTTCTATCGCCCCTTCCACCATCAGGTAGACTCCACCATGGAGCAGTCTCACAAAAGCACGGGGGAGAGGCTCTTAGGCACCGACCCCGCTTCTGGCGAGCCCGTCTCGGTGCGCATAGGCCGTTTTGGCCCAATGGCGCAGATCGGCGAGACCACGGAAGACGGCCCCAAGCCGCGCTTCGCCTCGCTGCGGAAAGACCAGCACATCGAGACCATAACGCTGCAAGACGCCCTCAAACTCTTTGAGTTGCCAAGAAACATCGGGACATTTGAAGACAAAGACGTCGTCATCGGCACAGGCCGCTTCGGCCCCTACGTCCGCCACGATGGCAAGTTCGTCTCGCTTAAGAAAGAAGACGACCCCTACACCATAACGCTCGCCGAGGCCATCCGGCGCATTGAGGACAAGCGCGAGGCCGATCGGAACAAGATCATCAAGGCCTTCGAGCAAAACCCGGACCTAAAGGTGCAAAACGGCAGGTGGGGGCCCTACATTGCCTATGGCAAGGCCAACGTCAAGATCCCCAAGGGAATCGACGCCGCCGCGCTCACCTACGAGCAGTGCATGGAGCTCTGCGAGCAGCAAGGTGCCGACCCCACAAAGAAAAAGTCTAGGTTCTCAAAAGCTTCTGCCTCAAAAGATAAAACGGAAGAGGCTGAAAAAGAGACTACTAAGAAAAAGACTACAAAGACGTCCGCCAAATCGTCTTCTGCAAACGCAACACACAAAAAGGAAAAAGCGTAATAATGAGAGGCCATAGAGACGCAAACGAAAATCGTCAAGTCCGTTATGTCCGATGAGGCAAAGATGAACCAGACGACAGACAGGGCGGGAGATGCCTTGCGCCACTTGCCGGCAAGCCCTCACAAGATTGCTCCTCCCACAGCCACTTTGAAAGATGGCTGTGCGCCAAGGAGAAAAAATGTGAGGTTTTGCAGGACAAAGAGTGCATTATCGGCATTTTTTAGCTTAATTTGCGTTCTAATAGGTAGCTTGGCCAAGGCGCAAAGCGAGCCTCAGTACACCGGAAGTTTCGCCATGCCGTCGGCTGTCAACCCCGCCGCCGCGGGTTGCGCGGGCCTCACGAGCGCCACGGCGGCTTTTAGGCAACAGTGGGTTGGCTTTGACGGCGCGCCGAAGCAGTTCCTCTTGAGCGTGGACACAGAGCTGGCGTTCTTGCATAACTTCCACGGCCTTGGGCTCACGGCGGTGCAAGACAAGGCGGGGCCGGTGACGGCTCTCAACCTTGCGGCATCATATAGCTACCACATCTACCTTGACAAAGGCATCCTTGGCCTCGGTGCCAGGTTCGGTGTCTACAATGTCAAGTTCGAGTCCGGAGACCTGCGCACCTCGCCCTCCAGCCTGCAAGATGACTACCATCAAGAGTCTGACGAGGCGTTGTCGGGGGCCGATGACAGCCAATCGGCTTTCGATGTCGGCCTTGGCGCCTTCTTCCAGTCCGAGGCCTCGTTCCTGAGCCTCTCATTGGCTCACCTGACGGCTCCCGAGCTGGAACTCAAAAACGGGGCAAGGCTCAAAGTCAGGCCTGTGCTTCTGGTCGGAGCCGGGCGGCTTCTGGGGCGCGACGTGAAGGCGCGCTCTTTCGAGCCAAGGCTCGCTTTCATGACAGATTTCGCGTCGTGGCAGCTTGAGCTTATGGCGAACTTCAATTTCAACCGGTTCTTTTGGGCCGGGGTGGGGGTCAGGCTGCAAGACGCCATGCCTGTCGCCGCGGGAGTGAGGCTGCGAAACGGTCTCGATATCTCCTACGCCTACGACATAAGCCTCTCGAAGCTGAAGAGATACAACAGCGGATCGCACGAGATTGTGGCGCGCTACTCTTTCGACTTCGACAGGCAGAAACCCACCAAGAGGTACAAAAGCGTTAGAATACTGTAACGAAAAACAGGACATACACACTGAATCCTATGATAAGAGACGTAGCGTTTTATGCTGTGGCCTTGATGCTGATTACGGGCTGTAGTGGAACCACCGGCGGCGAGCTTGTCGGCGTTGAGCGCGGTGCGCAGTTCTATGAACCCGATCCCTATGGCATGGTCTTCGTGCCGCAGGGCAGTTTCAACATGGGCCAGAATGAGCAGGACGTGGCCGCGCTGACCAATGCGCTAACGAAGACTGTCACCGTCCGTTCTTTCTGGATGGACGAGACTGAGATAACGAACTCCGAGTACCGCCAGTTCGTCAACTGGGTGCGCGACTCTCTTGCCCGCAAGGCTCTCGGCGAGACCAATGAGGATTTCCTCATCACCGAGGATCGGGACGGCAATCAGCTCGAGACCCCGCTCATCAACTGGGATAAGGAACTCGACTGGAAAGACCCGGAGAACCAGGAGGCTCTCGCTTTCCTTTATTATGACGAGAGCGAGCGCTTCTTTGGCATGAAGCAGTTCGACAACCGTAAGTGGCAATACACCTACGACTGGGTGGACCTTCAACAGGCCGCCAAGCTGGAGAACAGGTTCGATCCCAACGATGGCGAGGAGGGCAAGTATCACGGCACTGTCTACGACATCAACGGCGAGGCCAAAAATCTTGAGGAGGAGGGCCGCAAGGGCTTCATCATGCATGACAAGGTCTGGGTCTACCCCGACACCCTGTGCTGGATTCAAAACTTCACCTACTCCTACAATGAGCCTCAGGCCCGTATGTATTTCTGGCACCCGGGCTATGACACCTATCCTGTCGTCGGAGTCAACTGGAAGCAGGCCACGGCATTCTGCATATGGCGTTCCAACCTCCTCAACGACTATCTAAAGAAGGAGCACCAGCCCATGGCCATGGACTACCGCCTCCCGACCGAGGCCGAGTGGGAATACGCCAGCCGTGGCGGCCTTGAGCATGGCATCTACCCTTGGGGTGGATACTACACGCGTAACAACCGCGGCTGCTTCGTGGCAAACTTCAAGCCCATGCGCGGCCGTTACACTGACGACGGCTCCGTCATGACCTCCGCGGTGGCTAGCTACGCGCCCAACGAGTACGGCCTCTTCGACATGGCTGGCAACGTGGCGGAGTGGACCTCTTCCGCCTACGATGAGTCTTCCTACATCTACACGCACGATATGAACCCCGACTACAAGTACAATGCGTTGCCCGATGACCCCATCGTCATGAAACGCAAAGTTGTACGTGGCGGTTCGTGGAAAGACATCGCCTACTATCTCCAGTGCGGCACCCGCTCCTATGAGTATCAGGATAGCTCCTCTTGCTACATAGGCTTCCGTTGCGTCCGCGACTACATCGGTGAGTAGGATGTCTGGTCTCTATTAAACAGTTAACTCTATATCAAACTAAAGATCTTATGACTCTAACAGAATTCGTCACTAGCCCCGCTTACAAGAAGTTCATGGGTTACGATTACGGCTTTGGTGACGCTGTCGCGATCATCGGCGCGCACTTCAAGATTCTTCACCTCCCCGGCGCCAGCGTCATGCTTGTCGCGGGTCTGGGTGTCGAGGCGCTCATCTTTGCGCTTTCTTCTTTCGAGCCGCCCCATGAGACTCCGGATTGGAGCCTTGTATACCCTGAGCTGGCTGGTCTCGAGCCTGTTGAGGGTCGTTCTCATCACGGCGGCAACGCCGGTGGCAATGGTGGTGACACGCTCTCTGGACTCGTGCAGAGTGGCGCCATTGACCAGAGCACTGTAGACAAGCTCGCCGATGGTGTCAAGAAGCTCGCTTCCACCACCTCGCAGCTCTCTGACCTCTCCGGCGCTTCCGTGGCCACTGAGTCTTATCTCAAGAACGTCAAGGTTGCTGCGGATCAACTCAACCAGTTCTCCGCCGCGCAGTCCAACGTCACCGAGGCAGGCAACAAGTTTGCGGCCAAGATGGCCGAGGAGGGCGACAAGTTCTCCACCTCCTTCTCTAAACTCAACACGGCTTTCGCCGCTCAGGCAGAGCAGTCTTCCAAGCTCGGCAGCAACATGACCGCCATCTCCGAGGCTTACCAGCAGCAGCTCAACGGCCTCAAGAGCCAGCTCGAGTCTTCCAAGAGCGTCACCTCCGGCCTCTCCTCCATCTCGCAGGAGATTGCGGCTTCCGTTGAGGGCGTCAAGGAGTATCGTCAGCAGATCGCAAGCCTCAGCAAGACCGTAGGCGAGCTCAACAACATCTACGGCAATATGCTCAGCGCCATCCGTCGCTAATGCGGCAGGCGCACTTTCTTACTGACTTTTGTAGAATCTCATAATACCATATAGATAATGAGTGGTGGTAACTGTCCGGAAACCCCTAGACAGAAGATGATCGGCATGATGTACCTCATGCTGACCGCCATGCTCGCCCTCAACGTCTCTGGTGACCTGCTCAACGCTTTCGACCTTGTCGATCAGAGCATTAGGAACCAAAAGAAGACGACGGAGGAGAAGCTTGGACTGTCCTACTATAATTTTGAAGCCAAGGCGCAGCAGAACGAGCAGAGGGTTAAGCCCAAATATGAGCTCGCTC
This sequence comes from uncultured Bacteroidales bacterium, assembly GCA_934717675.1. GTDB lineage: Bacteria > Bacteroidota > Bacteroidia > Bacteroidales > Marinilabiliaceae > W3P20-009. Next base: position 125,699 of record CAKUYZ010000002.1, read on the forward strand.
TCGAGGTCAAGGCTAAGTCCGACTCTCTCGTATCCTACATCCAGTCTCTCAAGCAGACGATGATCGATGTAGCGGACGGCAAGGACTCCGGCTCCACGCCAGAAAACTATCTCAACAAGAGTGATCAGGACAAAGCTGGCCAGGTTATGATGGTTGAGGAGGGCGGCAAGCGTCTCTATCAGTTCCGCGATGCGCTGTTGTCATACCGCGAGTCTATGCTCAATGCGGCTCAGGCCGACACTTCGCTCCCTGTTGACTCCATGCTCATCCATGCCATCAACACGGCCATTGAGGCTCCTAGCGCCGATGCGACGGCCGTTCAGATGAACGAGTGGGGTGCAAGGCTCTTCGAACACCTGCCTTTGGCTGCCACCATGGGTCTTCTCTCTGCCGTGCAGAGCAATGTGAGGAATGTTGAGACGGATGTTGTCAACTATCTTTACAAGTCCATTGACGCGGCATCGTTCAAGTTCAATGTCCTCGTGCCTCTCGTCATCCCAGAGTCGCAATACGTCATTCAGGGTGGCCAGTATAAGGCTGACATTATGCTTGCGGCCTATGACGACACCATGGAGCCTATCGTTTCCGTTGGTGGCCAGAAACTGCCCACAGAGGGTGGTCGTGGTAAATATGTGGCTTCCGCTTCTTCCGTCGGTATGAAGAGCTATGAGGCTAAGCTCCAGATCCCTGACCCTGTCACTGGTGAGCTGAAAGATTATAATGTGACTGCCAATTATGAGGTCGGCGCTCCGAGCCTCGTCGTCTCCGCCACAAAGATGAACGCCATGTATCGTGGTCTCGAGAATCCTATCGAGGTCTCTGTGGCGGGTGTCTCTCCTTCCGATCTCATCGCCTCATGCCAGGGCGGCTCCATGTCGCGTAGCGGTGCGGGCTATGTGGTCAAGCCTGGCGCTCCCAAGGAACTCACCATCAGTGTCCAGTCCAAGGCTGGCGGCAAGGTGCAGAACTTTGGCTCCAAGAAGTTCCGTGTTTATGACGTTCCTGACCCTGTCGTCACCGTCACCGGCACCAAGAACGGCAACATCACCAAGGCTGCGCTCAACGGTTTCGAGGTGAAGGCAGAGTTGAAAGACTTCGTCTTCGATGTGAACTTCAAAGTCACCTCGTTCACCGTCTCAACCACCAAAAACGGCTTCCTTATCTCTGAAAACGTCAAGGGCAGCAGCAAGCTGAACAAGAATGCGTTGGAGATGATGAAGAGCGTTGCGCGCAACAACCGAGTCTATGTCGAGAGCGTCAAGGCTGTAGGCCCCGATGGCCGAGAGCGTTCCCTCAACGGCATTACTCTTAAAATGCAGTAAACCTTTTGCACTACCAAGGTATGAAGAAGTTGTTTTTGCTTCTGGCTGTCCTCCTTGCGACGCCAGTGTTTGCACAGGATGATGCCGACGCCATCTTAGAAGGTGAGACTGACGGCGTTGTCGATGGCATCGTGAAGAAACAGCACATAAAGAACAAGAGGAATATGACCCCGGCCTATGTCCGTGAGGCTAACGTCCTTTGGTCCAAGACTATATGGCGCATCATTGACATGCGTGAGAAGCAGAACCTCTATCTCTTCTATCCAACCAATAGCGTTGACGAGAGAAGGTCGCTTTTCCGCACGCTTCTCGATGCCATCAACGCAGGTGAGTTGAAGGCTTATAGCACCGTGACTGACAACGAGTTCGACACTGAGATCTCTGTAAATGACGTTTTTGAGAAGGTCGGAGCGTCGCCCGTAGACTCCGTAGAGACCGTTGACCCTGAGTCTGGAGAGAAGACTATGAAGTATGTCTACGACATGAAGGGTGGCATACACTATGACGAGGTCAAAAAGTTTATGATCAAGGAGGTCTGGTTCTTCGACAACAAGTACACGATGATGAAGTGCCGCATCCTTGGCCTCTGCCCCATTGTGGAGCAGATTAACGAGGAGGGCAACCGTGTGGATCAGAAGACGCTATTCTGGATCTACTATCCCGCCGCGGCTCCGTTCTTGGCAAAGCAGGAGGCCTTCTCTTATTCTAACGATGCCCAAAGGCCTTCTCTCTACGACCGTCTCGAGGCGCGCCAGTTTGGTAGCTACATCTATCGCGAGTCTAACGTCTACGACAACCGTATCATCACGAGCTACGCTAAAGGCATGACGAGTAACATTGAGGCTGAGCGCATTGCCAACTCAATCTTCCAAAAGGAGCATGACATGTGGGAGTATTAGGCCCGCGTCATAGCCCTAGCTAAAGACCCCTTACGGAGGGAGGCTCTACTAACAATGATTGTAGGCCTCCCTCTTCCTTTTCTTTGAACAGCAAAACTTAATTTTCAAGACTTTACACTATGAAACGTCAAAATTCGGCCTTTGCCCTTATGTCAGCCGCGGCGTTGTTGCTTTTTGCGGCCCCACATATTGTCTCTTGCTCTGACTCTGACCCCGCAAGCTCGCCAGACACTTCGCACACCGAGCCTGATGACAAGGTGGACACAGCCCGTCAGAAGCAGTCGGCTCTGGAAATGCTTATGGCAAACTCAACAGACCTGGTCGTGACAGGCGAGGCTTACGCCGTTAGTCCGACGTCTGCGAGCATCCCCTTGCGCATAAATGCCGAGCGCGAGAAGTTGCCTAGTGCCCATATGGCCATAGTCTTGTCAGACTACCCCGACGTTGCCCTTAACTACAACAGCGGCAATATAGAATTCTATCTTAACCCCAAATCTGTTGACGAGGACGGCATTGCCATCGCCCGCATGGATGACCTTATCCCCAGCACTTCCTACCGCTACCGCGCTTTCTATCACTACAACGACGCCGAGACAGCCTACGGCGATGAGATGACATTCTCCACACCAGAACCCGATGTGTTTGATGCGGAGGCTGTAGACCTTGGCCTTTCGGTGAAGTGGGCCTCTGCGAACCTGGGGGCTACTCGCCCCTACCAACCTGGCGTGTTTTACGCCTACGGCCAGGTGGCTCGCCATGAAAAAAACTACTCTGCCGTGATTGGCGACGTCTGCGGAACGGCTAATGACGCGGCCTCTGTCGAGCTCTCTGACGGGTGGGGCATGCCTACAAGGGCTCAGGTCTTGGAACTCATCAATAGCTGCACGTGGAAGGTGTCCGTCGAGCATGGCTACGAGGGCTACCGCGTCTTCGGCATCAACGCGCGCAGCCAATATTCCATATTCATACCCTTCGCCGGCTATTACAACGCCGCCGGCGTCCTAACGGCGTCTCGCGAAGGCTTCATGCTTTGGACTGGCCAACAAGATGGAGATGATGAGCGTGAGGCCCTTTGCCTGCGCCTACTCTCCGCGCAGGGCTCCACGGGCCAGTTGGGGGCTGTCAACAAGACGTGGCGCCTGCCAATACGCCCCGTGAAAAAATGATGGGATATTGCTATATTTGTCTAGGCATTGCACGCCATTCAAAAACATCTCATCATAATGTCAGACAATCTCTATTGCGTCATCTTGGCCGGAGGCACAGGCTCTAGGCTTTGGCCGCTCAGTCGCCCCGCCAGGCCAAAGCAGTTTCTCGACATCCTTGGAGTGGGGCGCACCATGCTCCAACTAACGTATGAAAGATACCTCAAGATATGCCCGCCAGAGCGTTTTGTGGTGGTGACGCTAGATGAGTATCGCCCTTTGGTTGAGGAGCAGTTGCCCAGCGTGCCGCTGGCCAACATCTTGTGCGAGCCTTTCAAGCGGAACACGGCGGCCTCCATCGCCTTTGCCGGGGCTTTCTTGAAGCAGGTGGCAAAAGATGCCATAATGGTGGTGACGCCGTCCGATCATTTGATAATGGATAATGACGTCTTTGTGTCGTCAGTCCTTTCTGCCGCCGACTTCGTTCAGTCAGACGACCGCCTCATGACCATAGGCATAAAGGCGTTCCGGCCCGAGACGGCCTACGGCTACATCCAGGTGGGCGGCCGTTTGGCAGGGTCGGATGAGAACCCTGTCCACGCCGTCAAGACTTTTACAGAGAAGCCGGACGCCGATATGGCCAACACTTTTTTTGAGTGTGGCGACTTCTGCTGGAACTCGGGTGTCTTCATTTGGAAGCGCGAGACCATTGAGAATGCGTTGCGCCGTTACGCTCCGACCCTCCAGCAGGCTTTCGACGTCTTGGACACCATTCCCGTCTCGCGATGGACCGATGGCGCGTTGCGCTCCGCCTACGAGCAGGTGGAGACCATATCGGTGGATTATGCCGTGATGGAGAAAGCGCGAAACGTGGCGGTGTGCCTCACCCGCGCGACGTGGAGTGACATTGGTGGCTGGGGAGCCATATACGAGCAATCTGCCAAAGACCAGGCTGGCAACGCCGTGGTGAACGGCAACGCCTACCTTAAAGACACCACGGGGTGCCTGATACACGCCGAAAGAGATGAGAGGGTAGTGGTGGACGGCCTGAAAGACTATATGGTGGTGGTCCGAGACGGTGTCACGCTCATCTGCCCGCTTTCGCGCGGGGCGCAGGCGTGGCGTTACGCCTCGGAGCTGAAGGCCGAGATGGAAAGTTAGGCATATTGGCCAAAACCATGGCGAAGTGCCGTGGTCTGGCAAAACGCAAAATATCTTCGCCCCTGTCCGCCAACATCGGATGGGGGCGAACTGATTTTTAATTCTTTTGCATATGTGCTTGCTATTGACTACTTTTGCGCAGTTGTCATAGATATGCCATATCGTCGTCTGCCAAATACGGATCAGGCCAGGTTGCGGTCTCTCAAAGCCGCCTTGGAGCAGGTGAGAAAGGTCTCGCCCGCCGACTTGATGTTTTCGCAGAAGACGGCTCTGGAGGCGGAGTCCTTCACCCCGCTTTTTGAGCAGACAGTGCAGCAGTGCCTAGATTGCAAAGAGCGTCAAGCCGCCGCGAGCCGTCAGGTGGCTGATTCCGGACGTGTGGCGAGGCTATATCTGTCTCACTTTGTCCAGGTGTTCAATATGTGCGTGGCGCGCGGCGAGATTAAGCCAGCCGCCAGAGACATGCTGGGGCTGGATGCCTGCGGCAACGCGGTGCCCGATCTCTCTGCCGACAAAGCGCTGGTGGATTGGGGCCGCAAGATTGTGGAAGGCGAGGAGGCTCGCATGGCCAATGGCGGCGGCAACAGGATCTACAATCCCTCCATCGCACTGGTGAAGGTGAAGCTCCAAATTTTCGAAGACAACTACAACAAGCATCGCGACATCTTGCAGACCGTCCAAAAATTCAAGGACAAACTCGAAGAGGCGCGGGTGAAGGCCGACGAGATCATCCTCCATTTGTGGAACGAGGTGGAGGGCAGCGTTGAGCCTGTTGACACTGACGAAAAAAGGGAGATGTGCCAGCGCTACGGCGTGGTATATTTCTATCGCCCACAAGAGCGGCAGAAGGAGTTCCTCCTGGGCCAAATTTAGGGGCGCGAGATTGGCGAGGATATAACAAATCTACAATAAGAAATAGACATGGAGGACGAACTTGAGCTCATAATGGAAGAGTTGAAGGAGCAGATGGGCAAAGCCATTGAGCATCTTGACTATGAGCTTGGAAAGATAAGGGCGGGCAAGGCCAACCCCCACGTGCTGGACGACATAAAGGTGGAGTATTTCGGCGCTCCAACCCCCCTGGCTCAGGTGGCCAACGTCACCGTCCCGGACCCGCGCACCATAGCCGTGAAGCCTTGGGAGAAGACCATGATAGGCCCCATTGAGAAAGCCATCATGGCCGCCAACCTCGGCCTCAACCCAGACAACAACGGCGAGATGATCCGAATCATGATCCCACCCCTCACAGAGGAGCGACGCCGCGACTTGGCAAAACTCGCCAAGAGGACGGCCGAGGAGTCTAAAGTGGCCATCCGCAACATCAGAAGAGACGCCATTGAAAACGTCAAGAAACTCAAAAAAGAGGGTCTTGGCGAGGACGTACAGAAAGATAAAGAGGCGGAGATCCAGAAAATCCACGATGCTTACATCAAGAAAGTGGACGAGATGTACGCTCTCAAGGAGAAAGACATCATGACTGTATAGAGGCCGCAAGCGAGCCTCGACGTCAAAAACCCGACAAGGCGCGGCGCGCCTGTCGGGTTTTGCTATGTATAGATTCTGGAGCTCGGACTGTCTTGCCGCAACCGAGCGGCCGAGACTTGCGTATACGTGCAGACAAATAACTTATTCACACATATGTACCTAAAGAAAATCCCAATCCTGCTGTCTCTCGTCGTGGCCGCCGCCCTTTGCGCCCTGGTGCTGGGCCTCACGGCCGAAGACGAGGACCAGACCTATGGCAGCTCTCTTGTGGCGGAGGGGGTCGAGGCCCCAGACTTCGCCGTGGCTGACAAAGACGGTGAGGTGTATCGCCTCTCCGACTGGAGGGGGCGCGTGGTGGTGCTTGACTTCTGGGCGTCGTGGTGTCCCGACTGCCGTCGAGACATCCCCTCGGTCAAGCTCCTCCGCGAGGTCTACGGTGGCAAGGCCATGTTCGTGGGGGTCTCTTTCGACCATTCGAAGGAGGCGTGGGTCAAGTGCGTGGAGGATAACGCCATGGACTGGCTTCAGCTTAGCGAGCTGAGGAAATGGCAAGACTCCGAAGTGGCTAAGGCCTACGGGATCAAGTGGATTCCCTCTGTCGTGGTGGTTGGGCCGGATGGCCGCGTCCTCCTCTCAACCGTGACGCTCTCAAAGGTGCGTCACAAGCTCCACGAGATCTTTGACGAGTAGAGCCGGCCGGAAGGGGAGAGAAGTACAGCCCCCTGCGCAGCGATGCGCGGGGGGCTTTGTCTTGCTGCCAAATGGACAGAGTGGGCACCCGATATTGCCGATTTTATTTGTTACTTCGCGAGCAGTTAAAAACAACCATATGAAGCTAATTCCCCTAATCACCGCGGCTGCGCTCGCACTCTCCACCTGCGGAAACGCGTTTGCGCAAGAGCAACCAACAGGCTCCAAACTCTTGACCCGCGGCTACCGCGGATTTGTGGACGGCAGCCTGATCTGCGGCAATCTAGAGACCGACGGTCTTGATTTCTCTCGCACTAACATCGGCATCATGACGGCTCACGGCTTCCAGTTCAACCCTCACATCTTCCTTGGCGGAGGCTTCGGCTTCCGCTTCTACGCCGGGGGTGATGACATCTATTGGCAAGGTTCTGACGAGACTGTTGAGGAGTTCGACGTCTTGTTCCCCATCTTCGCAGCCTTTCGCTACGACATTGTGGACAAGAAGGTCAGCCCGTTTTTGGAATATCGCCTTGGAGGCTATGCCAGCCTAAGTGGCTACGATGAAACCTCTCTTGGCGGTGTGTATATGAACATGAACTTCGGCGTGCGCATCAAGAGGCTAAACATCTCCTGCGGCTACGAGACCATGCCAGGCACCCTCTCCATAGACGCGGGCCGTTATGGGTCTGCAGACATCGACGTGAAGCAGAACTCGTTCGTCTTCCGCGTTGGCGTTGATGTAGGCAAGCGCAGGTGAGACAATGGCGGGCGTTAGCTTAATTGCAGCGCGCAAGCCCCCCGATGCACATTGTGCTTGGGGGCTTTCTTGTCCTTTATGCACAAACATAAAGGCCGCCCCGCAAATCTTGCGGGGCGGCCTGCGCTGCGCTTTAGCGCGGCTGTTAGTCAATGATGGAGACCCATCCGTGAGTGTCTGGCTCATCGCCATATTGAATGGCGCGGAGCTTGTGGTAGAGGGCGGTGCAGACGGGGCCTGGCTTGCCGTCTTTGCAATATTCGTAGCTCTTGTTCAGGTCTATGTCGTCAATCTTCGAGATGGGGCTCACCACGGCTGCCGTGCCGCACTCGGCGGCCTCCTCAAACGTGGCCAGCTCCTCTTCGGGAATTTGCCTGCGCTCAACCTTCATGCCCATGTCCTCGGCCAACTGCTGCAAGCTCATGTTGGTTATGGAGGGCAGGATGGAGGTGGACTTTGGCGTGACGTATGTGTTGTCTTTTATGCCGAAGAAGTTGGCCGGGCCACACTCGTCAACGAATTTCTTCTGCTTGGCGTCAAGATACAAGACGGCGGAATAGCCCATCTTATGGCCAAGGTCGCCAGGCACGAGGCTGGCAGCGTAGTTGCCGCCCACCTTATACGTGCCGGTGCCGAGAGGCGCGGCACGGTCATACTGGCGGAGGATTACCACCGGCGTGGCCTTGAAGCCGTCCTTGAAATAGGGACCCACGGGCTGGACGAAGATGAGGAACAGATATTCCAACGACGGGCCAACGCCGATGCGCGGCGAGATGCCTATGAGCAGCGGGCGGATGTAGAGCGAGCAGCCGCTCTCATAGGGCGGGACAAAACGCTCATTGAGCTTGATGACCTTGCGCACGGCCTCCTCGAACTTCTCAATCGGCAGCTTGGCCAGCATGATGCCGTCGCTCGTGTGCTGAAGTCGCTTGGCGTTCTCGTCCATGCGGAAGACGCGGATCTTGCCGTCTCTGCCGCGGAAAGCTTTCATGCCCTCAAAGGCCTCTTGGCCATAGTGGAGGCAGGTGGAGGCCATGTGGATGTGGATGGTCTCCTCCGACGAGGTCTCAATCTCACCCCACTTGCCGTCCCTGTAATAGCAACGCACGTTATAGTCGGCCTTCATGTAGCCGAAACCAAGGTTGCCCCAGTCTATGCTATTATTGTCCATAATGATATTTTATGTGTCCTTTTGCCGTGTCTGAATCGTTCTATTTTTCACAAAGCTAATATTTTTATCGTCATATTGTCCACTGTCACCATCCTTTTTGCCCTAGTCCGTCCCTTTTTGAGTATATCACCTAAACAACGCCGCGCAACTCGGCTCAAGCCGCCGCGCAGGTTCCCCGCCCGCCTCTTGCCCCCGCGCGGTGAGGGTGGCGGTGGCCAGATTTTTCTTTTTGCCCTTTTTGCCATACTTTTGCCAACGCCCCGCCGTTGTGCGGCGCACTGACCTAATTGCAAGACAAATAAGAAGATGTTCTCAGGAATAGTTGAGGAAGCGGCCACCGTCGTGGCAGTCCGCAAAGACGGTGGCAACGTTCACCTGACGCTCCGTTGCGCATTCGCGCACGATCTGACCATAGACCAAAGCGTGGCGCACAACGGCGTGTGCCTCACTGTGGTGAGCAAGAATGCCGACTCCTATGTCGTCACGGCCGTGGCCGAGACCTTACGGAGGAGCAACCTGGGCCTGCTCCAGCCAGGAGACGTGGTGAACGTGGAGCGCAGCATGCTGATGAACGGCCGCCTAGACGGGCACATTGTCCAAGGCCACGTCGATTGCACGGCGCGCTGCGAGAGCGTCAGCGAGGCCGACGGCAGCTGGTATTACAAGTTCCGATATTCAGTGGACAAGCAAAAGGCGCGCGAGGGCTATTTCACCGTTGAGAAAGGCTCCGTGTGCGTCAATGGCGTGAGCCTCACGGTGGTGGAGAGCCTCGATGACGGCTTCTCCGTGGCCATAATACCCTATACGCATGACCACACCAACTTCCGCGACATAACCGTGGGCTCCGTGGTCAACATTGAGTTCGACATCATCGGCAAATACATCTGCCGTATGAACAGTTTCAAGTAACGTTCCCTCGCCCATGACAACTCGCAATGTGGCGCCATGGCTGCGCCGAGGCCTGACGGCCGTGGCTTTACTGCTCTTGGCCGCGACCCTGACGCTGCCCGGCTGCTCGTCAGAAAAAAGCACTTCGCGACAGACCACGCACAGGGTCGTCAGCGGAGGCAAGACTGCGTCGCAGACCACCAAGAGGCAGCCAGCGCCAGCCAAGCAGCAGGGGCGGCAGACCTCCAAGGCAGGCTCGCAGACCAAGCCCCAAGGCAAGGTGGAGAAAGGCCAGGCGTCATATTACGCAGACAAGTTCCATGGTCGCTCCACGGCCAGTGGCGAGAAATATGACAAGCGGAAATTCACGGGAGCGCACCGCACCCTGCCCTTTGGCACTGTGGTGCGCGTCACAAACACCGCCACGGGTCAGAGCGTGGACGTCCGCATCAACGACCGTGGCCCCTTCAAGGCTGGCAGGGTGGTGGACGTGAGCCGCGCCGCGGCCGAGAAACTGGGCATGATTCAGGCCGGCGTGATCAACTGCACAGTGCAGGTGATCAGCAAACCTTGAGGCGAGAAACTAATTATAACGTAGCTTTCTATGGATAGTAGCGAGGCCGTCGCAAAGCTCGAGGCGGCAAAAGAGGCGCACGGCGCGTTTATTGACATCGCCCGATGGCTGTTGGAGGTCTGTGGCGTCAACGGGGCGTCAGACACCGTGGCCACCCTCATCATGGTGGTCCTCTCCACCGTCATCTCCGTCTCTCTCTATTGGGTGGCCAAGGTCATCCTCTTCTCTGTCGTCAAGCGAATAATCATCCGCACGCCGTCAGATTGGGACGATTACGTCTTCAACGACCGCGTCTTGCGCCGCGCGGCGTTCTTGCCGTCCATATTCTCCATGGTGGCCTTCGGCCTGGCCATGCACACGGACAATTGGCTGAACACACTGTATATGAAAGTCGTGTATCTCTACATGACCTTCAGCATTGGCCGTTTCATCTTGGCCTTGCTCGACTCTGTGTTCGACCTCATCAGCGCCAAATATCCCAGGGTGCGGTCTCTCAAGAGCCTCAAGCAGCTCATCACCTACGTCATCTTCATCCTCATGGTCATCGTGATGGTCTCCATCATCATTGGCCGAAGCCCGGAGGCCCTCCTGGCGGGCCTTGGAGCGTCGGCGGCCATCATGTCACTCGTCTTCAAAGAGACCATACAGAGCCTCGTCTCTGGCATTCAGCTGTCGGCCAACAACATGCTTGCCGTTGGAGACTGGATTGTGGTGCCAAAGGCCAACGCCAACGGCGTGGTGGTGGAGATGAACCTCAACACCGTGAAAATACGCAACTGGGACAACACCATAACCACCGTGCCGCCATCCACCCTCCTGTCCGACGCGTTCACCAACTGGAAAGGGATGAGCGAGAGCGCTGGGCGAAGGCTGACGCGCTCGATATGCATAGACATGGCCTCGGTCCGCTTCCTCACAGACGATGAGGCGCGCCGCTTTGAGACTATGCCCGAACTCTACTATTTCTTCCAGCGCCGCGCCGACGGTGGCGACGGCTCGCAAGATCAGCTCACCAACCTGACCCTCTACCGCGAGTATATCTATGCCTACCTCATCCGCAACCCGCAGATCCAGGACCCCGACGCCTCGACGCGTATGAAGCTCATGGTCCGCTATCTCCAGCCCACGCAATACGGCCTGCCAGTGGAGATGTATTGTTTCTCCAAGACCAAGGTGTGGGAGGAGCATGAGGCCGTCATATCACAACTGGTGGATCACATGCTGGCGTCGCTCGCCATGTTTGGCCTGCGACCCTACCAGGTGGCCAGCGGGGCCGCGGGCGTCGAGCCCATGTCAGAGCCCGTCCGGGCCGCCTTCAGGGCGCTGCCTCCGCAGGCCGCGCCCGCTCAGCCTGATGGAGGGGGCCGGAGATGATGTTCTTTGACTCCGCCATATCGCTCGTGGGACGCTACTGCCGCTTCATGGCGCAGGTGGCGGCGGTGCCGCAGAAATGGAGTGTCTTCGGCAGGCGGATATTGCAGGAGGTGTATAAGTTGGGGGTAGACTCGCTCGGCATCGTCACGCTCATATCTTTCTTCGTTGGCGCCGTCGTCACCATCCAGATGGCCAACAACCTAGACAACCCCTTCATCCCCACCTACACCATCGGCTACGCCTCGCGAGAGACCATAGTCCTCGAGTTCTCCAGCACCATAGTCTGCCTCATCTTGGCAGGCAAGGTGGGCAGCAACATATCGTCCGAGATAGGCACTATGAGAATAACGGAGCAGATTGACGCCCTGGACATCATGGGCATCAACTCCGCCTCTTTTCTCGCAGCTCCCAAGGTGGTGGCCATGGTGGTCAGCGTGCCGCTGCTTGTCGTGTACAGCATGTGCATAGGCATAGTCGGCGGCTGGTTCTCCGGCTTCACCACGGGCATGGTGCCGTCAGACGACTTCATATATGGCCTCCACTTCACCTTCCGCCCGTTCTACATTTTCTACTCCCTCTTCAAGAGCACGCTCTTCGCCTTCATCATAGCCTCCGTGTCCTCATTTTTTGGATATTACGTCACGGGTGGCGCCCTAGACGTGGGCCGAGCCAGCACCAAGAGCGTGGTGGTGAGCTGCGTCACCATCCTCATGGTAAACCTGCTCGTAACCCAACTCATGCTGTCATGATCGAGGCAAGGAACATATCTAAGACTTTCAACGGCCGCAAGGTCATGCACGAGGTGAGCGGCGTCTTTGAAGACGGAAAGACCAACCTCATCATTGGCAAGAGCGGGTCTGGCAAAACGGTGCTGCTCAAGAGTCTCGTGGGCCTATATGACGTTGACGAGGGCTCCATCCTCTATGACGGGCGCGACGTCACCCGCATGGGCCGTCACGAGCGGCTGCGCCTGCGGCAAGAGGTGGGCATGATTTTTCAGGGCTCGGCCCTCTTCGACTTTATGACGGTGCTGGAGAATGTCCGCTTCCCGCTAGACATGTTCACCACGCTCTCCGCCGCCGAGCGTCGCCGCAGGGCGCAGCAGTGCCTCCGCCGCGTCAACCTCGACGCTGCGGCCGATGGCCTCTTCCCCGCCCAGATCTCTGGCGGAATGCAAAAACGAGTGGCCATTGCCCGAGCCATTGTGCAGAACCCGCGCTACCTCTTTTGTGATGAGCCCAACTCGGGTCTCGACCCGGTGACGGCCGGGGTGATTGACTCCCTCATATCCGCCATCACTCACGAGAGTGGGATAACCACCATCATCAACACTCACGACATGAACTCCGTCTTCACCATAGGTGAGCATATCGTCTTCATCGAGGCGGGCCATAAGTTGTGGGACGGAAGCCAAGATGACATCTTGCAGTCCGACTGTCCGGAGTTGCGCTCCTTCATGGCCTCGGCTGTGAGGCTTATGAAACTGGGGCGTTGAGCCGGGCGAGAGCAAAAAAGACGAAACGATAGCCGCGGGCGGAGTGGGGCTGAGTTCCCAACTCCGCCCGCGTTCTGTTATTTTAAGAGTGGCGGAAGGGCGTAACGTCACCTCTAGATAACATTAAAGGCCCAATTGCCCGCAAACAAATGCTAAATTTGCGCAAACAAAAATAAAATCATCTTGACGAAATGAGACATAACCACCTTCTCCTCGCCACCCTCGCGCTATGCCTGTCGCCCGCCGTGGCGATGGCGCAACGCGAGACGACGTTGCTCAATGACGGCTGGACTTTCCACCTCGGCGACGCCGCCTCCATGGAGGCCGACTTCACCCACGGCACAGAATATTTCACCTACCTCACCAAGGCGGTGGGGCAAAACCAGGGGCCCGCCAATCCGGAATTCAACGACTCGACGTGGCAACGGGTGACCTTGCCGCACGACTGGGTGGTGGACCTGCCCTATGCGGCCGAGGCCAGCCACTCACACGGATACAAACAAGTGGGATGGCGCTACCCGCAAAACAGCGTGGGCTGGTACCGACGCCACTTCGCCGTGAACGCGGCCGATGAGGGGCGCGACATATACGTCCAGTTCGAGGGGGTCTTCCGCAACGCCCAAGTCTTCTGCAACGGCTTCTATCTGGGTCATGAGGCCAGCGGATACGCCCGCCAGACCTACAACGTGGCGGAATATCTCAACTATGGCGGAGACAACGTCCTGACAGTGCGCTGCGACGCCACTACCGAGGAGGGCTGGTATTACGAGGGCGCAGGCATATACCGAGACGTATGGTTGGTCAAGCGGGACAAAGACTGCCACATAGACAATGTCTTCGCGGCGTGGGAGGGCGGCAAGCTCCGCGTCGCCACATCGTCAACGGCCCCGGCCTCGCACAAACTCATAGACGCTTTGGGCAACGTGGTGGCGGAAGGCGCGGATGGGGACCTTGCCGTGCCGGCCCCGCGCCTGTGGAGCGTCTCCGACCCCTACCTCTACACCCTCCGCACCTCGGTCTCGGCCAAAGGCAAGGAGCGTGACGCCATCGAGACCAAGGTGGGCCTCCGGACGCTGGGGTGGAACACCACCGACGGCTTCTTGCTCAATGGCAAGCCGTTAGAACTTGTGGGCTCCGACCTCCATCTCGACCATGCGGGCGTGGGCACGGCCCTGCTCAAAGACTTGTGGGTTTACAAGGTCAACAAACTCAAAGAGATGGGCATGAACGCCATACGCCTCTCTCACAACCCCGGCACGCCTGCCATGCTCGATGTGTGCGACTCCCTCGGCATGCTTGTGATAGACGAGAACCGCCTTATGGGTGTCAACGACGAGCACCTGACGCTGTTGCGCAAAATGATTGAACGCGACAGAAATCACCCATCCGTAATTCTTTGGAGCATAGGCAATGAGGAATGGTGGATAGAGAGCGACGCCAAAGGGGAGAAGATAGCCCGCGCCATGATAGACTACGCAAGGCGGATAGACAGCACGCGCCTCTACACCTACGGCAACTCTGGCGGTTTCGGCCTCACCAAGCAAGTTGACATCCACGGATACAACTACATTGTGCAAAACGATGTGTGGAACAGGCACCGCGAACATCCCGACTGGGTGGTCATAGGCACCGAGGAAACTAGCGCCTGCGGCACGCGAGGGGTTTATGAGACCGACTCGGTGCGCGGCTGGATGAAGAGCATCAACATGGCCGGAGAGAGCCGAGAGGGGCATGAGAAGAATGTCATTGAGCGCGGGTGGAAGTTCTACCGAGACAACGGCTGGGCCGCGGGTGTGTTCTATTGGACAGGCTTCGACTATCGCGGAGAGCCCAATCCCATGAAGTGGCCAGCCACAGGCTCGCAGTTCGGAATCTTGGACTATTGCGGGTTCCCCAAAGACGAGGCCTACTACCTCAAGGCCGCATGGACAGCCGAGCCAGTCCTTCACATCTTCCCCCATTGGAACCTCAAGGGCCGTGAGGGCCAAGAGGTCGAGGTGTGGTGCTACTCCAATATGGACGAAGTGGAGCTGCTGCAAGACGGCAAGAGCCTCGGCCGCCAGAAGATGGAGAAAGACAGCCACTTGGTGTGGAAAACAACATATAAGCCCGGCAGGCTTGAGGCCCGCGGATACAAGGGCGGCAAAAGGGTCAAGACCACGCGTCTGGAGACCACGGGCCAAGCCGAGGCCCTGCGGCTCGAAGTGAGCAAACCCACGCTGGTTGGCAATCAGCAGTGCGTGGTGGTGGACGTGACCCTGCTCGACAAAAAGGGCCGCTTCGTGCCAGACGCTTGCGAGACACTAGAGGTAAACGTGTCCGGCCCTGCGGAAATCCTTGGTTGGGGAAACGGGGATCCCGGGTTCAAGGCTCAGGAGCGGCCTACGGGCCAAGACAAGGCCAATGCCCGTCTCGAATCGTTTATGGGCCATGCGCAGATAATATTGCGAGGCGCGGGGGAGAAGACGGGTCTAGTGACCGTCACAGTCTCGCTGCCAGATGGCGGGAAAGCTGTGTCCACACTCAACGGGCAGAAATAGACAAGCCGTAGTTGATGGCCGGCCCGCAAGGAAAGACACTTGCGGGCTGGCTTTCTTTTTGAGCGGCCATAGCCTCAGGCATGTGCCAATTGCTTATATTTGAAACCTCTAAACCTACCAAGACATGAGACAGATAGAGGACAAGTACATAAGCCTTCTGACGGACTTCGGCTTCAAGCGCATATTCGGCTCCAAGCCGAACAAAGACCTTCTGATAGACTTCCTCAACTCTCTCTTCCAGGGCGAGCAAGTGGTGAAGGACGTGATGTACCTCAACGGCGAGAGCGTCGGCGACGTCCTGACGGACCGCAAGGCCATCTTCGACGTCTACTGCCAAAACGAGCGCGGCGAGCGCTTCATAGTCGAGATGCAGAACGCCTACCAGAAATACTTCAAGGACCGCTCCATCTTCTACTCCACGTTCCCGATCCGCAAGCAGGCCCGTAAGGGCTCGGAGTGGGACTTCCGCCTGGACAAGGTGTACGTCATCGCGATACTGAACTTCAGCTACTCGGACCCTGCGTTCGACCCCGGCGAGATATGCCACGACGTGATGCTCCAGGACGTGGCCACGGGCCGCACGTTCTACACCAAGCTGCTGCTCAAGTACATAGAGATAGGCCGTTTCACGAAGACTGCCGACGAGCTGGAGGACATAAGGGACAAGTGGTTCTACGTCCTCAAGAACCTGTCCCGCATAGACGGGCGCCCGAAGGCCCTGAAGGAGCGCGTCTTCCAGCGCCTGTTCCAGGAGGCTGAGATAGCCCAGTTCACTCCGTCCGAGCTGCGGACGTACGAGGACAGCCTGAAGGCCTATCGCGACATCAAGAACAGCATGGACACAGCCCGCGAGCAGGGCGTTGCCGAGGGCATGGCGGCGGGCGTGGCCAAAGGCATTGAGATAGGCATGAGGAGGGTGGCAAAAGGCATGTTGGCCAAGGGCGTGGCTCCAGAGAGGGTCGCTGAGCTCACTGGCCTCGACGTTGACACTGTCATGGGGCTTTAGAGCGAAAGTGTAAAAGTTGCAAGCCCGCCAAGGTTGAGGGGACCACACTTGCGTCAATCAGCAGACGGTTCGTGGCAGATCCAGAGCAATTGCATACTGTGGATATGACCTCACAAAACATCATCATGCTATGGCAGATGCGGAAGCCTGTGCAGCCATAGCGATAAAACTCATTGATTTTCAAATATATTTATTATGGACGCTTCAACGAATATACGCCAAATGTTGTCGGACAAAAATATTTTCGTACCGATATATCAAAGAGCATATTCTTGGGAAGACAAGCAGACCAGGCAGTTCCTTGCAGACCTGCAGGACTATGTAGAAAGTCATACTACATCAAGTTATTATTTTGGTCATTTTCTTTTTGAAGAAAATGGCAATCGCTCATTCGCCATCATTGATGGGCAACAGCGCTTGATCACTATAACAATTTTCATTTCTGCCATTTACAGCAGATTGAAAGAGTTGACCGAGTCATTATCAGAGGATGACCAGTTCCTTTATGGTACTCTTGTTAAGGTTGGACAAACCTACAGGTTTTCAACAGTTGATTACGACGATCAATTATTCCGTGACTATGTCATCAATAAAGTGAAAACAGATCACAATGGACTGGACACCGAATCAAAGAAACGTATTGTTGCAGCTTACGACTACTTTGTGAGTCAATTGAAGGTGTATGATAACGAGTCTTTGCATATTATGTTGGACGCAGTCGCAAATGCCACTTGCACCACGCACACAGTAAAGGATGAGGCAGAAGCCATACAATGTTCATCTTTCAGAACAACCGTGGCAAGAGACCATCAACCTTGAAATAATCAAAGCGCAATTCTTATACAACATTCATCTTTATAGTACATCTGAGGTTAGGAAAGCAGAGTTGATAAGAGAGGTCAAGAATCGCTTTGAACTCATCTACAAATCTATATCAAAGATAGAAGGCAATATAGATGAGGATGATATTCTCACATACACTTTGCGTGTGTACTTCAATAGTCTGGATGCAAGCAATGCCTTGCAAAAAGTGGATGAGGAATTAGGGAAAGATAATTCACGCATCAATTTCATTCGCAGTTTCACCCATTCACTTGCTGACAGTTTTGAACAAATGACCGTTTTCTTCCACAACGAGCAAACGGATATTATGGTACACACACTGCGGATTATCGGACAGCCTGCTATTATTTTCCCATTTGTAATCAAGGCTTACAGCAATGGCGTATCTGATGACGATTTCAGATTATTAGCCAAGGCTCTAACCTCTATATTTTTGCGTCACAGAGTTATTGGTACACGCGCTGTTCTCACATGGAGATTGAATGAGGTCTTCAAGAAATTTGAAGGTGACATTCATGCTGTTGTCAATCATATAGAATGGATGAAGACTACAACAGACGGATGGTGGGATTATTGGAACAACGTGGAGTTCAAACGTATGCTTGAAGGCAATTTCGATGGAGGGCACGGCATTGCCAAAATCATCCTTTGGCTTTATGAGAATCACCTCATAGAAAAGGGCAAGTCTGGCTATGGGTTGAAACGTTATGATGCTGTGGAGAAATCTCAGTGTGAGCATATTGCTCCAAACACAGAGAATCAAGATGCCAATAGTGGCTATTGCCCATACGATGATGAATTTAGAGAGTCGTATCTAAATTGCCTCGGGAACTACTTGCTGCTTTCTGGCCATCATAACGAATCTATCGGGAACACTACTTTTGAAACTAAACGAAACACCTATACCCAGTTACTCCAGCAACAGGAAATCCGTAACATGACGGAACAGGATCATCTTTGGGACAAGGCTAAAATTGACAAAAGAAAAGAGCTTATTGTTGATTTTGTGATGGCAACATTCTAACTAATTATGACCTCAATGAAGTCTATACCTTCCATTGAGACTGCAAATCTATCGCTTTATTTTTCGTCCGCACTCGGGCTTTACCATCCGAGTTGCTTGTCGCAAACAACGCCTTATCCATTCTCATCTTCGTCCTTCTCACGTCCCCAATCCTCGGTGTCGCTACCGCGGCCTTGACTTTCAGCGAAGTTAGTTGCCTCGTTGATATAGCCGATGTACAAGTGCATTGCACAATAGGTGATTTTTTTACTATGATTGATAAAATTCATAGCAAAGCTATCGTCAAAAAGACAGCTGTAGAGAATGCTCATCGTGCGAGGATAGATATTTGCAATCTCTGACAACACCTTCATGCCTGCCTGTGCCAAATCTTATTGATTATCTGCAGCTGGTATGAAATGGCAGACTTCTCAAAGGCGGCATCGATTTCCTTGTTTCTTGCAGCGACATAAGATGTATCTTTCTGTAATTCGTCAAGTTGCGTTCTGGCTTTTATGAGTTTCATCTTCTTGTCGTTCAGTTTGTCACGAACATCCCAAAGTTCTTTTCTGGCAGCGGCAATTTTCGCCTTTATCTCAGCATCATCGTTTACACATTACTAAAATGTTATTTGTATTTCCTGAATTTGAAGCTGTTTTGAATTATGTGGAAATAAATGCTATGTGATAACGTAA